>JANXZC010000176.1 GCA_025355725.1 Syntrophus sp. (in: bacteria)
GTGTTTCACGTAGGGATCATGGATAATGACGTCCCCTCCCATTTCGGTGAGCTTGCGGACAACGATCTCCGAGCCGCTGTAACGGGTGTCGCCGACGTCTTCCCGGTAAGAGGCGCCGAGGACGGCGATCTTGGAGGCGGCAACGATCTTGCCCATATTCCGGAGGGCGTCCCGGACCAGTTCGGCAGCGTGGAGGGAGCGGGTATCGTTGATGTCGATGGCCAGGGGCGTGATCTTGAAGATGTCATCCTCAAAGCCCATCAGGTGCTGGTAGGCCCAGACGCCGAGGCCCCCGTCCTTGGGGAGGCAGTAGCCGCCGATGCCGGGACCGGGAAAGATCATGTTGGAATGGGTGGGGCGGACCTTGATGGCCTTGATGACCTTGATTATGTCCACGCCGTTCCGTTCGGCGAAGAGGCTCCATTCGTTGAGAAAGGCGAGGATCGTGGCCCGGTAGGAGTTCTCGACGATCTTGCAGGTTTCACTCTCGATGGGGCGGTCCAGAACGGTGAGGGGGAATTTCTCGACGTTGAGGATCTCCGAGAGGAACGCGGCGACACGGGTACGGGCCGGTTCGTTGATGCCGCTGCACACCCGCCAGAAGTCCCGGATGGAGGCCACATATTCCCGGCCCGGCATGACCCGCTCGTAGGAGTGGGCGAGGAGCGGTTCGGAGGCGATCCCCCGCTTCTCGAAGGACTTCTTGATAATGGGATAGGCGACGTATTCCGTCGTTCCCGGGGGAACGGTCGTCTCGATGAGGACCAGGCAGTGAGGGGCGATCTTTTCGCCGATGACACGGAGGCTGTCTTCGAGGGCGGCGATATCGGCCCTGCCCTTCCGGCAGTCGCCCAGGGTTTCCTTCAGATAGTCGCACTGGACATCCACGACAACGACATCGGCCAGGCAGAGGGCATCGTAGGTGAAGGTGGCGGTGAGGGTCTTCTTCTCCAGGACGCAGCGGGCGATCATGGGGGCGACTTCGGGGTCTTCCGCTTCCACCGGGGCAATGCCCTTGTTAAGGAGGGGAATCTTCCAGTAGGACCGGGGCGACGGGCGCTGCATGCCGATGACGAATTTGCCGGATTTGCCTGTTTCCTTCTTGACGGAGTCGGCGACGATGGCGGCCATGACGGCCCCGACAAACCCGACGCCCATGACGACGACGATTTCCCGGCCTTCCTTGCGGTGCTTCTTCACCAGGGCCTGGAGGCGATTGAATTCCTTCGCATAGTCTTCCTGCTTGGGAAGGGAAAAAGATTCTCCATTGGGGGCGGTGCTGATCAATCGTTCCGTCATACAATCAGTATCCTTTTGTTTATAAAATCAATATAATTGGCTCAAGAATTATGATTTTACCGGCCATCAGACATCCCTTTTGACCATATTGACCAGATATTGCCCATAGCCGTTATTGATCATCGGTTGGGCCAATTTCAGGATCTGGGCGGCGTCTATGTGTCCCATCCGATAGGCAATCTCTTCCAGGCAGGCCACCTTGAGGCCCTGCCTGTTTTCGATGGCCTCGATGAAGGTGGAGGCCTGAATCAACGATTCGTGGGTACCCGTGTCCAGCCAGGCGATGCCGCGGCCAAGGGTTTCCACTTTCAATTCCTTACATTCAAGATAGGCCCGGTTGACATCGGTTATTTCCAGCTCTCCCCGGGGGGAGGGTTTCAGATTGGCCGCAATGTCCAGCACCCGGTTGTCGTAGAAATAGAGGCCCGTCACGGCCCAGTTTGATTTCGGGCTTTTTGGTTTTTCCTCAAGGGTGTCGGCCTTCCCTTCGCCATTGAAAGAGACGACACCATAGCGTTCCGGATCTTTCACCCAATAAGCGAAGACGGTCGCGCCTTTTTCGTTCTCCCCCGCCTTTCTGAGCAGCCTGATCAGGCCATGTCCATAAAATATGTTGTCCCCGAGGATCAGGCAGCATTTGTCCCTGTTTACAAACTCCCTGCCAATGATGAAGGCCTGGGCAAGTCCCTCGGGCTTCGGCTGCTCGGCATAGGTGAATTCAATGCCCCACTGAGCGCCGTCCCCCAGTAATCTCCGATAAAGGGGCAGGTCCTCCGGGGTTGATATGATCAATATTTCCCGGATTCCGGCCAGCATCAGGATCGACAGGGGATAATAAATCATCGGCTTGTCATAAATCGGAAGGAGCTGCTTGCTGATGACTCTGGTAATGGGATAGAGGCGCGTGCCCGCGCCACCGGCGAGGATAATTCCTTTCATGGCCTATTTAGCCTTTTCCTTTATCATTGAAGTTCGGTGCAGCGATGCCATTCGAAGCCCCCAAAATATAAAGCTCCGCCCTCTCAGTTACCACAGGGCACCCGGAGGATGGGAGCGATGGCTGTTGCGTTAAGGCTGACTGCATGAAACAGGGTACCTGCATCTCACATATTGGTGAGAGATGCAATAATAAAAATATCAGACAAACTATGTAGAATATGGACGTTCGGAATAAATATTAAATATTATTTATTAACTGTACCTGTATCTCTGCATTGTTAGTTCTAAACTGATATCTTTTTACTGGAGGACGGGTAAATGAGCGGATGCGATGGCCAAGGCGATGTCGGCATTCGCTACTATTTATCTTGACATAAAACCGGAGTTAGTATCTATAGCACCTCATATAAATATAGACTGTTTTGATCGAGAACCATCAACAAGTCTTAATAACGCCTTTCGTAACCTTTCTGATGTCACTGAGCATATCATCAAGTTGGAGACAAACCGATGGATGATCCATCCAAGACAAGGCAGGAATCCCTTCATGAATCGGCTTCGCGAGACATTTCAGAACGAAAGGCGGCCGAAGAAAAATACCGTTCCATCTTCGAGAATGCCATAGAGGGCATTTTCCAGACTACTATAGATGGCCGCTTTCTGAGCGCTAACCCGGCCCTTGCCCATATCTTCGGCTATGAATCGCCTGAAGACCTGATGAATTCCGTGACAGATATCGGCAGACAGATCTATGTCAACCCCGAAACGCGTCCCGAGCACATGCGCCTGATCGATGAGAAGGGAGAGGTGAAGCGCTTTGAAACCCAGGGATTCAGGAAGGACGGAAGCATCTGCTGGGTTTCCATAAACACCCGCCTTGTCAGAGACGACGCCGGCAATCCCAAATATTATGAGGGTTTTGTTGTCGAGTTCACCGAACAGAGGCTGATGAAGGAAGATCTGCTGCGGACGCACAAGCTCGAATCGCTGGGCATTTTGGCCGGCGGGATTGCCCACGATTTCAACAATCTTATCATGGCGGTCCAGGGATATGTGGATCTGACCCGCCTTTACCTAGCGCCGGATAGCAAGGCCCGCAGTTATCTCGAATCCGCCCAGCAGTGCATAGACCAGACCGGAGAGCTGACCAGCCGGCTGATCACCTTTTCCAAGGGCGGCGCTCCCTTCCGGAAGAGCTGCGATGTTGAGGAGCTTGTCCAGAGCGCCGTTCACAGCATCGTAAAGGAAGTGGACGTGAAGACGGCTTTCGACTTCGCGGATGACCTCTGGCCCACCGAGATCGACGAGCTGCAAATGAAACAGTGTTTTTACAGCCTCACGACAAACGCCGTGGAGGCCATGCCCGGGGGAGGAAAGCTGACCGTACGGACGGAGAATGTCGAAATACCAAAGGGAACGGCATTTCCCATGAAAAAGGGCTCCTACGTCATGATCACCTTTGCAGATGAAGGCGTTGGCATCCCGGTGGAACACCTGGACAAGGTATTTGATCCCTATTTCAGCACCAAGGAGAGGGGGGCGCAGAAGGGAATGGGGCTGGGACTTTCGGTCTGCTATTCCGTCCTGAAGCAGCACGAAGGGTACATTTGGGTGGATTCTCGACCAGGGAAAGGAACCGCAGTTAACCTTTATCTGCCGGTGCGGGTGGTGCATAAGGCAAAAGGAAAAAAAGTAAAGAAGTCATCAGCGGCCGACACCCGGCGCGTCCTGATCATGGATGATGAGCGGAGTATCCGTGAGATCGAACGGTCCTACCTGGAGCTCCTGGGTTATGAAGTGACTGACGTGAAGGATGGTCAGGAGGCAATCGATGCTTACACAAGAGCTCTCCATAACGACAGGCCCTTTGATCTGGTGCTCCTGGACCTGACGGTTCGCCAGGGATTGGGTGGTCAGCTTACCATGGAGAGATTGTTGAAGATAGATCCGAAGATCAAGGCCATTATTGCCTCCGGCTATGTCGACGATCCCGTCATCGAGCATTACCGCAATTACGGCTTCCGCGGAGCAATGAAGAAACCTTTCAAGGGAGAAGAACTGAAGTCTTTAGTGGAGAAGATACTGCGCGGGGAAAGGTAATGGATCATTTCTCAGCGACCAGCAGCTATCTCTATTGGGGGTGCCTTTACCTGTCAGCCGGTGATATTTCAAGCATGTATATGTTTCCTTTTTCGCTGAATACGGGCTGGACATGATAATTCTTCGACGGTTCCACATCAAGTACAATTCGTACCATGTGGGTACGGGGGTCTTCGCTGCAACGGACACGCCTGATAATCTTGCCACCCACATTGATCAGGGCCCACTCCTTCTTGAATGAAGATACATTGGCAACGTCGAGTACGATCCGGGCTGATTTTCCCTCAATGGCAAAGATGGCGGGTGTATAAAAACGGTCGAATTCTATCAAGATGGCCTCTTTCCCGCTATCGTCGAGTTTAAACTTTATACTCTTCATATTAATGCTGATGTTCTCTTTCTCATCCGATATCGTGGATGTATCCTCCGCCGGTTTTCCCCCTTTAGATGCAGCCTCGGATGACTTGGGTGGCTGGCTTTCAAGACGCGTCGTAAAGACATATCCAAGGGCTTTGTTTTCCACTCGCTCCTTCTCGGTCAATGGAAAGACGGCATACCAGCCGTCTTTAAGGAAGTCCGTTTTAACTGCCTGCCCGGCGATGAGCCCCCCTTTGATTGGTGAATTCATGGACCGCTTTTCTCGGATGATTGTCTTTGGGCGGGCGTACATGATCTTCCCCCACTCTTCGGCAATGCCCAAAGTGGAAATACATAAGGTAATCCCTGCAATCAGGATAAGCTTAAGCCAGTTTCTTGTACCCATGATGACCATCCTGTATCAATGTGATTGCTTGTAAAGACTACGACTCCCCTTAAAATCACCCTTCCCAAAATGGGCATTTTACCCGTTTATCATTAAAAACTCTAAAAAAGTCCAGCAAATTGTTTTTATGATGACTTTGCAAATCAGAGCACCCATTCCCAGTCAATCCGGTCACTTGCGGATGGGGGAACAGCAATCGAGAATTTCAGCTACTCCCGCTGGACATTTTCTCAGAGATATGCAAACTTCGCCGGACACTTAAGGACTGAAGGGGGAAGCAGATGCGTGATGTCGATATCTTGATCACCGAAGGGCTGATCGTCACCATGGATAACTCGGGAACCATCTACGATCATGGCGCCCTGGCCATTGAAAATGATGCGATAGTTGAATTGGGGGATTCGGAAGACATTAAAAAGGCGTACCGGGGGAAAAAGGAAATATCCGCTCGCAACTGTATTGTCATGCCCGGCCTGGTCAATGGTCATACCCATGCCGCCATGACCTGCTTTAGGGGCATTGCCGACGACATGGATCTCATGAGCTGGTTAAACGACTATATCTTTCCCGCCGAAGCCAGAAATGTGTCTCCCGAACTTGCCTACTGGGGGAGTATGCTGGCCTGCGCCGAAATGATCAAATCCGGCACTACCACTTTCTGTGATATGTACATCTTCGAAGAGGAAACCGCCTCCGCAGCAAAAAGCGCCGGCATGAGGTGTCTTGTCGGGGAGGTCCTCTTTGACTTTCCTTCCCCCAATTTCAAAACTCCTGCGGAAGGAATAAGCTATACGAGGAAACTCATTGAAAAATGGTCCGGTGACCCGCTCGTTCAGATCGTTGTCGAGCCTCATGCCCTTTATACCTGCTCGCCGTCACTCCTCAAGAACGCTAAAGACATTGCGAGGGAATATAACATTCCCATCGCCATGCATTTTCTTGAAAACAGCGCCGAGGTTCAACAACTAATGGATATGTTTGGTAGGAAAGCAACGCACTTTCTTAAGGATATCGGTTATCTTGATGAACGATTGATCGTATTTCATGGCGTCTGCATGGACGAAGAGGACATGCGGATATTCGCAGACCATGGATGCAAGATCGTCCACAATCCGGAAAGCAATATGAAACTGGCCTCCGGCATCGCCCCCGTCGCTCAGATGCTGAAACTCGGCCTCGACGTCGCCCTCGGCACGGACGGCTGCGCCAGCAACAACAATCTGGATATGTTCCAGGAGATGGATACGGCGGCAAAACTGGCAAAAGTCGCCACCCTGGATCCCACCGTCCTGCCCGCCCCCACTGTAGTTAAAATGGCTACCCGCAATGGGGCGCAGGCATTGGGGATGGGCCATTTAACCGGCGTCCTGGAAACAGGGAAAAAAGCCGACGTAATTCTGATCAATACCCGAAAACCTCATCTAACCCCTATGTACAATGCATACTCCCACCTTGTTTACGCGGTCACGGGAGCCGATGTGGACACCTCCATTATCAACGGCAAGTTAGTCATGGAAAACCGTCGTCTCCTTACGATCAATGAACAGGAAGCCATGGAACGGGTCAACCAGATAGCGTTGAAAGTCAGGGAAAGCCTGAGAAAGCCATAATCAATTATCATGAACCATTGCAGCGCACCTCTTGATATTCTTATTCAGGGTGGCCGACTCCTCACTCTCGCCGAAGATAATAGGGTTATTGAAGACCCCCTCATCGGCATTCGCGACGGTGAGATTCTTTTCATCGAGGAAGCACATGCCCCCCTGGTCAGTCTCTACGCGCCGAAAGAAATCATCCATGCCGAGGGTTGTGTCATTATACCAGGCCTAGTCAATACTCACACCCATGTTCCCATGGTCTGTTTTCGCGGCCTCGCCGATGATCTTCCCTTGATGGATTGGCTAAACAACCATATCTTCCCTGCCGAGAGAAAGTATGTCAACCGGGAAATGGTCCATGCGGGCGCCCTCCTCGGGATTGCGGAGATGCTGCTCTCGGGAACGACAACCTTTTGCGACGGATACTTTTACGAGAGCACTGTGGCCCGGGCCGCCCACGAGAGCGGTATCCGCTGCGTGGCTGGGATGGGCTTCCTGGACGCAGATATGGACCACGTCACCGCAGCCGAGATTGAAAGACACGTGCAGGGGGCGAATAAATTCCTCAGCAAATGGCTGTCGGAAAGACCCATGATCACCCCTGCCCTCTTCTGTCATTCTCCTTACACCTGTTCTCCCCAAACGATCCGCGCCATCAAGGAGGTCGCCCGTCAAAATGCCGTCCCCTTCCTGATCCATCTGGCGGAAACAAGCGATGAAAAAGAAATCATCATGAATCGCTACGGCAACACTCCGGTACACCACCTCGATGCCCTGGGGGTCCTGGACGACTTGACCGTCGCAGTCCATTGTAACTGGCTCGATGAGGGGGAAATCGCCTGTCTTGCTGTAAACCACATAAAGGTTTCCCATAACCCGCAGAGCAACATGAAGCTTGCTACCGGCGTGGGTCCGATTCCCGAGATGCTTGCCGCCGGTATCGATGTGGGACTGGGCACGGACGGTTGTGCCAGCAATAACGATCACGACATGTTTGGCGAAATGGATTCCGCCGCAAAACTACATAAGGTTATAAAAAAAGACCCTTCCATCATGGATGCCCAAACGGTACTGAGGATGGCAACGATGGGTGGGGCCAGGGTACTGGGGCTGGATCGCCTGATCGGATCTATCGAAGCGGGCAAGAAGGCGGATCTGATCATTGTCGATCTAAAGAAGCCGCATTTGACCCCTGTTTATAACATCTGCTCCCAGCTTGTCTACGCCGCCTCGGGGGCCGATGTCCAGACAAGTATCATCAATGGCAAGATCGTTATGAAGGACCGCCGACTTTTGACGATTGATCTGGAAGAAGTTATGGATAACGTCAATAAGATAGCCCATGACATAAAACACTCTCTATTTAAATAATTATTTGACATCCCATCCCATCCTCCCTATGATGACCTCCATAATCTGTTTAGGAGGATTGATAATGAATAGAAGCGCCCAGCAAATATTTTCCGCCGTAATATTCGCCCTTTCTCTTGTCCCTTTACAACTCTTTGCCGCCCCGGTTGAGGTGACGTTTTATCCGCAATCAGCGCAAGTCAAAGAAGTACAGAAGGTTCGACTCAAACCGATAGACAGCAGTTTGAAGCAAGCCACCATAACGATTCCCGGCCAGGCGGATCCCGATACCCTGGCGACTCAGATCACAAGCCCTGCCTCCTTGACCATCGTGGACCAAACCTGGCGTCAGATAATCCCCCAGGATGATCAGGGCATCGTTGCCATGAGGAAAAAACTTGAGGAACTCAAAAGAGAACAGAACAGGCTTCAAGCCGGTATCCGCGCCCTGGATAATCAAATACAGTTCTGGCAGTTGCAGACCAAGGCCAGGGTAAAGACCATCGCCGACGCCGGCAACATGTCCAATGCCATCGGAAAGAATATCACGAAGATGGTTCAGGACAAGCTGGCCCTTGAACCTTTACTTGAAGAATCAACTAAAAATGTAA
Source organism: Syntrophus sp. (in: bacteria) (assembly GCA_025355725.1). Taxonomy (GTDB): domain Bacteria; phylum Desulfobacterota; class Syntrophia; order Syntrophales; family UBA8958; genus UBA8958. The sequence goes on from JANXZC010000176.1 coordinate 8,661, forward strand.
AGGAATTACAAGATAAATTAGCCCTAATGGCCGGCAAAAAGGAAACGGCATGGGAGGTAACGGTCCTGTTGTCAGGACCCGCCGCTGTCGAAGCCACGCTGACATATACCTATACCATGTCGGGTTGTGGATGGACCTCTCTTTACCGTCTGGAAGCGCAACCCCTGAGAAAACGCATCCTCTTTTCCTGGGAAGCGGAAATCTGGCAGAGTTCCGGTCATGATTGGCGTCAGGTGGATGTCCGCTTGGCAACTCTCCAACCAAACACTACTATTGCACCGCAAGATTTGCCTGCTTGGATAATCAAGCTGCGCCAAGAGGTGGTCTATAAAGCCAAGCGCCGGACAAAGCAGGATAAAATGAGCGAAGAAGCACCAGAACCGTTAGCCCTTGCCGCCAGCCCAATTGCGGCGCCCAGCCTGAGCAGGGAAAGCTCCTTTCATGTTTGGAACCTGGGAAAGCGCTCACTGAATGCAGGAATTAAGCAACGCATCCAGGTCCAGGAAGAAACCTGGCCGGTTGAATTCACCCACCTGGCAAGACCTTCCCAGGGCGATCAGACATTTGTCCGCGGGTCCGTTCAGTTTCAGGAAGACAAAGAAATCCCCCGGGGAACGGCGTCATTCATGATCGACGGCGCCCTGGTCGGGAAAAGACCCTTTTCCCTGACGGGACGGGAAGATACCATATACTTCGGCGCCGATCCCTTAATCAAGGCATCGTCCGTTCTTCTCAGCCAGACAGCGGGAGAGAAGTCTTTTTTTGTTGCGGATAAACAAACTTTCCGTTGGGAATGGCGGATCGAAGTCGCCAACGGCCGTAATTATCCGGTGCGAGTCCGGATGGAGGAGCCGTTGCCCCAATCCCGGGACGAACAGATTAAAATCACAATCAAGAACAGCCCGGAGGCCTCGGAAGTTAGCGCAACCAGCCAGATCTGGCTACTGGATATTCCGGGTGGAGAGAAGAAGATCGTCTCGACCGGTGTTGTTGTCGAAGCCCCGAAAAACCTGCCCCTCGATTTGGGCTGGAGACGCTGATCAAGCAACATAAGGGGCTGTAAAACGTTATCGACAAATGGCAGTCTTACCCATGCTTGGATGTAAAGAGCTTTGTCCCTTCCGTAAGGGCGCCGTCAAGGCCGGTCAGGTTTCCCCACTCGTCCAGGACGGCCGGTATTTCCCGGTTATTCAAAATCATCCCCGCAGCGAGGAGGGCGTGTCGCACCGACATGCCCTTTACCAGGTGAAAATGACTCCCATTGACAAAGACGTTCAGGGCGTCTGTTGATTCATTCTCCCCTCGATCTGCGGACATATTTCCCTCTGGGCTTTGATGTTGTCCATCACAAGGTCTCTAATGTCTTTTCCCTGTCCATGCACCCTGTTTTGACGGATAGCTTTTAAGAAAGAGTAGCCGTCTCCCCCGGCGGCCAGGAAATCACTCGTGACTACCGTGTATTTTCTTGCCCGGTCGAGGGGTGCCCCATTTACGGTAATACCCTTGACCCGGGAACCGACTGCTGCGCCGGGGTTGTAGTCGATCTTCATTCCCGACACCTGCAGGAAACCTCCCGAGCCTTCTTCACCACCCGCAAGAGAATGTTCCAAGGCGGTGCGGATCTCATCGCTTCTTAATTCCATAACGACTGAATAGCCTGTAAAGGGAAGGACGGTATAAATGTCTCTGATCGTTATCGTACCGGCTGCAATGCCCGCCCGTATGGAGCCGCCGTTGATGAAGGCCACCTCCGCGTTGGCATTTTTTCTCATTGCATCGGCGATGAAATTACCCAGGTTTGTTTCCCTCCACCGGACATGCCGACCGTCAAGATCTACCCCTGTTTTCCCAATGACCATGTTCATCGCCTTATCCAGGCGGTCTTCATAAACTGAGACAATGGACGCTACATCGGCTCGATAAGGGCCGGTCGGCTTGATATCTTCAAGGGTTCCCCGAAGGGAGATTATTTTCCCGTTATCAATTTCGATATCCAGGATGCCGACAGATTTGCCGTGTTCCCAGGCATGAAGGATGATTGTTCCGTCGATCACCTGGGGACCTGTCACTTTCGTGTGGGAATGGCCGCCGATTATGGCAGTTACTCCTTTGCTCTTTCCTGCAAGAAGCCGGTCCTCCCCATAACCGATATGGGTGATGAGAATGATGATATCAGCTTTCTTCCGCAGTTCAGGCAGATATTTACGAACGGTCAAATCTGATGGAAGAAACATGATCCCTTCAACATTCTTGGGATGAGTAAGCTCGGGCGTTTGTTCCGAGATAATCCCGAGCAGGCCGACCCTTAACCCTCCCACCTCGCGGATCACATAGGGTTTTAAACCGGCAACTCCATCGACGTTGGCAGCCAATACGGGGAATTTGGCCTCTCTTATCCTTTGCTCAAGGACCTTGCCGCCGAAGTCGAATTCATGGTTCCCCAGCACCATGGCATCAAATTTCATGGCATTCATGAGCTCGATGACCGCCCTGCCCTCGTTGAAATTGGCCCAGGGATGTCCCTGAATCATGTCTCCTGCGGAAAGGAGGAGGGCATTGCCGTTATTCTCTTTTCTTAAAGCATCTATGCGCGCGGCCAGATAGGCGGCGCCTCCAATTTTTTCCTTTATGCCTGCAGGGGTATGGGGTTCGGCATAGCCGTGAAAGTCATTGACGTGGAGAATACGCAGTCGGGTTTGGGCTGATATCGGATCCGCCTGGAAGAGCAAAACCAGGATGATAACTAGGCTCAGACAAAAGAAGCTTCTTTTACGAAACATAAATTATGACCCTTGACCCATAACCAACCCAACCCAGCCCTTTCTTTGAAGTTGAGGGAGTATAATGGGTTTTTGCGAACGCGTCACCTTTATCTTCATGAATCAGATCAGCGGCTGGTCACCATTTAACCGCTCGTAAATACGGATGTATTCGGCGATCATATTACCAAGATCATATCTTTCCCTTGCTTCACGCATAATCCGCTTTAACTGCGCTTCCCTTATTTCCCTTCCCTTCCGATGGAAATGTAGGCTCTTTTCCAGGGCGTACCATAGCCCTCCCGCATCATAGTCATTAAAAAGAAAACCATTACCCACGTCCTGGGGGGAACCGTCTTCCTTCAATCTCAGTTCCCGGATTTTGTCGTGATACCCCCCGGTGTTCCGGTTCGTCGCCGTGGCGCCGAAGAGATTTCCCACCTGATCAATCTGGCCGCATGGTTCATAGAGGGAAGCTCCGAAGACGTCGCAGGCCGCCGCATAACCAAGCATCGACAGACCTTCCGCAAAGGGATGATAGGCAATTCGCCCTTGGGATGCATAAGCGATTCTCCCGAGAATATCGACATGGGTGCGATCATTTCCCACCCCATCGCCGACGATGGCGATCTGGACGTCAGGGTAGGAATTTATGAAAGCCTGGGCAAACAGTTCGAGGAGTTCAACGCCTTTCTGAAAGGGATCCAGACGGGATGGCCAATAAAAAAGAATAGCTTCCCTATCAAGATTTAACCCCATATGTTTCTGGAATACCAGCTTATTTTCCTGTTTTGCGGCAATAACATCTTCACTGGCGCCATATGTTATCGTCAGATGGGGACAATGCTCCGGATACATATTCGATGCCGGGGCATTGATGATCGACCGCGCTGCGTCGTTATAATATTTGGCCTTCACTTCCTGGCGAACGCTCGGCGGAATAATCTGGCGGTCCATGAAGTAGTCGTCAACAACCTCTTTAAGAAACCGCTCGCCGACAAAATTGATCATCGTCGCATTCTTGATCGCCGTCGCCTGGCAATCCACACATTGTCTGCCGTTATCAAAGGATAAGAAGAGATTCTTGGAGAAATTGTGGAGATTAACCCCCCCCAGAAACTCCAGGGGGAGATGGGCCGTAAAGACGTTATGAACGGTATGAAGGACAGGCAACCCTGTTTCCCGTGCATAGGCGGTTATGGCGCCCCCCGCCATCCAATCGTGAGAGTGGATGATCAGTTTGCCCTGATGCTGCGCCCGGACTGTTTTTATGACATTGTTGATGATTTCCCGTTGAAATTCGGCGGCCGTCAGCAGGGGATCACCAGCATAGGCGCTCAGATTATCTGCAAATACGGCGGAACTGACCAGATGGATCCTTTTCGGATCGATCTGGTAGCGTACCTCGCGCCACTCCCTTTCGTCCATCATGCTTTCCCGCTGAAACCGGCGCTTGAGGTTCAGCGTCGCCAGGTGGACATGGATACCGCGGTCGGTCAGGCCCTCGCACAGGGCGGAAACCACCTCTCCCTGGCCGCCGCTCTTTCCCGAGATGTATTTGGCCAAATCGCCCATCTCCTCAGGCAGGGGTCCCGTCTCCGGGGTAATAATGAGAATGGCGGTTTTTTCTTTTCTCTTGATAACTTCAAAGCGCTGGATGGCAATCTGCAGCTGATCAATTTTGCGGGTCAGGATATAGGTTGGCTGGGAGATGGATCCTCCATAGGGGTTGAAATAGGCGTGGACAGCATGATCCTCACCAATGTTTTCATGAAGGAAATAGACGTGGTCCGATGTTGTCAAATGGCGCCAGCGGGTCATCTCTTCAGATCCAGCCCGGCGGGCGTCGTTCTCCATTGACTCGATGTCCCGGAATAATTCGTATTGAGTCATATTGCCCAACCAGCCAAAGGTATCCCGGGAAGCGTCCGCCCAGGAAGAGGTCGCCAGTCCGTCTATGTCCACATCCGGACAGGCAGCGTCCTTAAAATTGTCTGCAATCTCGGTTGGATTGGACATAACAATGGCGGGATATTGACGGAGCGCCTCGGGAAGGCCACGCCAGAAGGCAAAGATGCCCTTATCTTCCCAGATGTGCTCTCCGATATGTTCGTAGTCAAAGCCGAGAATTACCGCTTCTCCATCGATTTTGGAAATAAAGGAGGCGTACATTTCCGGCGTCAGGGGGCTATGGGGAAAGCGGAAGGCCACATCGTCGCTGAGTTCCCGGTGTCGCGGCAGGACCAGCAAATTCAAGTCCCGGGCACGGAAGACGGCGTTCGGAGATATGGGGACCTGCTCATTCATGAACATGTCGTTCCGCTTTTCGCAGAGGATAGCCCGGTAGCCCATGTCCGCAACTACTTCCGCGATATTGTTGTTGTACATCAATTCGGTGTTCCGAAAAGCAGTGGGGAAGACACCGAAAAGACGACGCATCTTATCGCGGTGGAGAGACACCTGGTCGCGAAATTCCCGTTTCGTGGGATCCTGAAAGAGACTGGTCAGGGAATGATAGTATGTCTCGTCGAGGAACTCGATCTGACCCCGTTCGTTGCCGGCATCGACAAGACCCTGGAGGGCCTTGACAACCTCGGGCTGGTAGTTTTCCGCCTGCTCAAGAAAGATCCCGGACATGCTCATGGTAATCTTGAATTCTGGATACGCCTGGAGGAGCTCGGTAAAAAGGTAGGTGGCGGGGAGATAACATTTCTCGGCAACCTTGATGAAGATTTCTCTGTTTTTCTCCTCCCAGAGAAATTTGTCCCGGTCGGGATGGAGCCGGAACGGCTGATGGAGCTGAAAATAAATGGTTAGAAGCGGCATGGCAGAAAATATCCTCTTATATTTCCTTGTTTTCGCATGATCCTATCTCTCCAGAAGCCAATCGGCCAGGGCGCGGATCTCGATAGTCCGTCCAGCACGTATGCCAATAGTTTTCATTCATAGTGAAACCATATGACTAATTGTTTTCATTATCTAGTAATAGCTGTGGGCAGATAATACCGTATATCCCATGACTTGGTCAATTTTATGATTTCATGCCGTCAGCTTCTGAACATGGCGTTTATCTTCCCACATTCCTACGCCTTCGGCAATGAAAGTAAGCACCATGGTTTTGAGGCTCACTCCCTCCTGCTTGGCAAGAACGGCCATTTTGGCTTGAAGGCTTTTCGGTACGCGCTGCCACCTGTTCAAGTATCCTGTGGACGCATGTTCATTGTCTCTTCATGGTGAATATCACTTTTGCGGTAGGCTGATTTTTAGGCTCAATAGGGTTTGACGATCTCGACATCCTTCATCGGATAATGCTTGATATTCCGGGTGACGAGTTTCATGCCCATCTCTTTAACGGTGGCGGCGATCACGGCATCTCCGATGCTCAAGGCATGGCTCTTGCGGAATTTCCTCATGTATTCCCCTGCCTCATCGGCGATCGCCAAATCAACGTCAACGGAAGTCAGGATATCGAAAAGGGATTGGATGGTTTCATCTTCCCCTTTTCTGGCGCCGGAGAGGATTTCAATTCGGCTGATGACGGACATGAAGAGGGGGGAGGCGTCATCGATTTCCTGCTGGATATAGACCAGGGCGCTTTGCTCTTTTCGCAAGTGATCTATCAAGATATCGCTGTCGATCAAGAGTGCCTGGGACATCAGCCTTTCATCCCTTCCAATCGCGATTGCCACTCGCCGCGCAACTTATTCACATAATCCATGCTGCTTTTGATGTCCCCACGATCCGCCCACAATCCGAAGCTCTTTTTAAGATTTCGTTTTTTGGGCAAAGCGGGCGCCTGTTTGCGCTGCGAAAGCATTTCCTGAATGAACCGCTGCTGGGAAGAGGTCATCCCCTCGATCTTCTTGATCACGTCGAGAAATTTTTCTCCCTGAATGGCTTCCGTTTTTTGCATGATAAATTCCTCTGAATCTCGTTTTATACCATTATGATTTAAGGACGGGTTGCAAATGTCTCAGTCATTTCCCCCTCTATTTTCCCCAGGAGGTGTCGATGGAAGATCGCACTTTTGGTCCGATCCTTTTCCTCGCCGGTGAAAACCGGGGCCGTTATCCCTCCTGCCAGGATCTCATCGCATTTCTCTGCACTTGGATATTGGATAAGTAATTGCTTTTGTTGGGTCGAAGTATAGGGGGGCTGTTTTTGCTTGTCAAGGGATATTTGGCATCGAAAAGTAGGTTCTGGCGATGCGGTTGGGAAAGAGAGATGGAGAACGATAGCCATAGAAGATAATCACATGTTTCAAGGTCAGGCGCATAGACCATTGACAGAACCTTTTCAGTTATGAAATAGGGACGGCATGGAACGAAAGCCCTCGCCGCTACAAAAAAGATGGGAAGAACGTCAGGCCCTGGCGCCGAAGACCTCTTATCCCGCTCAACTGCCAATCACCGCCCGTAGAGAAGAAATCGTGGCAGCGATCAGGAAACATCAGGTACTCATCATTGCGGGGGAGACAGGCTCCGGAAAGTCTACGCAGATCCCCAAGATGTGTCTTGACGCCGGGCGGGGAATCCGGGGGCTCATCGGCTGCACTCAGCCCCGGCGGGTGGCGGCAATTACGGTCGCCCAGCGCATTGCCGAAGAACTGGGCGAACAGATCGGTCAATCCGTGGCCTACAAGATACGTTTCGATGAAAAGGCCGGTCTCCATTCCTATATCAAGCTGATGACGGACGGCGTGCTCCTCATGGAGGCACAGGGGGATCGCCTCCTGCGACGCTACGACACCATTATCGTCGATGAGGCCCATGAACGGAACCTCAACATCGATTTCATCATTGGGATTCTCCGGACGATCCTCCCCCGGCGACATGATCTGAAGGTTATCATCACTTCAGCCACCATGGATACAGAGAAATTCTCCCAAGCCTTCAATAAGGCCCCCATCATTGAGATTTCCGGGCGGCTCTACCCCGTGGAGGTACGCTACCGACCCCTCACCCCCGAAGGCGAGGATAATGGCGATGGCGGCTCATATCTCGATGCGGCGGTGGAAGCGGTGGAGGCCATTAGGAAGGATCGCGATCAGGGGGACATATTGATATTTATGCCCACGGAGCAGGACATTCGGGAAACCTGCGACTTGCTTTCCGGTCGCTTTAAAAAGAACATGACGATCCTCCCCATGTTTTCCCGCCTGACCTGGGCGGAGCAACAGCGGGTATTCCAGCCTTCGGCGCAGCAAAAGATTGTCGTCGCCACGAACGTGGCGGAAACCTCCATTACCATACCCAATATCCGTTATGTTGTTGATACGGGCCTCGCGCGGATCGCTCAGTACAACCCCCGGACGCGCACGGCCAGCCTGCCCATTCAGAACATCTCCCGGAGCAGCGCCGACCAGCGGCAGGGGCGTTGCGGCAGGGTTCGTAACGGGGTCTGTATCCGTCTTTATGAAAAAAGCGATTACCTGACCCGCCCCGCCTTTACCCCGCCGGAAATCATCCGCGCCAATCTGGCCGGAGTTGTCCTGCGCATGCTCTACCTCGCTATCGGCGATGTTTACACCTTCCCGTTCCTGGATCCCCCGGCCAAGAAACAGCTTACCGATGCCATAGAGATTCTCAAAGAACTCGGGGCCGTCCGGATCGAAGAAAAGCCCGTATTGAGCGATATTGGCCGCTTGATGGCCCGTCTGCCCCTCGACCCGCGCATTGCAAGGATGATCATCGAGGCGATGAAACGAGGCTGCCTCGAAGAAATTTTGATCATAACCGCGGCCCTGAGCATCGTCGATCCCCGGGAGCGGCCCCAGGAAAAAGCCGCTCAGGCGGATCAGATGCACACCCGTTTCCGTAATCCGACTTCGGACTTTGCGTCTTTACTGCGGATCTGGAGCATTTACCACGAAGCAGGGGATAAAGATAAATCCCAGGGCCGACTGCGCAAATTCTGTCGTGAACATTACCTTTCCTACCGAAGAATGCGGGAATGGCAGGATCTCCATCGCCAGCTCCGGGTTATCGTCGCGGAAGAGATGAGGCTCCGTACCTCCAACGGGTTTAATCAAGTTGATAAAGGGGGAATAATACTTGAAGTTGCGCAGGAATTTGATCGCGACGTTTCCAACCCGACGCTGAAAAAAGGAAAATCCGAGCTGGGGGAAGATAAATATGCCACCATCCACAAGGCAGTTCTGAGCGGGCTCCTTTCCGGCATTGCGACGAAAAAGGAGAAGAATCTCTACACCGCTCCCAAAGGCAAGGAGGCGATGATCTTTCCCGGTTCCGGATTATTCAAACGTGGTGGCGGCGGACAATGGATCGTGGCCGCGGAATGGGTGGAGACGTCGAGACTATATGCGCGAACAGTGGCCACGATCGAGCCGGAATGGATCGAGGAGGTCGCCGGTCCGTTGTGTCGAGTGACCTATTCCGAACCCCACTGGAACAAAGAACGGGGGGAAGTCCAAGCCTTCGCCCAGGTGAGCCTCTTCGGTCTCTTGATCATCCCCCGGAGAATAGTTTCCTATGGCCGGATCGATCTTGCCGCCGCCAACGATATTTTCATTCGTGAGGGGCTCATGCAGGGGTCCATGAAAAGGGACTACCCATTCCTGCGTCACAACGAGGAAGTCATCGAAAAGGTCCGTATAATGGAAAATAAGCTCCGCCGTCAGGGAGTGCTCCTCAGCGAAGAGGCCGTCTTCGGTTTTTACCGCCAGCGGCTATTAAATATTCATGACGAGCGAACCTTCCAGAAATATATCCGCCAACAGGGGGGCGAAGATTTTCTCCGGATGACGGAAGAGGATATTCTTCTTCAATCCCCGGATACCGAGGCTTTGAGCGCCTGGCCTGATGAGACGGTTGTCCATGGGGTCCGTATCCCCCTGACCTATCGCTTCACGCCGGGCACACCGGAAGACGGCGTCACCGCCGAAATTCCTGCCTCGATCATTACGGCGCTTTCTCCCCATTCCTTTGAAATGGCAGTACCCGGTTTGCTTCCGGAACAGGTTGATTCCCTGGTCAGGGGACTCCCCAAAATTTACCGCAAGCAATTACCTCCATTGAAAACAGTGGCAGAGACGCTTATTATGCATCTGACCAGTAATGAGCAGAATCTACCGATTGTTCTCGGCAGGATTTTGAAGGAGCAATTTGGCGTCACCGTCCCTCCTGCCGTGTGGCCCCTTACGGCGTTGCCCGACCAACTGAAGATGCGCTTTATTGTTGCCGATGAAAATGGACAAACCCTGGCCAGCAGTCGGGATATTAACAGTTTGCATAAGCAGTTTCTCGGTCAGATTCAATCGGAAAGCTTCCAAAGGGCCCGCAAAATATGGGAGTGTGAAAATATCATCTCTTGGAATTTCGATGACTTGCCTGAATCCATCCCCTTGGGAAATCACGATCAGCCGGTGGGTGTAGCCTTCCCTGCCTTGGAGTATGCGGATGGAAGCATAAATTTACGTCTTTTCCCTTCCCTTCCGGATGCCGAGGCCTCCCACCGCTCCGGGGTTGCCGCCCTTTATGAAAAACACTTTGAGAGTGAATTAAAGTATTTGAGGAAAACCTTGCTACCAACGGGAAATATGAAAATATGGGCAGAAATGTTTGGGGGAACCAGGGCCGTCGCCAGGATCATTTATAGTAAAGTAATACATGATCTATTCTTTATATATATCAGAAGTAAAAAGCATTTTGTTGAACATGCCCAAAATATGCGTTCAAAAATTATCTCCAAGGGGCAGGAGGCCATCTCTTTTTGTATGCCAGTTCTGGAGGCAAATTTCAAGGCCATTCAGACCCTGAACCGCCTTGAAAAGCAGAATCATTCTCATGGGCAGGACGTATCCTATCTCCGCCAGTTACGGCAGGAACTCGCAACCCTTCTACCTCACGATTTTCTCGAGACTTATCCTCATGAAAGGATATCGCAATTAAGCCGCTATATCTGCGCCCTGGAAATTCGCGCCGACAGAGGACTTTTCCACCTTGAAAAGGCCTTGGACAGGTCACGGGAAATTCAGTCTTACACCACTACGTGGCAAGCCCTTAGAAATGATACCTCGGCACTGACATCAGACGGGAAAAAAGCAGCCATCGACGAGCTATTCTGGATGATCGAAGAGTATAAAGTGTCCCTCTTCGCCCAGGAACTCAAGACTCCCTTTCCTGTGTCCGGAAAAAGGCTGGAAAGAAAAATTGCGGAGATCGCATCTCTGATATAAAATCGGCGCGACAAATAACTCTTTATAAATTAGGCCATTTTTGCTAGTCTTAGCGCATGCCAAGTTAGTGATCATCTTTTAGGAGTCCTGATTATGTCGACACCGTTTTTAAAAGGATTAAGCATTGAGGGAAAAGGTCTTCAATACAAGCTGGTTATTATTCAGGCGCTCGTATTCGTCCTGCCGTTTTCCATCCTTACCTACCTCCTCTATACGAAGGAGGCTTTTGCCAATACGGAGAATACTATTGCCTATCTCATGATACTTTTTGTGGTTTTGTCGGGCCTGATCATTTTGCGGCAGATCTTTGACAGGATTCTCAAGGTCTCTTCTATGGCAGAAAAAGTCGCGACAGGGTTCAATGTCCAAAGCGCTCTTGACAGCCAGAATGATATAGTGGAACTAAATGATATCAGCCATTCATTCCAAAATCTCCTTGTCAAGTTTCAGGAAACGACAACAGAATTAAAAACAAGAGTAAACGAACTCCTCGCCATTAAGGAACTTACAGAGATAGCCAACCAAGCTATGGATATCAGGAAATTACTGGAGTCCCTTGCCGATAAGTCTCAAAGCCTTACCAATGCGACTTTCGGCGTAATTTTTCTTATTGAAAATAACCAACCCCTTCAAATTCTTCATGACGACATACTTACGCAACAACCTGACAAAGCAACCTTGACCTATGACCTCGAGTGTCAGGCCCGCCTCGCCACTTTAAAAATGAAACCCCAGCTCACATCTATCGGTCTGGGCAAAAAATCAACTCTTTCCATCCCGGTTATTGGCGAGAATGATATGACGGCTGTCCTGCTGCTTGTGCGCAATGAAGATCGCACACCCTTCGTAGAAGAAGACCTTCAGACGATTACGGTCATGCTCTCAACAATTAAATTTGCCTTGCAGAATACCGTTCTTCACCACCGATCGGAACAGCAGGTTCTGTTGCTTAGAGAAAAAAGCGGCGCCCTCGCCAGGGAGATTCATGACCGAAAACATATCGAGGCGTCTCTGCAGAATACTCAGGAGATTTGGAAAAGGTATGCCTTCATTGTAAACACGGCGAGCGAATACATGACCCTGATCAATAGAGATCTGCGCTATGAGGCGGTAAGCAACTCTTACTGCATTGCTCATAAAAAGAGCCCCGATCAGATCCTCAACAAGACCATCCATGAGATATGGGGTTCCGTGTCGGCTGAGGTCATCAAGTCTCATCTGGAACGCTGTTTTTCAGGGCAAGAGGTTTCCTACCAGGAATCCTTTGAATTTGAGCAGGGAGAACCGCGCCACTACGATGTCAATTATTATCCTTACCGACGATCAACAGACGGGGAGGTAACCCATGCCGTCGTTGTCACCCATGATATCAACGAGCATGTTCTCGATAAAATCTCTCTCGAAGACAGCCTCAAGAAACTGAAAGGGATGATGAACGGCGTTATCGAGACCATTTCCGCCATGGTTGAAATAAGAGATCCCTACACGGCCGGACATCAGCGCGCCGTTGCCGGGATCGCCGAAGCAATTGCCCGGGAAATGGATCTTTCCAAGGAACAGACGGATATCATCAAGATCAGCGCTCAGATCCACGACATCGGCAAAATTTATATTCCCGCGGAAATCCTCTGTAAACCCGGAATATTGAACGACACAGAATACAATTTGATCAAGTCTCACCCTGAAATGGGACATGTCATCTTAAATAATATCGATTTCCCCGTTCCTATTGCCCCCATTATCATTCAGCATCATGAACGTATGGATGGTTCCGGATACCCCCATGGCTTGTCAGGAGAGCAAATCTGTCTGGAGGCCAGAATTGTCGCCGTAGCCGACGTCATCGATTCCATTTCTTCTCACCGTCCCTATCAGCAGGAGGCACAGGGCATGGATCAGGCCCTGGAGGAGCTACGGAATAACCGGGGGATTCTCTACGATCCGAAAGTCGTTGATGCCTGTCTTCATATTTACGGACAGGAACAATAATCCGATCTATTCCAATTTTATTCCGATTCTAAATCATAGATGAAATCCAGGCGGCAAGGCAGTGGCGACGGAGGCGTATTTTTCATACGTCGAGGAGCCGATTGCCGATGCCAACGAAGATAACGATTGATTTAGAATCGGAACTAGCTGTTCTGGCGCAAGTACTTTTTGATATAACCCGTTACGCGTTCTTGGGGCTGAAAGATACCGAAATGGCCTTCACAGAGGATATCTGCCTTTAATGATAAGAGTTTCTCCATTGACTCCTGCCATTTTCCGATATCCGATCTGAAACTGGGCAGAAAGGGTCCATGAATATCCTGGCCGAAAAGAATCCTTTTCCCGCCCCGATCGAGATAAAGACAAATAGAACCGGGGGTATGTCCGGGCGTGTGCAGCCAATGGAGTCGGTCTTTTCCGAAATCAAGAAAACCCTCATCGCCTATCAGTATTTCGTCGATCTTCGTAGGAGGGAACTCCATTTCATACCAGTTTGCCGCCGTTCGCACCGGATCACCCGTTTCGATCGCTTCCGCGTCCTCCTCGTGAATAATGATTCGGCATCCAAATTCGCTGCGGAAATACGGGGCTGAACCGATATGATCTATATGGCAATGGGTTAGAATCATACGGCTGATATTATGGGGATCAAGACCGGCGGCGTGAATATTATCTTCGAGAATACGGGAGCTCCGTCCGGAACCGGAATCGATCATGATGAGTTCGTCTTCAAAATCTAGAACGAAAACCGTGGCATCCTCAGATCGTGAAATATTCGGACCCCCTACCAGATAAATGCCTTCGGCAATTACCTCGTATCCTGCCATCAGATTATTCTCCTTTCCTCAAGCGGAGCCCCTTAAACATCTCCGCACACTCTATATTCTCAATGACCCCACAAGATCATCCATAGCGACGACATGATGTCTTTTCATGTACGCCTCTATGCCTTCGATAATGTTCATGGTCGCCCGGGGGTCTATAAAATTAGCCGTCCCCACCTGAATCGCCCGCGCTCCGACAATAAGGAATTCAAGGGCATCAGGGGCAGACATAATCCCGCCTACGCCAATGACGGGGATGTGTATCTGAGCGGCAACCTGCCAGACCATTCTCAGGGCGATCGGCTTGATGGCCGGGCCGGACAATCCGCCGGTCACATTCTTCAGATGGGGTATTCTTTTCTCTACATCAACAGACATACCGGTAATCGTATTGATCAGCGATACGGCATCGGCCCCGGCGGCTTCCGCCGCTTTCGCCATGACGGCAATGTCCGTAACGTTAGGAGAAAGTTTCACGATCACAGGCAGATCGGTAGCTCCTTTCACTCTCTTAGTCACTTCGGCAACCATATCCGGGTCCGTTCCAAAGGCAACACCGCCTTTTTTAACATTGGGGCAGGAGACATTAATTTCCAGGGCATGAACACCGTCGGCCTTCGTCAAGATCTCGCTTACCCGGAGATACTCCTCGATAGTTTCTCCATAAACATTGGCAATAATGGCAGTATCGAACTGCCTAAGATAGGGTAGCTTGTCCCGGATGAAGCTTTTAACGCCAACATTCTGCAAACCGATGGCGTTTAGCATGCCGGCGGGGGTTTCCATGATGCGCGGTGAGGGATTACCGTGGCGCGGCTTCAATGACAACCCCTTGACGATAATTGCTCCGAGACGGTTAAGGTCCACATATGGGGCATATTCCTCGCCATAACCGAACGTTCCCGAGGCTGTCATTACAGGATTCTTCAGCTTCAGCGCCCCTATTTCGACTGCGAGTTTCCCTTGTTTGTTATAATCATTCTTGTTCATCATATCTGATCCCAGCAGATATCCTCAATATTGAAAACGGGGCCGTCTTTACAGACGGATTTCTGAACTCTTTTCCCGCGCCTATCATGAACGGTAACAGCACAACCAAGGCAAGCGCCTACGCCGCAAGCCATGCGCTCCTCAATTGATACTTGGCAGGGGATGCCGGTCGGGGCCAATTGTTCGGCAAGGGTTTTCAGCATGGCCATAGGTCCACAGGCAAAAATCATTGTTTTGCCCGGATCACACCCCTGCGTAAAGTTGGGCAGCAAGTCCGTTACAAGCCCGCAACTGCCCAAACTACCATCATCCGTGGCGATGTTCAGCAATCCCTGCATGCCCTTTATCCGCTCCATGCCGACGATTTCTGCACAGCTTTTTGCACCCAAACAAATTTTCAGCTCATATTTTCCCGCAAGCCGGCCCTCCAGGTAATCGGCAAGGAATGTAATTGGCGCCACACCCATGCCTCCTGCCAGCAGGATTCGATGGGACGGTGTTTTATCGATGCGGAAGCCACGCCCCAAAGGGCCGAGAATGTTCACCTCCGCTGCCCTGGTCAACTGGGAGAGCAGCTCAGTTCCATGGCCCACGACCCGGTATAATAGTTCCAGGATGACATGATCCTGATTCCGCACAAATTGGTAAATACTAAGGGGTCTTGACAGAAGCGTTCCACCGCCTCCGGCAGGCCTTATCATCACAAACTGTCCGGGTACGGGGTCCATAAATTCCGTAGGAAGACGAACCGCCATATGCAGATGCTGCGGGCCGATCCGATTATTAAAGTTGATGGTTCCTGTCCACATGATTTATTGTCTTTTTCTCAATGTTATTGACTTAAGGGTGTCTTTTTTTCAAAAGTCCTCCCTTTGGAAAAGGCTTATTCAGGGGGATTTTCCAAGCTTCACATCAGCCTCTAGAATGAGGGCATCTTCTCCCGTTTCCTGATAGTACCCCTTCCGTTGACCTTTTATCATAAATCCGAATTTTTCGTACAGTTTTATGGCGGCATGATTCGATTGACGAACTTCCAGATGTACGGATACGATTCCCATATCCCTAAATGCATTGAGCATTTCATGAAGGAGCATGCCGGCAATGCCGGAACGCCGGTATTTCTCTTTTACGGCAATCCGATGGATCTCCGCCTCATCTAGTATGAGCCAGAAATTCAGATAGCCCCGCAACTCCGGAGCTCCCTCCTCGCTGTCATCTACGACGACAAGGGTCCGGGAAAGGGAGTTCCCTTTTTCTCTTTCCCAGATACCAGCGCTATAGGGCAAGGGAAAAGACCTGTCTTCGATATCCCTTATCGCCTGGATATCATTCGATTCCATCTGACGGATACGGAGCTTAGAAGGCATGGATTAGTTCAATAATTACCATTGTCACCAGAAACAGGGCACAGAAGATGGGTACGGTTCTGCGAATCTTAACCGTGCTCAGGCATACGGCAATAAGAACCGCCGGAATGACGAGGTACATCAAGCTCATTGCTTTCATTACAAAAACGGGGAGGAGCGGAAAAGCTGCTTCGATAATCATGATGCCGACGATTATGGAAACGAATAAAAAAAGAAAATAAACGGCAAATGTTTTAACAATGGCACTGATATGTTGCCGTGTGATTCCTCCGGGGTCGGCCGCTTTGGCCGCCTGGAGGGCTTTTTCTGAAAGGCCCTCATTGGACTGAATAAGCGCTGTATCCATTTTTTGAGTGATATAACCGAGAGGTATAAATATTAAAAAGGCAAAGGTCATCACTTCATGACTGGTTTGTTCATGTTGACCGTTGGCCAGGAGCAAAGAGGATACGATCATTACTGCAAGCAGTGAATCGTTGGGGGGTACAGAGATTCCTATTTGCTGCTTGTCTATCCAGAGCAACTCCAGAAAGGCCCCGATAGTCAGACCGGTAAGTACATCTCCCAATAAGAATCCAGTTATTGGCGCGATCACGACAGGTCGTGAGAGCATGACTTGCAGACATGTCCGATCAAGACAGAGGAAACCTCCGATGATAGACACCATGACAACTTTCAGAAACATATCATCGACGACCTCGTAACTGTCTGCAAATCGTTCAACAATATTGCGTCGACAAATTGCTCCTACAGCATGGGTTTTAATGCCTCGGCGATATTCAAGGGCCGTTCTCTCGGAATTCGCCGCATCTCTATCCGGACTCCTCGTTGCAAAAGACTCTGGATGCTGGCAATGTCCTCATCGCTGAGTAAAACACAGGCTGACAATTTCTTCCGACATTCGTCATTGTATATATTGCCGATATTTAATTTATCGAATAAAAATCCGAGGGCGTAGGCGCGCAGGGCATCCCACACATTTGAGAACAGGACGATGGATCGCACCCGATCATTGATGTCATTCACCTGCAAAGCGTTGTATTTCACAAAATCTTCAACACTGTGAATAATTACTTCAACATCGCTGGGAACGGCCATTTTAATGACCGTTTCTCTGAAGAAGTCGCTTGCGACCTCATCATCAACGACTATGATTCTTGCTGCTTTTAGGAAAGGAACCCACGCTTCGATGATCTGTCCATGGACAAGACGATTGTCGACCCTTATAAGGACGCAATCCATAGGATCACGCACCGATCTTTTTGTTGAGTATTTCACTGGCTACGCAAATATTCTTGATACCATATTCCTTAATGAAAATAGCATATTCACGCAGCGCCATATTTTCCCGAACATCAGTCAGCTTGAGAAGCATGGGCAGATTCACGCCCGTAATCACCTCTACCTTGCCCTCTTTCAGGAAAGAGAGGGATATATTAGAGGGCGTTCCCCCGAAGAGATCAGTTAAAATTATCACGCCCTTCCCCTGGTCCAGCTTTTTAATTGCCGCACTGATTTCCTTTTTTATATCTTCCAGACCCTTTGTTTGATCAACAGAAATATGGACAACCCCCTTCAAGGGTCCTTTAATAAGTTCTGCCGCCTTTATCAATTCGTGTCCGAGCCCGCCGTGGGTTGTAATCAGCACTCCGATCATCATATACCTATTAACCTCTATGGACGATTTTCCGGTGTACGCTAATGGATTGGCTTGCAATTGTCAAGGCCTTATCAGGGTACCTTTTGTCCTCTCTTATCTTGACAAGAGACCAAAGAGAAGATATATCTGGATCGAACGAGGGTTCTGCGATGTCCGTTTCGAGTTATGTAGCTGGAATCGAATACGAAAAGAGCGACAGGGTCTCCGTGGTGATTGCCACCCTGACGAGACCAACTAAATGTAACGTGACTCCAGCCAGACAATGAACGGCATAGGCGGTACTCGTTCACTAAACTCTATTAAACCTGCCATCTTTGCCATGATTACCCTTTCAGGAATATGGGGTTACAACTGGGTGGTCATGAAAGAGTGCTTGCAATACGCATCGCCCTTTGATTTTGCGGCCCTAAGAACATTTATCGGTGCCGTCAGTCTTTTCACCATCCTCCTCCTGCAACGTAAATCGCTGATACCAAAAGAAATATTTATGACTATTCTCCTCGGTCTGCTTTCGACTACAGGATGTATTGGTCTCGTCACGCTGGCGTTGTTTTATGGAGGCGTCGGAAAAACAGCTATCCTTGTCTATACCATGCCCTTCTGGGTTCTTGTTCTGGCCTGGCCGCTCCTTTCCGAATACTTGGCCGGAGTTCAATGGGTCGCCGTAATTCTTGCCTTTATAGGACTGATGATCATTCTTGAACCCTGGAAGCTTCAGTCAAGTATGTTGGGTAACACCCTCGCCGTCTTGTCGGGAATTGCCTGGGCGGGAAGTGCAATTATGACTAAAATCATGTGGAAAAAGTTCACCTTCGATCTCATCTCCCTGACGGCCTGGCAAATGCTCTTCGGCTGTATTCCCTTGATCATTATCGCCATGATCGTACCCAGCCCCCCCGTTCAATGGACTTCCCACTTTATTGTCGGACTTACATTCAGTTCCATTGTAAGTCAGGCCCTCGCCCTTATCCTGTGGTTTTTCATCCTGAAATCCCTGTCAGCGGGCATGGCCAGTATGGGAACCCTGGCGACGCCCATCATCGGCATGATTGCCGCCGCCATTCAATTGGGTGAAAGACCCACTTTCACTGAAGGCATGGGCATGATGCTTATCGTTGCAGGACTGACCATCCTGACCCTTCAGGGGATCGTTCAGTACCGGGAACTTCGAGGCTTTATTAATAAATAACGGCTATGCATATAGTCGCCATTCCAACACAGGTTTAAATTCAGATAAAGGAGGCAATAAAATGACGGTTAATCTTTTGGATGAAATTGAAGATATCTTATTGATGGGACCTGGCCCTTCCTGCGTCCCGCCGGAGGTTTATACGGCCTTGAGCAAACATACTTTGGGACATCTTGATCCATATTTTCTGAAGATCATGGATGATCTGAAATCACTTTTGCAGCAGGTGATGAAAACCGGCAACAATATGACCATCCCCATCTCCGGGACCGGATCGGCCGGGATGGAGGCCTGTTTTGTCAATCTGGTGGAACCGGGCGATCGTGTCCTCATCCTGATCAATGGAGTATTCGGCATGAGAATGCAGGATGTCGCCTCCCGGCTTGGCGCCCATGTTGATGTCAGCGAGTTCCCCTGGGGAACACCGGTCATACCGGAAGTAGTGGAAAAGAAGCTTCACCAGGCAGACTATCAAATCCTCGCCGTCGTGCATGGGGAGACTTCCACAGGGGTGCGTAACCCCGTGGCGGAAATCGGCGCCCTGTTAAAGGGATCCGAATGTTTATATCTGGTTGACGCCGTGACCAGCCTGGGTGGTATCGAGGTAAACATGGATGACTGGAAGGTCGACGCTCTGTATAGCGGCACCCAGAAATGTCTTTCCTGCCCGCCCGGGCTTGCCCCCCTTTCCTTTTCGGAAAAGGCTGTGGACAAGCTCAACCGGCGCCAGAGAAAAGTGCCAAACTGGTATCTCGACCTTTCCATGATTGCCAATTACTGGGGTAAGAACCGAGTCTATCATCATACGGCCCCCGTTAATATGCTCTATGCCCTCTATCAGGCATTGATGCTTGTTGTTGAAGAAGGGCTGGACAAGGTAATCCTGCGCCATGAATATAATCATAGAAAGCTTGTTGCGGGACTTCAGGAAATGGGTTTGGAGATGCTGGTGGAAGCGCCCTTCCGGCTGCCCATGCTCAACACGGTGAAATGTCCGGTCGGTATTGACGAACTGGCTGTCCGGCGCTGTCTGCGATCTGAACACAGGATTGAAATAGGCGGTGGTCTCGGACCTCTTGCGGGGAAGATATGGCGTATTGGTTTAATGGGACATACGGCCAGACCGGAGAATGTCAGTCGTTTTCTGGCGGCCCTGAAAGGCGCTTTGTAATCACGAAATAAAGCCCGGGGCCGAGGGTTTATCACACTTATTCAGTGATAAACCCTACGAGGCCACGGCAACATTTTCCTTGATAAGCATGGTGGCGGGATCGAGAATAAGAACGGGACGGGGCGAAGGTATATCCCCGGTTTTCAGATCCCGGATATGCATTTCGTTTCCTTCTGTTACGAGCAGCAGGGCGACATCGAATAGTTCGTCCGCCGGAAGGAGGGGTTTGGGAAGCCCATCCGCATCCGCTTTCACCTGCCGATGAATGTTAACGGTAAACCAGGCTCGTAACCCCTGTTTTTCGACCATTTCTTTCAAGGCATCAAGCACCGGCTTGGATGTATCATCAAATATCAGTCCATCGATGATGATCATATCGGGGCTGAAAATGCCCTGCTCCATGATGTCACTCAGGCGCTCCTGGAGTCTTGGCACGCTGAACCCTTCAACTTTGAAAGTCATGATGAATCTAAGGGGCAGCATATCCTCCCAGAGCGTCCGGATTTGACCTATCTGGTACTGAACGGCAAGGCGCCGAAAAAGCTCTCGGTACCAGAGATCAACCTTGTTTACCGGATCGAGGAGGCTTACATGAAGGACCTTTTTGCCTCGTAACATCGTGTTGAGAGCCAGTTGCACGAGAAGGGCTGTCTTCCCTACCCCGGCCCTGGCCAGAACCGCACCGAAGCCCCCTTCGGGGAGGATGTCGTCATTTTCGTAGCCCATTTGCCGCAGGGGATTTCTTAAAATAAGATCCTTTTTCAGCATAGCGATGCTCCTGTTTCTAAGATCAAGTATTTTTGCCATGTCTTGCCTAACCTATGCCGCATTTTTCTTCTTCGCGGCCATGTCCTCAGCAATTTTCTCCGCTATGGATTGAGGGACCTGGCGATAGAGAGCAAATTCCATGGTGAACTGGGCCTTACCCTGGGTTGCCGACCGCAGCACCGTAGAAAAACCAAACATCTCCCCAAGGGGAACCTGCGCCTCGACAACACACATGTGTCCTTCATCCTGGGCTCCCACAATCATGCCACGACGCTGATTCAACAGCCCCATGACGGCACCCTGAAATTCCGTCGGCGACTCAATGACCACCTTCATGATCGGTTCGTGAACAACTGGCTTCGCACGGAGGTATGCTTCCCGGAACGCCCCACGGGCAGCAGCCTGGAATGCCATATCGGACGAATCGACGGCATGGTAGGCCCCGTCATTAATGGCGACCTTGACACCGGTAATGGGAAATTCGAGTTTAGGACCCTTCGCGAGGGACTGTCGGAATCCTTTCTCACAGGCCGGAATATACTGGGTGGGAATTGCGCCCCCGGTGATCTGGTTGTCGAAAATAAAATCGCCTTCCGCAGTGGGCTCAAGGTATCCCGCTATTCGGCCATATTGTCCGGAGCCTCCGGTCTGCTTTTTGTGGATATAATTAAAATCGGCGCGCTGGGTGATCGTTTCCCGGTAGGCGACACGCGGATTGCCCGTCGTCACCTCGGCGTCGTATTCCCGCCTCATTCGTTCCACATATACATCGAGATGCAGTTCACCCATTCCCTCAATGATCGTTTCATTCGTTTCCCCATCCACATGACAACGGAATGTGGGATCTTCCTTTGTAAAACGTTGCAGGGCCTTCGACATGTTGATCTGAGCCTTATTGTCCTTGGGCTCAATAGCGAGGGAGATGACCGGATCGGGAACATACATGGAGGTCATCGCCAAATTCAGGCCGGGAGAAACGAAGGTATCGCCGGAGGCGCATTCAATTCCAAAGAGAGCTCCGATGTAACCAGCCTGGATCATTTCGATATCTTCCATCTGGTCGGCATGCATTCTCACCAGACGTCCCACTTTTATTTTCTTACCGGAACGAATATTGATAATCGTCGTTCCTTTGGCAATCGTTCCCTGATAGACACGAATATAAGTCAACTGGCCATAAGCCCCGTCCTCAAGCTTGAAGGCCAGCGCGACGATGGGATCTTCGGGATTGCTGCTTAGCGTCACCGGCGCTTCATTTTCATCCAGATTCAAGGCGGTATTTTTTACCTCTTCCGGAGATGGCAGCAATTCAGCCACCGCATTTAAGAGCAGCTGAACACCCTTATTCTTATATGCCGAGCCGATAATCACCGGGGTCATATGACGCTCCAGTGTCCCCTTGCGAAGAGCGGCAATTATCATCTCCGTCGTGATTTCCTTTTCTTCCAGGATGGCATCGGTGAGTTCATCAGAAAATGCGGAGGCTTGGTCAATCAGCTCCTCCCGTTTTTGCCGCGCTTCCGCAAGCAGTTGTTCCGGAATGTCTTCGCTCCGGATATCCTCGCCATGAGGCCCGTCAAAATAGAGGGCCTGCATAGAAACGAGATCGACGATCCCCTGAAAATCTGATTCCAGACCGATAGGCATTTGCAGCGCCACGGCGTGATGACCAAGTTTTGTCCGGAGCTGTTCTATCACCCTACTCGGATTAGCCCCGCTGCGATCACATTTGTTTATGAAAGCAATACAGGGAACCTGATAACGTTTCATCTGCTGATCTACGGTAATCGACTGGGATTGCACGCCCCCTACCGAACAAAGTACAAGAACCGCTCCATCCAGCACCCGGAGAGATCTTTCGACTTCGATGGTAAAATCGACATGCCCGGGAGTATCAATAATGTTGACCTCATGTCCCGACCATTCACAATAGGTCGCAGCGGAGGCAATCGTAATGCCCCTTTCCTTTTCCAATTCCATGGAGTCCATCGTCGCCCCCACGCCGTCCTTTCCCTTTACTTCATGGATGGCATGGATACGCTTGGTGTAAAAAAGGATCCTCTCCGTGAGGGTCGTCTTTCCCGAATCGATATGGGCGCTGATGCCGATATTCCTGATCCTTGTCAAATCTCTCTTCATAATGGTATTTTCTCGCAGTTATTTATATATGTAAGCCGAAAATAATATAGAATTTGGAAATATTTGTCAATAAGTATTTTTATGTATGCACGAAGTGCTTGACACCAGTCAAAAAAGATCGTTTCATACAAGCACAATAATCAATATTTAAATAGCTCGTTTAAATAGCTATTATTACGGATATAGTAAGGGTCAATATGGACTTCACGGTTCATTCATCTGCAGATTATCATCGCCAGGACCTCCGCACTCTCGGTTGGGAAACGACTCTATGCAATACCTTGGCTGATCGCCGCAGTCCCTGCCGTATGACGCTTAACATTAATGACTCATATGGTAATCTTCTCTTCGATTACCTGAATGGTCTTTTTCCATTTAGCCAAATTACCCATCTCCTCGAGGTAGGTGGAGGTTATGGGTGGCTCATGGGAGATTTTTTGCGCAGGAAACCGTTTCATAAGGTGACCATGATCGATATTTCCCCGCATCTTCTCGATCAGCAGAAGTCTACGTTGAGTGGCTTCCCGGGCGCCATTTCCTTCCGTGAAGAAGACTTTCTGGAAACCCCTCCGATGGTTCTTGAAGACGTGGACCTCGCTGTCTTGAATGAAAATATCGGCGACTATCCCACCATCACGGATCTGACAAGAGATTTTCTTGTGAGCTCCCCGGCAACTTTATCACCCGATCTGAAACTGGTATGGGAGTTCTTTGCCAGATATGGTCTCACGGAACCTCAACTTCCTGCATTTCACATTAATATCGGGGCGCTCATGGCCCTGGAAAAGCTTTGCTGTGCCCAAGTTCCCTTCATCTTCCTAAGTGAGCACAGTTGTGAAGCTGTGGTAACCGGTCCGTATAGAGACCTTATCAGCGTTTCCGCATCGGACAATCCTGAATGCATTATGCTCAAGGGCCACGATGAATTTACCATCCAGTTTTCCCATCTTGAAAAGATCGGGCATTACCATGACTATAAGATCATCCGGGGGCCTGTGGCTGATTTTATTACCTTCGAGATGACGGCCCGGCTGCGAGCAATCATGAAGGCCCCTTCCCCCTGGCGGGACGAAGATGAAATCATCCGTTATTTCATCGAAGATCTTTACAAGTATGAATATCTCCTGCTCAGCAAAGAAAAACATGAACCTCAATAATTATCACTCCGAAGAGCATTGCCGCCGCTGCGGAAAATGCTGTCTCGCCGACTTTATCGCCTATGTCAGGGATGAAGACATTCTGCGATGGAAGAGGGAGGGACGGACGGATATTATGTCTGTAATCGAAAACGAACATGCCATGTGGATGGGAGACCATCTTATTTCTGCCGATAGCGGACGTTATCTTCATGGCTGTCCTTTTCTGTTATGGGAGGAAGACCATTCGACCTGCTCCATCTATGAAACACGTCCCGCTGTCTGCAGGAATTTTGTGCCCTCATCCTCGGAGATCTGTCCCCAATGGAAACCGTTCAGACAGTAATTTCGATTGAATTCTATCAGAAATTAGCATATGGATATCGTCATGATTTATTCGTAACAAAATGACGAGGAGGTCCCATGCTGAAACACATAGTCTTCATGAAATTCAAAAAGGACATTGATGCGTCGCAAGTTGAAGGCCTGAAAAAGACTCTTGGATCACTCCCCGGGAAAATTGACGAGATCAAGACGTTTGAATTCGGGCCCGACATTCTCAAATCTGAACG
>JANXZC010000177.1 GCA_025355725.1 Syntrophus sp. (in: bacteria)
CTTTGATCTTGATGGCCGCGCCACATCATCCTTATGCGTATACCTTTTTCATGAGCCAGGCCATGTTCTTTCCGAGGTCCTTCATTGTCTGGATGCCCTCGTCGTCTTTGAGGACGTCGCCGATATCGCGACCGACGCCGATGCTCCAGTAACTCGTCCCGGGCATCATCATCTGCATGTAATGGAGAAATAGATTCATGCCGCTGAAGGCCTGAATGGCCCCGGCCCGACGGACGGCCACCACCGCGGCCCCTACTTTACCCTTGAACATGTAGTCATTGGCCCGGGCAACGAATCCGCACCGCTCGATGAAGGCCCGCATGTTGGCGGTGGCGTCGGAAAAATAGGTTGGGGAACCCAGGAGGATACCCTCAGCCGCGAGCATTTTATCAACAATTTCATTGAGCATGTCTGTCTCGACGGAACAGTGTTTGTTCTTGTTCTTGAAGCATTTGTAGCAGGCAATACAGCCGGGCAGGGAGGTTCCTGCCATCTGGATAAGTTCCGTTTCTATTCCTTCCGTCTTCAATTCGTCGAGGACGACATTGAGGAGAATGGCGGTGTTGCCGTTTTTTCTGGCGCTGCTGTTAAGGGCGATAACCTTCATGATTTTTCTTTCCTCCGTCATTATTATGTTATTTTAAGCTTCCCGGCTTCTGCGCAGGAGTAATCGGCAGCAGCCGATAATGTTTTCCCTGGGATACAGAAGCAGTTCGTCGCCGTAAAAATCCTCATAAATCTCCTGAATGATGCTGTCATCATCTCCGGTATGCTTCAGGATTCTTTTCTTCATGGATTCCGCTTCCCACCGGGCCAGATCAAAGGCCCTGCCCGCGTCGCTGCCCTGAAAGATCGTCTGATGGGCCGGGGCGACGATATGGGGCCGCAAGGATTCCAGATGATCAATGGTCTCCAAGTAGTTAGCATAACCGGTGAAATAGATGGGGAAAAACCGGTGACGCATGAAGTAGAAGCCCAGGCTGTCGGAGACCATCAGGGTGCGGAGTTGCGGAATATGGACGGCAAGATTTCCCGGGGCATGGCCTTTGGCGACAATAAATTCCAGGGTCAGGCCGCCGAGATCGATTATGTCCCCATCCTTTTCAATGAGCGTGTCGTCACCAAGCAGAGGCCCGGTGGTGAGGGGGGGGCGGCTGTTGGCGATGCCCTGATCCTTAAGGAATGCGGTCATATAGCGATCATCGTGAACCAGGGATGGCCCGGTGCGGGGATGACTGAGAAACTCGGTTGCCCCGGCGCCGGCAACGACGCGTGCCGCCGGGAAGGCCTGCCTCAAGGCCGGCAGCCCGTTGATGTGATCCCCGTGGGGGTGGCTGATGATGAGATAATCAGGTCGCACATTCAGTGCCGCCAACTGTCCGACGACTGTGTCTGCCGTGGCGGAGACCCCCATTTCGATGAGGGCGGAAGCATTCTTGCCCCGGATCAGGTACACATGAAAAAAAGGGTGACCGAGCACCTGGAGCCGGTCATGAACAAAAACAGGATAAGATCTTTGGTTGTTTGTTTTCACGTCCCCTCCTTGCCGCCTCTAAATGATTTAAATGAAGCTCTTTGTCAAGAGGAAGCTGCTTTGCCCTTTGAATTCTTGGCAAAAAATAGTTATAGTGGCTACGGGACAGGATCAGAAATGGGCCCGCAGGGGGAAAACAAAAAAATGGAGGTGAGATGATGGCTGAAAAGGCGGCTTTACTGGAGAGGATCGGCAATATTGCCAAAATTACGATGAACAATCCGGCATCCCTGAATTCCATGACCCAGGCGCTCCTCGACGATACCCATGCGGCCCTGCGGGAGGTGGATGAAGACCCCGAAATCCGGGCTGTTATTGTTACCGGAGCGGGGCGGGCCTTTTGCGCCGGCGGGGACCTCCCCTATATCCTGACCTTCGACAACATATCCAAGTCGAGGAAGTATATTCAGGAGATTGCCCGCATCGTCAATACCATTGTCCAAATGTCCAAACCCGTCATTGCCATGGTGAACGGCGTCGCCGCCGGCGCCGGCTTCAGTCTGGCCTTGTCCTGTGATCTCATCTTTTGCGGCGCCGCCGCCCGTTTTTCCCAGAGCTTTGTCCGGATCGGCCTGATTCCCGACGGCAGCGCCACCTATTTCCTGCCGCGGACCATCGGTCTGCACCGGGCCAAGGAGCTCATGTTTACCGGTGATATCATCAACGCCGACAAGGCATTTCAAATCGGTCTCGTCAACCGGGTTCTCGAAGACGATAAGCTCTGGGAAGAGACCCGGCGCTTCGCTGAACAATTGGCTTGCTATGCTCCCCTTGCCATCGGTCTCATGAAGAAGGTCCTCAACCAAAGCGATAAACTTGATCTCCAGGCGGGCATTGAGTTGGAAACGGGGATCCAGTTGTTCTGTATGGGAACGGAAGATCATCGGGAGGGGGTAAACGCCTTTTTAGAGAAACGTGCTCCCAGCTTCAAAGGGCAATAAAGGTGATCTGTTGACACGATGGAATGGCCGATGTAATTGAGGAAAAATATCTTGACAAAGACCATCAATAAAGAGATATTGACCACACTTCTGAGTCGGTTTTGGTTTAATATTGTCATCCCAGAGCCAGAGGAAAGGCGTCTGGGGTTTTTTATTTGGACCTCAGATCTTGATGAAGCTCAGGAAGCGGCTTTGAAAAAGATCGGATAAGGAGGACTATGGCGAAACGAAATCAGAACACATTTTTCAAGCGGCAAAAGGAGATAAAACGCCGGCAGGACGCCCAGGAAAAAATGGCGCGTCGGCAGGGCAAGAAGAAGCAGGATGAGCAGGAGGGGGAAGAGATTCAGCTTGTGGCGCCTGCGGATGGGGATGCGGAACCGGTGGGACCGACGGCGGAACCGGCGGGGCCGACGGAATAGTCAATGATGATGAGATTCGTAGCGCCAATTTACCATCTATAGGTCGTTGCAGAGGGAGTTATCATTATAAAGGGCAACAATTTTTACCTTATAAAAGGAGGATGAAATGAATATTTACGTAGGGAATTTGGCTTACACCATCAGCGAGGAAGATTTGCAGAAGGCTTTTGAGGGGTTCGGAAAAGTCGCATCGGTTAATATTATCCGGGATCAGTTCAGCAATCAGTCCAAGGGATTCGGGTTTGTTGAAATGCCTGAACAGGCTGAGGGTCTGGCAGCCATCAGCGGGCTTAATGGCAAGGAAATAAACGGTCGGGCCCTGAATGTCAACGAAGCGCGTCCCCGGGAAGAAGGCGGGCGTGGCGGTGGCGGCGGTTTTAAGAAGCGCGGACCCGGCGGTGGCGGCGGTGCTGGCGGCGGCGGTGGTAGAAGGAGATTTTAGAGTTTAACTCAGCTCTCTTCCGTAAGTTTTGAAATGAATCCCCCATCCACCCTTTGACAAAGGGTGGATGGGGGATTTTTTGTATCTGGTTGTCCCCACTTTCGGTCATGGATATCGGACCGTGCCGTGAACGTTCAATGCATCCTGTAAAAGCAATTGACAATCTGCATAGCATAGTGAAAAATGAAAAAGGAACAGAGCTGTTTTTTCTTGACAAAATGCCTAATATAACCGATATTAAGTATTAAATAAAGGTTTGTTCGGGAGATGATATATGGATTACCTGTTGGCAAAATCGTCTGTAAGTATCACAGATCTAAAGAAAAATCCTTCGGCAATCATTGCGGAGGCCGAGGGTGCCCCGGTCGCTGTATTGAACCACAACCGGCCATCCGCATATCTGGTTCCGGCCGACACCTTTGAGGCGATGCTTGAAAAGATAGACGATCTGGAAATCGCCAAGATTGTCAAAGAACGAAAATCAGAAAAGACCATCAAGATATCTCTTAATGAGCTATAACCTTGAATTCAAAAAGTCGGCCCTCAAAGAATGGCACAAGCTGGACCGTCCGGTACGTGAGCAATTCAAGAAGAAGCTGTTCAAAAGGCTTGAGACGCCGAAGGTCGAGGCGGACAAGGTCAGCGGAATGGCCAATACTTTCAAAATAAAGCTTCGCGCCCTCGGCCTGCGCCTGGTTTACGTTGTCGATGATGAAACGGCGACTCTGATTGTCTATGCTGTGGGGAAAAGAGATAAAAAGATGGCCTATCGAAAGGCTAAAAAACACATATAGTTGTATAATGGTTTTTCAATAGCACCTGCTGAAAGGTGGCCATCGCCTCCGGGGCAGGAGTCTGGAATAGGGATACTAAAAAATAAATCTGTCCCCTTTTCTGAAGACTCCTCAAAGGACTTGACGGAGGGAAGCAAAACCTGTACTGTATGCCGGTACATAAATCAAGGAGGAAACGGTGATGCCCATTCAGACAACCTACACCCAGGCCCGGGCCAACCTTTCAAAATTATTCGATGAAGTGACAGACAATCGCGAGATTGTCATTGTCCGGCGTCGCCGGGGCGAGGATATTGCCTTAGTGGCGGCGGATGAACTGGCCAGTCTGACGGAGACGGCCCATCTGCTCCGGTCGCCGAAGAATGCCCAGCGCCTGCTTCAGGCACTGACCCGCGCCCAGGCGCGGACGGAAAAACCGCAGCATATCGAATTCCTGAAAGAGGACATGGGCCTTGGAGAGAAGGCGTAAAACGGGAATCGTACAAACTTCCAGGCGGGCAGCCGTTTTCCAGCCGGAGTTCCGGGAGGACCTGCGCTACTGGGTGGAAACGGACCGCAAAGTTGCCCTGCGGGCATTGAGCATCGTAGAGGCTGTTCTGAGCGAACCCTTTACCGGCATCGGCAAACCGGAACCGCTGAAATACTTTGCCCCCAATGTATGGTCCCGCCGTTTGACCCAAGAGCACCGCATCGTTTACCTGGTCTCCGATGACCGGATCGACTTTCTTCAGGCAAGATACCACTATTGAACGGACGACAGTAGCCGTTTCTGATCTGAAAATGGACACCAAAAACGCCATCCTGACTTTCCCGGAAGGTCGCCTATTGATTGATAAGACATTGCTTTTTCACGGTGGGAGGATATGACGACAATCAGCAGGATTGTCCGGACAACTGGCCGCAGGCGGCGAGGATATCGCTGCCGCGGCTGGCCCGGATGATGGTCGTGTAGTTGTGGTTCAGGAGCACCTGCTGGAAGGATGCCACCGCCTCCGGGGTAGGAGTCTTGAATTCGGAGCCCGGGAATTCATTAAAAAGGATCAGATTCAGCTTGCAATGGAGGTTTTTCAGGAGGAGGGCGACCTTTTCCGCATCTTGAGGACTGTCGTTGACGCCAGCCATAAGGATGTACTCAAAGGTCAGCCTCCGGCGGCCCGGCATGGGATAGTCCCGGCAGGCCTTCATCAGGTCTTCCAGGGGGTAGCGCTTATTAACGGGCATCAGATCGTTTCTCCGCTTATTATCCGGGGCATTTAGGGAAATAGCCAGGTTGACGCAGATGTCTTTGCCAAGTTGGACGATCTTTGGCGCCAGACCGCAGGTGGAGATTGTAACCTTCCGATGGGATAATCCCAAACCGGCATCGGAAGTCATGATGCGGACGGCCTTCAGGGTATTGTCGTAGTTTGCCAGGGGTTCGCCCATTCCCATGAGGACAATATTTTTAACGTTGTGACCTTCCGGAGTCTGGTACTTGAGAGTCGTCAACTGACCGGCGATCTCCGAAGGCAGGAGGTTCCGCTTCAGCCCCAAGGAGCCGGTAAAACAGAAACGGCATCCCATGGCGCAACCCGCTTGGGTGGACAGGCAGGCGGTCCAGTGATTCTTCCCTGGGATCAGTACGCTTTCGATATGAAGCCCATCATGGAGCCGGAGGAGGACCTTTTTTGTGCCGTCTTCCGAGGCCTCGATCTTGACGATCTCCGGGCTGGTCAGGCAGGCCACTTCTGAAAGGTGAAGCCGTAAATCCCCGGACAGGGTGGTCATCTCCGCAAAGGATTTGACATCAAACTGATAGACCCACTTCATGATCTGGCGGGCCCGATACTTTTCCTTCCCTAAATGGGCGATGAAGGTCTCGATCTCCTCAAAGGTCAGGTCTCTGATGTTGACTTGCTTTTTCACGCCATTTTCTTCTGCAGTCTTTCCCCGATAGCGTCGATAAAGGCCTTGGTGCTGACTTTTCTGTTCGTCGGAGCCTGCTCCGCTACGGCCAGCAGATCCCCCGTCATAATGCCCGCTTCCACCGTTTCGATGGCCGCCTCCTCGATAGCGTCGGCGAAGGTCATGACCTCGGGAGAATGGTCGAGTTCCCCCCTTTTGCGCAGCCCGCCCGTCCAGGCAAAGATGAGGGCCATGGAATTTGTCGAGGTTTCCTCTCCCTGAAGATGTTTGTAGTAGTGTTTCTGGACCGTGCCGTGGGCAGCCTCGTATTCGAAGTAGCCGTCGGGGGAGACGAGAACGGAGGTCATCATCGCCAGCGAGCCATTGGCGGAGGCGATCATATCCGACATGACATCACCGTCGTAATTCTTCAGGGCCCACAAAAGGCCGCCCTCCGAGCGGACGATGCGGGCGACGGCGTCATCGATCAGGGTAAAGAAATATTCGATTCCGGCGTCTGCAAATGTCTTTTTCCAGTTTGCCTCATATTCCCGGTCGAAAATAGCCCGGAAATGGGCGTCGTAGGTCTTGGAGATGGTATCCTTGGTAGAGAACCAGAGATCTACCTTCTGGTCGAGAGCATAGGCGAAACAGGCCTTGGCAAAACTGGCGATGGAGGCGTCGGTGTTGTGAATACCCTGAATGATCCCCGGTCCGGAGAAAACATGAATGGTGTTCCTGAGGATCTCTCCCCCACCGTCCGGGGTAAAGACGATTTCCGTTTTGCCGGCCCCGGGAATTCTCAACTCCGCATTGCTGTATACATCTCCGTAAGCGTGTCTGCCGATGATGATCGGCCGCTTCCAGGTGGAAATAAAGGGTTTGATATTACTGGCAAAAATGGGGGTCCGAAAAACTGTTCCGTCCAGCATGGCGCGGATTGTCGCATTGGGACTCTTCCACTGCTCCCGCAGATCGTATTCCCGGACACGGTCTTCCGTGGGGGTGATGGTGGCGCACTTGACCCCCACGCCATGTTTCATGATGGCCTTTGCCGCGTCAATCGTTACCTGATCGTTCGTTGCATCGCGATGCTTTACATGGAGGTCGTAATACTCAAGGGTAATATCAAGATATGGTAAAATCAGCCGGTCTCTGACGAGTTGCCACATGATCCGGGTCATTTCATCGCCGTCCAATTCCACGAGGGGAGTTTTAACAATAATCTTTTTTTTCATATTCATACATACGGGCTCCATTTTTTGTTTCTGTCTCGGTAATGCTTGTTTTTGCAGGGATATGCTATGTTAATGACCGTTTTCCCGGCGCCCTGGTGTTAATTGTGACACCGTTATTGGGCATTCAACGCGCCGCCGGCAAGGATCAGCTTCTGCTGCCGGTCCGTCAGTTCGTAAACCACGGGAAAGACGCCGCCGCTGGTGATGTTGCTAACCTGCAGCGGGGCGCACCTTTTCAGGGCATCCCTTATGCCCGGAATCTGGAGGAGATCTCCGGAGTTGATCCTTTCGTAATCTTCCTCGTTTTGAAAGACAAGGGGCAGAATGCCGAAGTTAATGAGATTTGCGGCATGAATGCGTTCAAATGACTTGGCGATGACCACCTTCACTCCGAGAAACATGGGACAGATGGCGGCATGCTCTCTTGACGATCCCTGACCGTAAGACTGACCGGCAATGATGATGTTCTGACGGCCGCTGTCGCGAATCTGGAGGGCCCGCTTGTAGAAATGACGGTCCAGGATCTCAAAGACATATTGGGAGTATTTGGAAATATTGGATCGATACTTCATCCTGGCCCCGGCGGGGATGATGTGATCGGTGGTGATCTTGTCTCCGACTTTGATCGTTACCTCGCCGTTAATATCATCGGGCAGGGGATTGTTCCTGGGAGGGTCGCCAATGTTGGGACCTCTGACAATTTCCACCTTCCCCCGCTCCGACCTTGCGAGAGGTCGCAGAATCATTCCGTCATCGACATGATATTCCATGGGCAAGGTGATAAATGGCAAGGCGGCGTCGAGATCACGGGGGTCGGTCAGTCGGCCCGTAAGGGCTGATGCTGCCGCTGTCTCCGGACTTACCAGGTAGATATCAGCGTCCCTGGTCCCGGAACGTCCAAAGAAATTGCGGTTTGACGTGCGCAGGGAGACGGATTTGGAAGGGGGGCTCTGGCTGTTGCCGATACAGAAGCCACAGGCATTTTCCATGATCCTGGCGCCGGAGGCAATGATGTGGGTGAGGTAACCGTCCCGGGCGATGTTTTCCAGAACCTGGCGTGACCCCGGGGCGATAATCAGGCTTACGTCGGAATGAATGGTTTTACCGCAAAGGATTTCGGCGATGGTGGCCAAGTCTTTGTAGGAAGAATTAGTGCAACTGCCGATACATATCTGCTGGACCGCTATGGGGCCGATTTCTCTGACGGTGCTGATATTATCGGGGCTGTGGGGTCTGGCCGCAAGAGGTTCGAGGTGAGAAAGCTCGATGGTCGTCTCACCGTCATAAACAGCGTCACGATCTGCCTGCAGGGGGGACCAATCACTGCCCCGGCCCTGGGCTTTCAGAAAACTTCTGGTCATGTCATCACTGGGGAATACCGAGGTGGTCACACCGCACTCCGCCCCCATATTGGCAATCGTGGCCCGTTCCGGAACGCTCAAAGACAAAAGACCATCGCCGCTGTATTCGAAGATCCTCCCGACGTTGCCTCTGGTTGTGAAGATACTGAGGATCTTCAGGATGATGTCTTTGGCTGATACCCAGGGAGATAGTTTTCCAGTGAGATTGATGCGAAATATTTTTGGACTCTGGAGATAGAAGGGTTTTCCGGCCATGGCCAAGGCCACATCGAGGCCGCCGGCGCCGATCGCAAGCATGCCGAGGGCCCCTGCCGTGGGGGTATGGCTGTCGGAACCGATAAGGGTTTCCCCCGGCTTTCCGAAACGTTCGAGATGAACCTGATGACAGATACCGTTTCCCGCCCGGGAAAGATGGATCCCGAAGCGCCTGGCGACGCTTTGGAGGTAACGGTGGTCGTCGGCGTTCTCAAAACCGATCTGAATTGTATTGTGATCAACGTAACTTACGGACAAGTTGGTCCTGATTTCCGGCAGGTTCATCGATTCAAACTGCAAATAGGCCATGGTGCCCGTTGCATCCTGAGTCAGCGTCTGATCGATACGGATACCGATCTCCTCGCCTGGCAGGTATTTACCTGATTCCAGATGGGCGTTGATAATCTTCTCGGTAATGGTCTTTCCCATAATGATAGCCGATTCTCTTTGCTGCCGTCCTTATTAATGAAAAGGGCACGGCGATGGAGGCCGTGCCCGCAATCTTTTATTTCCCTTTTGTTTAATTAAATATCGTTATCCGCTTCGAGAGCCTTTAAGCGTACCGCTTTGATAAATCGCTGATTGTAATAGGGTTTGTCGAGGCTGTCGATACGGACGTGGCGGTCGCGCTTTCCTGAGGAGGCATGAACAAACTGGTTGTTGCCGATGTAAATGC
>JANXZC010000008.1 GCA_025355725.1 Syntrophus sp. (in: bacteria)
TAGTCCGTTCTGAAAAATGCGGGTTGAAACCCGCATGAATATTGATAGTGCTCTTTGAAAACTGAAGATATTTGTGGATTTATGGTTGTTTTTGTCTGGAAAATGTGCTATAAGTCTCTAATATGAAAGTACAAATTCCAGAAAGGCAACTTCTTATGTTCGAGACTCTTTTTTCGGATGTTCTCAATTTGGAGCATGAACTGCTCCGTGCTGCCAGACTGATCGATTGGGATGGTCTCCACGATGTGCTTGGCGCCTACTATAGTCCTTTAGGTCGCCAAGGGAAATCGATCCGCTTGATGGTGGGCATCCATATTCTGAAACACCGGTATGATTGTTCAGATGAACGGGCTGTCGAGATGCTTCATGAGAATGCATATTGGCAGTGCTTCTGTGGATTCAATTCCTTTCAAAGTGGCCAGATTCTGGAAGCCTCATCCCTGGTGAAGTTTCGGAATCGTATCGGCACGGAGGGGATGAAACAGATAGCGGCCGTGTTGTTCGAAGCCTGGTCAGGCATGGGGCTGGTGAAGACCAGACGGGTGGCAGTAGATACCACCGCGCAGCCGAAGAACATTGCATATCCAACCGACGCCGATCTGCTGTACCGGATTCGTGAGAAGATCGTCAAGCAGGTCAAGAGGGTTCGTGAGGAGGTAACCCTTCGCAAACCCTTTCGCACCTATGTCAGAACCGGAAAGAAACTCCTCCTCGGGATCAAGAAGTTCCACCGGAAAAACCCGGAAGGCAGGAAAGAGGCTATCAAAGAACTCAAAGAGATGACCCGCCATGTGGTCGAGCAAGCGGCCAGGGTGGCAAATAGTCTTTACAGTCGCGGCTTCCAGGGGTATGGGCGGAAACTCAATCGTCTGGTCTCTATTGGAAAGAGAATAGTCGAACAAACGAGACAGGTGCTCTCCGGCGAAACTCCCAAGAATAGGATCTACTCTCTGCATGAACCAGACGTGGCCGTAATCAAGAAAGGGAAGAGCCATCCTGATTGTGAGTTCGGTGCCATCGTAGCCCTCACAAAGAATGACGACGGCTTGATCCTTTCCCATGCTGAGTATCAACACAACGTCGCTGATGTGAAGACCATAGGAAAGCTGATCACCGGAATCAAAGCGAACACGGGGCAACCTCCTCAGGAACTCACCGGAGATCGGGGGT
Source organism: Syntrophus sp. (in: bacteria) (assembly GCA_025355725.1). Classification (GTDB taxonomy): domain Bacteria; phylum Desulfobacterota; class Syntrophia; order Syntrophales; family UBA8958; genus UBA8958. The sequence continues at coordinate 1,171 of JANXZC010000008.1, forward strand.
TCGATCAGGCCCTCAGAAAGCAGGAAAACTGCCGCAGACGATGGGGAGTTGAGCGAATCGCCATCCCAAAGAAGGGAAAGACACCTCACCCGAACAGCCGGGAAGCATGGTTCAAAAGAGCCGTGAAGCAACGGGTCAAAATCGAACCGATCATCGGTCACCTCAAGTGTGATCATCGGATGAATCGCTGCCGGTATAAGGGTGCTGCTGGTGATACCGTGAATGTTGTATGGGCCACCTTGGCCTGGAACACGAAAAAGATCGTCCGTCTCCACATGCAAAAGGAAGAAAAGGGGGCATTAAGGGAGATGAAACGGGCGGCATAGGGAAAATCACCCCGGAAATCTCTCCTCATCCACAATTATATTCAGTTGTCAAAGAGCAAAACAGCTAATACTTTTAAAAAAACTATTTTTCAGGACGGACTACTTAATCGTGCTAAAGGTGCAAGTGTTGATATAGATTGTATTTATCACCAAAATGGCTTCATTTATGAAGAATTAGATGTTAATGGATGCCTTAGCTTACACTATGGAGAAAATGCATCTCTCGGTAAAGATACGTGTCCACAGTCACCTGTAAGTTGTTTTGAAAAATGGATTATATTGCCTGTAAATATTACAAGCTATTTACGAGAAGGCATTAAGGCTGCAAATAATATATCAAATGTGTAGTCAAAAGGGGTTCGATCATTTTGGAAAAATAAGAATTGAAATAAGCCTGAGAAATGTGAGAAGTAAGGTTCTATATTATGACAATGAGCGTCATTACAGATTCACTGAGGATCTAGGCTGTAGAAATGAAGATTTGAAAATTCCTCTTTATGATTGTTATATTTCAGATTTAGAAAAGCCAGTTCTCATAATAGAAGAAGTTCTCAAACATATTAAACGAGGTTTTAATCTGCCCTTCTAAGTGAAATATTGAAGATTCACCAAAAAATACAAGGCTAAAGAGTGGATGCAGCCAGTCGTTGATAAATCCAGTTCTGGCTGATCCTATAGTTGTAGATAAATCATTTCAAACGCAAATCTTCAAAATATTTTCATTGCCATCCATGAGAACTTGTAGATGAACTCAGTCAAGGCCCATTTCAGAAGATTATCAACTCAAGAACCGGATGAACCAAAACAAAATCCACCGGACACTCCTTCCTCACATTGGTAATTTATTAGTTATGCGTAGTACGAAGGTTATTGGAAAGTATTCAGGGGCCGGGATCGCCCATCAGTATAAAAGGCGCCCAGAAAAGGGGATGGGCGTAACTGGCGATGATCTTACCCGTGGTTTGATCCTTCAGTGTCTCATTGTCGATCAGGTCCAGCATGGATTTCCTCAATGCCTGTGACCTGGTCAGAGTACTGTCACCGCCCTGGAGCCTGAAAAGACCGGTGACCAGTTTACGGGCCGATGTCGTTTCGACGGGATACATACTGGCCAGGATCGCCCGGCTTCCCGCATAGAAAAAGGCCTGACCAAGTCCCGAAAGGGCCTCCGCCCCGGTGCCGCTTGCGGCTCCCGTATTACATGCCGAAAGGACAATCCAGTCGGCGTTCAGCTTCAACTTCATGATATCTCTCATCGTCAGCAACCCATCCTCCTGGTCTCCCGTAACAGTGGGCGAGGACAGGGCCAGGGCAGGTTGATCCAATCCGTCCAGATCTCCGGGAACCAAGGCATGGGTAGCGAAGGCAATGATCTTCCGGTCCGACAGGGTCATCGTTTTGACCCGGTGCTTGGAAGCCTGTTCCCGCAAAAAGACATCTTTTGCCAGGTCGGCATTCAATACGTGGGCGATAGTATTGATTTCTTCCGCTGTGTCAGGGAGGCGGTTCAGGCTTTCGCTTTGAATAGAGGCGATCTTCTGATTATCAAGGGACCCCTTCGCCGTGACACGGATACCCCTGACCCGAACATGATCTGTCGTTGAGTCGTTAAGGGAACCATTTTCTTGAATCTTATGTTGTTTATCGAGGTGTTGCTCTGCTTTAACCAGCGCCAGTTGTTCCCGGTTGAAGAGGGGATCGCCGAACCCTAAAAAGGCCTTACGACCGGGATCAGCAGTGGGCATTGTCCGCAGATTGAAAAGGGCCGATACGGAAGGCTCCATTGTAATGGAAAACTTGCGTATCAACCAGGGCGCCTGCCGATAACGGGAAAAAAGCTCTCCCCGTTCACGATCAAGGTTAAAGGGCGCCGTCGGAAGAATAGCAAGGGGAACCTGATCCAGGGGATTATTTGTGACAATGAACAGGTCGGCGGCATCCTTTAATGCCGATTCAACAGGAGAAAATAATTTTAAGTACAGATCATATGCCAGAGAGACATCAAAATCAGGGATATCTCCCAGGGTTCCCGGTTTCGGGTCAAGGGAGCTTCTCAGCTTAGCTACGACAGGAATGAGATCTTTTCTGCCGGTGCCGACGGCAGCAAATTTAGCGATTCCTCCCTGGGGAATGGCCCAGATAAAGGTCTGATCTTTTGTTGTGTAAAAGGAGAGCAGCGCTTCCCCGGGGCGCAGGATCGCCCGGATAGAAGAAATGGACCGTGGTGATGGATTTACAAAATCGGCATATCTGGGGAAGCGGCGTTTGGTCTCATCCTGAATGGTATTCCGGGCGCGGCGCAAATTATCGATGCTGATTTGGAGATTTCGAATGGTATTTGGGGCCTGCTGACCGGCCGGGGCCGCCAGAAGATTCAGAATCGTGCTTTCCAAGGTGAGGATCTGTCCGTCCGCATCCTGTTCCTTACGGACCAGGTCAGCCAGTTCCGGATCTGTCACGGCGGCACGGGCGCTGCTCGCTACGAGGGCTCCCTGGACGCTCCGGCCTCTATTTGCTTCGGCCAGATTAAAGGATGTGGCCACCGCATCGATCCCCAGTTCCTTTGCGAGGGGTGTGCCCTGAATTTTCGCCAGCAGAGATATATAGTCATCGATGATTATTCTTCGCAGTTTCCGGTGGCCGGCAAATTCTCCATCTTCCGTTCGGTGTTCCATTATTATTGCTGTTGCCGTGGAAAGGTCCTTAACGGCTGCGCGTAAATTATTCAACCGTCCCTCAGCCATGCCCCTGAGCGCCAGCATCTCCGCCGTATATCCGTTCCTTTCACCAAAGCGTAACCCGAATTTAGCGTAGTTTTGGGACGCGAGTTTCTTCGCCTCGTCATGGCGGCCGGTCATGAGCATGGATAAAACCATCATGGGATCCTGCGTAAATGATCTTTCATATAAAAACTGATTTTCTTTCATGCCGACTTTGGCCAGATCGTATTGGGACACGGCGCCGACGTAATTCCCCATTGACGCCAGGACATCTCCCTTTGTAACCTGGGCAATGCCCATGACCCAGGAATCAGCAGGGGTGCCCGCAGCATCGAGAGTACGAATTGCGGCATCGGATAGCCGTTCCGCTTCTTCCTGGCGACCTTGGACCAGCAATATGCGGGTAAGTAATATAAGCGTCTGGCCCGTGAGCGCCGAGTCCTTGCCGGCATGGGCTAGGGAGGCCGTCAGGGCGTTTCTGGCCTCAACCTCCGCCTCCATCAGGCGCTGCTGCCTCAACAAATTCCGCGCCTGGTGCATACCCCCGAAGATCAAAGATGTCGGATATTTCTCCAGGAGTACCCGTCCCGGCCCCAATCCGAGGCTCTTGATCTGCCGGTATTCTGAATCAGCTTCCGTGTAACTTCCCTGTGCCGCCAGAATAAAGGCATCCATCGTGTGCATCATCATCTCATGAAAGAATCTTCCTTCCGCCCCTATTTGGTTTCTATTTAATTGGTTTATGTAAGCAACAGCACTCTGCCTGGCCCTTTTAGCGGCCTCCAGATCGCCGGTCGTGGCATAGAGATTGACCAGTTGCAGGTAAGCCCTGATGGGGCTGGAACCGGTATTAGAAGAGGGGATGATTATTGCCGGATAGGTTGAACTCTCTTCAAATAATGTAATCGCCTTTTGAAAATTACCGTACTGGAATTCTATGACACCGAGGCGAAGTATGATGAAACCATCGTAATCATCCTTTATCTTATAGGCTAGTGCCTGCTGCAGATCATCTTTGGCCTGGCGGAAGCGGTTCAGTTCAAAGGCGGCCCCTCCGCGGTCCCGGTAAAATCCTTTGAGAGTCCGCTGATCTTCCGTAGCGGGTGGTTTGGCATCCGCCTGGACCTTGAATTTTGCCGTAACCTGAGATTCAAACTGACCGGGCTGATCTAAAACGGACATTATATCGCTAATTCGGCGGGGCGGGTTAATAAAGGCCGGCGCCTCCGCCATGGAGACGGTAACCTTTTTTGCTTCCTCCAGAGACATTTTTGTGGCGCAACCTGATGACAGGAGGAGAATCAATCCAACCAGGAAAGCCGTTCTGAAGGGATTGCGCTTGATCATCATAACACCGGATATTGAATAATGGTTTTGGGTAATCCGGGGACACCGGACCTACTTAATCGGGATTAATAGGATGTCTCCGGATTACCGCTGAAACTGATGAATCTATTTCTCCTTGCCTTTCTGTTTTTCCATGGATTTCACAAAGGCATCCTGAATATCCTTCGTATTGAAGAAGGCTGAATTCCAGGCGGCGACGTATTTCAGGCCGTCATCAACACTGTGATCTTCCATGTAGTTGAGAATCCTCTTTGTCCCTTTAACCGCCGCGGAAGAGTTGTCGGCGATTTCCTCCGCCAGTTTCAGCGCCCCGGCCATCAGACTTTCCTGATTTTCATAGATTTCGTTTATGAGCCCCATGCGCAGGCACTCGTCGGCGTTGAAATCACGGCCCGTATAGGCCATCATGCGGGTATTGCCCTGGCCGATGATCTGGGGCAGGCGGTTCAGACTTCCCATGTCGGCCACGATGGCGATCTTCGTTTCCCGGAGGGAGATAATCGTGTCTTTGGTGGCCAGGCGCAGATCGCAGGCGGCCATGAGATCGAGGCCGGCCCCGATGCAATGGCGGTGGGCGGCGCCGATGTAGATGTTCTCCCCGTTGGCCATCCGGCTGAAACCTTCCTGCATCTGGAGGATCAGCTTATGAAATTCCTCCCTTTTATCCGGCGTAGCACCCTGGATGATCTCTGCGAAGGCGGTAAAGAAATCGAAGACATCGATGCCGACACTGAAAGATTTACCCTTACCGGCGACAATGACAACCCGGACATCGGGATCCTTTTCCAGGTCAGCCACAACAAAATCGAGATCCCGCCAGAAGGGCCAGTTCATGGCATTGAGTTTGTCCGCGCGGTTCAGGTACAGGATGGTTATTTTCTTGTCCGATATTTTTTCGACTTCGAAGAATGGGTAGTTGTTCATCTGCTGCAAACTCCTTTCACTTATAGATGCGTCTCCTTATCATGTTTTTATTTTGAGAGATAGGGACAGTTTCTTGGCAGTTGATCATCTTGGCTATCTTTGCTATGAGGTTCTTATGATCCCAATTCAAGAAATCAAGTCTAGAAATCCGGAAACTCCTCTACGTTGTATTTTTCTTGCGGACGCCCACCTTATAGATGAACGGGATGCCCATTATCAGGACTTACTGCAATTCCTTTTCCAGATTAAAGGGCGAGACTCAGAGCGGGAGCGAAGCGGGGACGCAGTACAATGCGCCCCTCCCGGGAGTGACATGATCATCGATCACCTCTTTATCCTCGGAGATTTTTTTGATTTCTGGTTTAGCCGCCAAGGCAGGATATATCCGGGATTCCGGCCTATTGTCGACCGTTTGATTCACCTGAAAAAAGACGGTATCACGATTCATTTCTGTGAGGGGAACCATGATTTCCTCATGAAGCCACATTTTTCCCGCATCCTCGGGATGAACGTCTATGAAGATTGGGCGGCCCTCAATCTTGGGGGCAGAAGAACGCTCATTGGTCATGGCGATCTGGTTGACCAGACAAACCGGCGGTATCTGTTGTTGAGAAAAATCCTCAGGAGCCGGCCTTTTTTCTTATTGCAGAAGATGCTGCCCCTTGACCTTCTATGGGCTTTGGCCAGGAAGAGCTCCCTGGCAAGTCAAGAGTTGATGGGTGGCGCCCAGGATGCAATTATGGCCAGGATGGTTGCTTTTGCCGAGGATAGTTTCCAAGATGGATACGACGCCGTGATTCTGGGACACTGCCACAAACCTCAGCTTCAGGAGTTTGTCGCGGAGGGCGATACGAAAATACTCGTTACCCTTGGGGACTGGATCGCTCATTATACTTATCTTCTTTACGACGATCGCGGCTTTCATCTGCGATGTTATCATGAGGAAGAAAAGGGGATAAAACTGGACACGGAATGACGTGCGTGTTAAGCACGCAC
>JANXZC010000022.1 GCA_025355725.1 Syntrophus sp. (in: bacteria)
GGCGGCCATGGCGTCGGCCATCTTCCAGAATTCATCATTCGGCCTGTCAATGCCGAATACTTGCAGATATTCGGCCGCCCATTCCTCATGTTTTTGAATGCCAAAAACCTTGTCGATCGGGTCATGCCACCAGGCGGCAAATTTGTTGTTCCAATAAGATGTATCGGGTTTCTGCCAGGTCATCTCGTACCCCCCATCTCCCTTGCGATTTCCTCGTTCATTTTCTTGCAGATCGTCATGTACTCTTCTTGTTGATTTGAATGATCATCCGGTCTTGATTTATATTGATACGGTAAAAATAAAATTTGTCCTCGGTATTTTCCATCGATTGTCTTGGATATGTGGAGAAAATAGGGCTTGGCGTGGCGACCACGTCTTATCGCATCAGGAATATTCTCTCGTTGTGCTTCTATTGGCATAGCAATGAATTTTCTATTATTCCAAGAATGTTTCCTTTCGAGTTTCAAGCGGGCATTTCTATAAACATCGCCTATCTCTGACAGAGCGTCTTCCCAGTTCATGTATGTATTGAACTTGTCAAAGAGATTCGTCTCCTTGGAGAACGACGTGAATGATTTCAATTCTCCTTCTTTTTTAACTGTGCGATCAATGAGGGCAGCACAGTAGAGAGAGCCAAAGCCATTGCGGGAACGGGAACCGAGTCCACCAAAGGTTATCATCGCCTTCGTTGCTTGAACGACATCGGGTTCCATGTTTTTTGGAAAAGAGACAATCAACTTAAAGTGGCCAGAGGGTTCGATATGTTTTCTGATATAAACATTTTTCTTTATTTCATTTTTATATTCAAACAGGCCATAGGACAGATAATTGATGATGGAAGTTTTATATGATTTCCCTTCAACTGGCACCATTTTACCAGCCGGCATTTCCAATGATGATTTTGATATAATATTCTCAATTTTTACTGTTATCATCGCCTTCTTCTCAGTTGATCCGAAAATGTCGGCTTCCTCTTTGGCCATCTGCTCAACATTTCCCCCTTCGTATAGCGCCCGCCACCAGAAGCGCATGGCAGCCTTGACCGGAGGCACACGCAGTTCCGCCTCTTTTGGGTCTGCACCTCCCAGAAACAGTGGGGTTACGACCTCGCAATCATACTCCCTCTTTTCTATATTCTTGAATCTGGAAACATAAAACATACGCTTCCTCCTTTCCTATTTCTGGCCTAACATCCTATATCTCCTTACGGTTATCAACAACCGCAACGTTGCCGTTCATTATATCGCTAAAATTTGTGCTGTTTTTTGAATTCATGATCACCGGCAATACCCTACCAGCCCTCCGGCAACTCATCCATGAGATTGAGGGAGACGCCGAAGGATGCAATCGCCCGGTGCGCCCTGGCGTCAAAAGTCAGCCATTTTGCCGCGACCGAGGCATCGATAACCCAGATCATTTGACATAGCCCCGCAATTCGCGGAGGACTTCCACACTATCCTCCGCACCGATACGGTCCGTCCTCAGGGCGGCAATGTCGGACAGGATTTTTTTCTTCGGACTGATAATCGAGAAACCGCCGTGCGTATTGGTCCGGGGTAATAAGCACCGCCCTGATCTTTCTTGCTTTGCTGATCAGCACCGGTTCCCCCGTCGCATTCAGTTCCTCGATGATTTCTCCCAGATGATTTCTCAGCCTTAGGGCATTGACTTCTTTCATGGCATACCCCTCGATATTTATTTTATCTGTTATCATAGGCCCTTACACTGTACATATCAAGTGCATAGTCTTGTGTTTACTTCACACGATCACCCGTATCCGGTCCCGGTCGATTCTCAGGCCGTACCGGGTGTCCGGTTTGGTCCCGACGCCTTCGATAGCGATTTCCGACAGGGTGTAAAGGCCGAAACCCTGTTGCAGGATCTCCCGGATCTTCGATTTGGTGGAGTTGAAGTTTGCCTTGGTCAGGCCGAGAATGCCGGAGTCGCTCATGGCGGCGTGATCGCGGCTGAAGTCGATCCTGCGGTACAAATCGGCGATCTGCGACTGGCAGGCAAGGATCTCTTCCATTTCCAGATAGCAGTCCGTACAGCCCCGGCAGGTCGCCCTATCCTTTGTGCAATCCCGTTTCCCCATGGCAAAGAAGGCATAGAGAGCGAGGCGCGACGGCGACATATCCGCCTCACGCTTCTTGAATACGACCTTCCGCTGGGGCAGGTCGATCACCAGCAGGGGGATCTCCTCACGGATTAAGGAAAGAAGGAGTCCCGCCGGGTCTTTCGGTTCCTTGAGCATGACATCGGAAAGCCGGTCACGGATGGATACGAACGGCAGGGGCACGAGATTGATCTGCGCATATTTCGTTTCCTTGAAATAGGGCTGGCCGGCCTTATCCCTTAGTTCGATGGTCGTGGAAGGGCGGGGAGGATAAAAGAAATCGCGGTTGCTCTCGAATTCGGGTGAAATGAGGACATGAAATACCCGATCCTGGGGCCGCCCGTAAAACTGGGCGGCAATCATGAGGCAGGCGCTCATGGTCTTGCGCCCACCGGCAATGGAAAAGAAAACCGCTGTTTCGGGGTCTCTTGTGAGCCGGAAAGTCAACTCCAGGCATCTCTTCAGGAGCCGTTCGTTTTCTTCCTCTCCGGAGATATCGTCCAGTTCGATGCCGTTATCGTCCGTTACCGTGTGGACGTGATCCGGTCCGAAGGCGATAGTGCCGGGATTGATACTGTATTCTTTGAGATAGCGATGATAATGGCCGTCTCCGGACGCAATCAGGCGGGCGTTGATCCCTTCTTTGCCCTCCCGGGTGGTGATTGCATGGATGGCGTCCACCTGGCGACCCTCCTGGTGGAGGGCGAACAGGGTCTCCGTGATGACTTGCGGTGTAAGCCCGACAACGGCAAGGAGGATGTTTTTCATCGGTTCATGTCCATGTGAATAGCCAAGCAGGCGATTACGAGTCGCCGCCTATGCGGTAATCTTGATCTTGCCAAGGCCGAAGGCCGTCTGTTTTCCGAGATGGAGGGTCTCGCAGAGATGGAGCAGGGGCATGAATTCCGTCAGGTCACCGGTGTAGGTTATCGATCCCATCAAACCGCCCATCAGCATCTCCTGATCCTGGCGGTTCGACCATCGCCGCCAGTCAAACCAGTGGAGATGAGATTCTTCAATGGCGATTTCCTGCGCCCGCCGGACGAGGCCCCGATAGTCGAGGGCAGGCTCGCCGTCGCCGTAGGCGGCAAAAAGGGAGGAGATTCTACGCAATGCCGCCCGTATGAGGACGTGGAAAGGAAGGACGGACTCCAATTCATTCAGGTATTTGAGGCGCAAAGGCGTGAGGATGTCGATTTCCAGCCGCTGGACCGGATGGGCGGGCGGGGCGGGGAAGACCATGTTTCCAGTCTGATAATTACCTTGCATCTTTCTTACGGCTCCGGAATATATATCCGTTTCCCCTGCAGTTACCTTTTCCAGAACAAAGCGGGGACGACCTCCGTTGATTCGCTTGCCGACGCCCATTTGTCCCATTTGTTCAAAGGCAAAGATAAAATACGGCAGCGACTCGTTAAAACGGCCAAAAAGCAAAAGCGTGAAATCGAAGGAATCCCCGATTGCGTAAGCGGTTTGCCCGTCTAACGGCGGTTCGATCACATAAGGATGCGGCGGCGCTGCGAGGCGCTGTTTTTCACCGTCAGGGCGACCGGTGGGAGTTTCAAAAACCTGGGCATAGAGGCACTTGCCGTTTAGCATGCAGGCAGTGCAGTCGGCGGTTTTCAGGACACAGACGATCTTTCTTAGGGCATGGCCGAAAAGACCACGAAAGGTGGAACCCTTATAGGGGGGCAACAGGGCTTCTTCTTCAAAGAGACTGTGGAAATGATATTTACCGAAGTGCATCGTTCCCTCGATAGAAACATATTTAATGCGCGTTCAGTATGTCAGCTTCCAAAAACAAAGACAAAATCTGCAACGTTGCCGACATGAGAGGTGAATCCTATACTCACTCATGGAATTGGCAATAAATTGAGATGGCGGCTTTGTAACACATTGTTGGTAGAATAGCAACTTTATTATATAACTGGCGATAAGAACCATGTGTTTATTTTTGTTTTCATCATTGAAAACCGGGCAACAGCGTATTGAATTGTTTTACCAGCTATGATTTAATGATTGCATGCCTCGACAAAAACGGATGAGCGATTGCAGACGGGAGAATGGATAAGACGCTTTCCTGGAAAGGGTCCTTCAGGGAATAAAGAGCGAAAAGCAGCCGCCACCGAGACTGCCGCCGTTTTCCGTTAAAAAATATCCCTTTCTTTCCCCGTTATTGTGGGATTTGGCAACGAGGCAGGAAAAATACAGGCCGAGACCCGTACTGCCGGTGT
>JANXZC010000052.1 GCA_025355725.1 Syntrophus sp. (in: bacteria)
GGGACACTATACCGAAGCTCAAGGAAGCGGTATGAACCAGGGCAGCTCACCACTTATAAAACGCTCCCGGTTGTCTAAAGAAACCAGACCACCTCTAAGGACCTTTAGGTCATTAGGTGGTTAGGGTAAAAAGAGGGGTCAGGGGAGATCTCTTATACGCCGGATTACTGCTCCGAGGAATTGCCGTCTCGTCTTTTGGAGGTATGATCTTTCCCGAGATAATAATTGATCCAGGATGAAGTTTGATAAAGATCCCAGTTGCATGGGGGGACGATGTCTTTTTCCAGCAGCTTCTCCTCCCCGTATTTCTTCAATCGGGCATGGGCCCGGACATAAATGCACTGTCTCTTTTCGGGATAAACCTCGCACCACCCATGGAAGCTGCCGCCACAGGCGCCGTTCCGCTGGTTTTTCGGGCATTGCGACATTGGGCAGAGGTAGGCCACATCGATGAGGGCGCAGTCACCGCAGTCTTTGCAGTCGAAAAGGGCGGCCTTGGTCAAGTGTTCCAGCCTGTGAAAAAGGCCTTCCATCTGTGTTCCCTGCACATTACGGCAAAGTCCCTTCATGATGCCGTAAAGATTCTTGCCCGGCTCATACATCAGTTTATGGAGGAAACGTGAAAAACCGTACAAGAATTCGACCTTGGTATCGAGGGGGCAATCCTGTCGCCGGGTCGGCGTCTCCCGGTTGAGGCCCGTTTCCGGATCTGGTTCGAAGTAATAAAAACCGCGGTCAATAGGATAATCAAAATACCGGATCAGGTTCTTCCACTGGGATGTGAGCGTTTCCCCCTGACGGATAGTCTCTTCCACCTGTTCGTATTTAATATTGTGACCGCCGATATGAACCCCGCTGTATCCCATTCCCTTCAGGATGGCATAAAGCCTGGCAGCGCGCAGGATTCTGGTTTTTTCTCCCTTGTCTGGATCGTTTCGCTCCCCGTCGATGTCTGAGAGGAGTTTATCCGTAACCACGGAGCCCGGCAGGTCATTGCGGTTCATCATTTTGGCAGCCCCAAAGGGAAGGATATAAATGTTCCCCACCAAGGGAATGTTAAAACCGCTTTGTTTCATGAAGAGCAACACTTCATGAAATTTTCGGACGTCGTATCCCAGTTGTGTAACTATAAATTGTGCGCCGGCGTCGATCTTTTTCTTCAGTTTGTAGTACTGGGCCATCTGTTCCGCTTCGCTCGCCTTGAAGGGAGAAACAACTGCTCCGGCGAAGAAATCGCAGGGCTGGTGACGGATGACGCCTTTGATTCCCGGATACTCAAGACCGCGATTCATATCCGATATCAATTGGAGGACATGAGTCGGATCAAGATCAAAGACCGGGGCCGGTCTTCCCTGATAGCCCGATACCGGGTAATCGCCGCTCATTACGAGGAGGTTGCGGACCCCCGCCCGATCCAAGGCGTAAAGCTGGCTTTCGATAGCATTGCGGTTCTTGTCTTTGCAAGTAAAGTGGACCAGAGGCTCGATGCCCAGATGCACAATTTCGCTGCCCATGAAATCGGCCGATATGGCCGGGGTTCCCCCGGGGTTATCCGTAAGGGTCAGAGCATGGATCTTTCCCCCCGAAGCCGCCTGTCCGGCGAGGATCATGGCCTTTTCCTGGGCCGCTTCTTTCGCGCCTCTTCCCGGCACCAGTTCCCAGGTGACCGGGAAGGCGGAGGGATTCAATAAAGCCTCTTTAAAACGATTTTCCTGCATCGTTATCCTCAGTTTTAGTCTCTGATATTTGTGCGTTGGAAATCGCACTTACGAAATAGCTTGTCAACAATTTTTAGTGGTAAGGAGTAAGATACGAATTGTGAAGCACGAACATTGCCCATCGCCCATAACCTTTTCTTGCAGTTGATGTGGAAATTTGTTACTTGCGAGAAATGAGTCATGTAAAGAAAAAACTAATACGGAAATTGTTACAAGGTCTGGCGATTCTCTTTATTGCATTATGGTCTTCTCATGGATTTGCGGCGACGAATATTTTAAATATCCGGCATTGGGCGGCCCCGGACCATACCCGCATCGTTATTGATACCAGCGAGGAGGCCCAGTACACCGTCGAGAAGAAAGACATGATGGTGAGCATAAATATCACCGACGCCCAATATATGAAAGCCGGACCACGAACCATCACCATCAAGAAACCAGGCATTGACCGGATAACGCTCACAACCCCCTCGGAAGGGGTAGAGAAGATTGATCTGTATCTGACCGCACATACTGAAAGCAAGGTCTTTCGGGTAAAAAAGATTGAAGAGAAGCCGGACCGGATTGTGATCGACATTATTCTCCCGGAGGTCGAAAAAAAGGAGCAGGAGGACCGGGAACGGGTCAAGGTACAGACCAAGGATAAAATCGTCGTGATCGATCCCGGTCATGGCGGTGAAGATCCGGGCGCCGTGGGCCAACATAGGACATATGAGAAAAAGGTTGTTCTGGAGATCAGCAAAAAGGTCAGGGACAAACTGAATGCCCTGGAAGGTTACCATGCCTTCCTGACCAGGGAGGGAGATTACTATGTTTCCTTTAAAAAACGATTAAAGATAGCCCGGGAATATGGAGCGGATCTTTTTCTCAGTATTCATGCGGACGCCGCCCGGAGCCGACAGGCTTCAGGCACATCCGTCTATAGCCTTTCTCTGCGCAGTGCGAGCAGTGAAGCGGCCAAAATATTGGCGAGAAATGAAAACCTTGCCGATATCGTCGGTGGCGCTGGGAACGGAGAGGCCACTAGTGACCTCTCTGACCCGATCATTCTGAACATGTTTCAAACCAACACCATGAATTCCTCCCGGACCTTCGGCCAGGTGCTGCTGGCGAATATGAACACCGTGAACCGCATAAAATTCAATGCCGTCCAGGAGGCACCGTTCATGGTCCTGAAGCTTCCCGAAGTGCCGTCGGTCCTCATAGAGACCGCCTATATCTCCAATCCGAAGGAGGAAAAAAAGCTACGGAACCGTCAATTTCAAAACGAGCTTGCGGATGCTATCGTTAAGTCAACCGTCGCTTTCCTATCATCGCCATCCTCACCTGTAAAGGCCCCGACCGTAGTGACCACGCAGACACAAACGGTTGTGTCCCGTAAAATAGAGGATACTGCGAAGAAAGATGATGTCTCGAAAAAAGAAGAGATACCTGCGAAAGAGGAAATAGCCAAGAAAAAAGAGCCTGTAGTGGCCGGTGGAAAAACCGTGACCGTCTTCTATATGGTAAAAAGAGGCGAAAGCATTGACAGAATTGCCAGGAGATACCATGTTAACCCGGCCCTGATTTTGAAGATCAACGGCATGAAACCCAAGGATCCGCTCTATGCAAACCGTAAAATAAAGATTCCCATTAAGAACGTAGAGGAAAAGCCGACTCCTCGGTCATCGAAAACCGCTAAGGCTGAGGCAACGGAAAAGCGGGAGATCACAACGGCCACCTACGTTGTAAAAAAGGGCGATAGCCTCGACAGCATTGCCAAGCAGCAGGGGATAAGCCTCGCAGAATTGTTGAAGATCAACCGGATGAAGATGAAGGACACCCTTTATGCGGGAAAGAAGATCAAGATTCCCGCCCCAAGTGAAAATGAGCCCGAGGCAGCACCGGAGCAGAAGAAGGAGGTGTCCGAAAAAAAGGCTGCCAGGGAGGTCTCGGAAAAAAAGGCTACCGCTGATGCATTAAAATACCAGGTCAAAAGGGGAGATACCCTGGAAATTATCGCCCGGAAGTATGAAACGACCATAACTGCGCTCCTCAAACTGAATAATATGAAACCTCACGATCCCCTGTACGCAGGCAAGGTCATTAAAATCAGAGAAGGAGAGAAGCCCGGCGAATCTGAAAAGACGGCAAAGAAGAAGTCGGAAGGATCAGCGCCGCGAACGACGATTTATATCGTAAAAAAGGGAGACAGTCTCGACACCATTGCCCGGAAGCACAAGACGTCGGTAAGCGCCTTGAAGGACCTTAATCAAGGCAAGCGTCTGGCACCTCTTTATGTAGATCAGCGGCTGAAGATACCAGCGACCTCAAAGATGTAAATGGAATGTCCACCCCTTAGCAGCGGGAGGATCACTGTTAATTGCCCCTTTGACAAATTGGGATTTAAGGGGATTTTGTGAAAGACCGAGAAAATAAAATACTTAGGGGTGCATTATCAGATGAAGATATTTGACGGATGTGAGGGGTTCCTCTGGCGGCATTATCAGGAAAACAATTGTAATGCATATTTCATTAACGGAGATAAGCGGATCTTGATTGACCCGGGACATGAACATCTCATCCAGCATGTCCTGGATGGCATGGAAAGCGCCGGCGTCGGCATGGAAGACGTGGATGTCGTTATTGCCACTCACGGCCATCCCGATCATCTGGAGGGGGTGAGAAAATTCGGCAAGCCGACCCTGTTTGCCATGAATCAGGATGAATATGCTTTCATCTGCAAACTTGCCGGCCATTACTTTCGTATTCCCGAACCGGACTTCTTCCTGACGGCAGGGGATCTTACCATCGGCTCGGAGTTGTTTCAGGTGTTAAAGACGCCGGGGCATACACCTGCCTCCATCTGTCTGTACTGGCCGGCAAAGAAGGCTTTATTCACCGGCGACGTTGTCTTCAACCAGGGGATTGGACGAACGGACCTGCCCGGCGGGAATGGAGAGATGCTTAAGGAGAGCATCGAAAAGCTCTCCGAACTGGATGTGGATTTTCTGCTTACCGGTCATGGGGAACCCGTCATCGGGAAAGAGGCTGTCCGGGCCAATTTCAAGGCCGTAAGGGAGCAGTGGTTTCCTTACCTGACCAGATAAAGCTTACTTCGGAATTGCCCCCTGGCTTTATCGAGGCAGGCCTTCCAGGCCGGGCTGAGGTTGAGGTTCGGTGTCACTGATGTGCCGCTGATCCCCTGGGCATGAAAGACGTCGAGGGTGTCCCGGGCTGCCTCGGTCCGGTGGCGGAGCATTTCGTTATGAAAATCGTCAACGAGATGCTTAAAGGGTGCAGAATCGATGCCCAGAATCTCATCCATCATTTGAAAAATCTTCCGATTATCCCCCTCCGGTTCCATATGGGCAAGACATTCCTCTCGCAACAAGGGCGCCGCTTCGGGGAAGGTGGCTAGCTCCTTTTCCATGTATTCCTTTAGATCACGAATGGTTAAAGATCCGTCGCTATATCGCTGAAAACAGCCCCTAACCCTGCTCTTCACTTCCTTGGTGCTGATGGCCTTTTTCTCTTCTTCTGTCAGGGTCAGATTCTTCGTCCTTTCCATGATGAGGTCTAAGGTGCTTTTTATCTCTGCCATTTTTTTCTCCTTCCCGCATTTTCCGGGCGCATCCATACCAAAAAATATGACCTCTGTCAAAGGCCATGAAAAGCCTTGCATTCTCTAATTGAGGCAGGTATCTCATAACCGTTGATCACATAAAAGAGGAGATCCGATTGTGACTCATTTGCATCGTTCAGAAATCAAGCTGCTTGACAGATTGCATGACCTTTTCAGTGAGGTATCCGAAGGCAGATATAACCGGGAGCAGGCAAAGGAGCTCTTCGATCTAACCATTAAGGAGAAATATCCCGCATGGTTGACGGAAATGGCGGAATCTTTCAGCATGATGATGATCAAGGTGGAAACGAGGGAGTTCCATCTTGATCAGGTCATTGAAGACTTGCGGCAGGCCAAGATGTCCCTTGAAGACTACTCAAGATCCCTGGAGCGGAAAGTTGAGGAACGGACCTGCGAGCTGCTCCAGAAGAACGAACTGCTGGAGACGGAAATCCAGGAGCGCCTCGTGGTGGAAAAGGCCCTACAAAAGGCCAACCACGAACTGGAGCGCCTTTCAAAAATAGATGGACTGACCCATGCGGCCAACCGCCGTTTCTTCGACGAATGGCTGGCAAAGATGTGGGCAACCCACGCCGCTAACCAGGCGCCCCTCGGATTGATCATTTGTGATGTGGATTTCTTCAAGCTATATAACGACACCTACGGACATCAGCAGGGAGACGAGTGTTTAAAAGCCGTGGTGGCCGCCATCCGCCAGGGTGTGCATGACCATGACGATCTTGTGGCCCGATATGGGGGGGAAGAGTTCGCTGTAGTCGTTACCCGAGACGTGGACAAAAAAATAGCCTCTTTAGCGGAAAAAATGCGATCAAATGTCGAAAAACTAAAAATCGTTCATGAAAGATCGACGGTCGGGGCTTTTGTGACGGTCAGTTTCGGTGCCGCCACCGTCATACCCCGTCCGGATGCCGACCCGTTCCTACTCATCAAAGCGGCGGACGTGGCCCTTTACGAGGCCAAGGCACAGGGACGCAATAGGGTGATCTGGAAAGAGGATGCCTACCAGGAAACTGTCATCGACGAACGAAAGCAATAAAGTACAGCTGGTTAACCATTTTATGGATATCAGCCGAAAACAGTGAACAACTCGTGAAGTGGTGGATGCGGCTCTGCGAAGAAAACTCTCGGGTGTGGCAGGGTTCTGAAACTGCAAGCCGTGAAAAAGAGGTGGGGCCTTCTGGCGAAGGCCCCACCGAATTGAAACGAGCTTCTTTCTATATTTCCGCCGAGCTTAGATTTGTTAAGGGGTCTTCGCTCTGTAATGGGAGACATGCTTGGGCCGCGTGAACATCAAGGCTACCAGGAAGCCACAGCAGAGCAAGGCGGACGCGGTCCAGAGGGCGGGCTGAACAGTGAACTTGGCGAAGACCAGACCGCCGATAACGCCCGCAGCGCCCCATGCGGTCAGAACAAAACCATAAACCTTGCCGATGTAGGTGGGACCGAAAGAGTCAGCCGCAAAGGCCGGCATGACAGCGAAGCCGCCGCCGAGGCAGGCAAGGAGGTAGCAGGCGATGATGGTGAAAATCAAGGTGCTGGTTACGGAAGGCAGGTAAAAGTAGAGGGCCGCCTGGGTGGCAAACATGATCAGGAAGACATTCTTGCGGCCGATCTTGTCGGATACGGCGGCCCAGAATAGGCGGCCGAGGCCGTTGAAAATCGAGGCCGTAGCCAATACGCCGCCGCCAAGAATCGCGAGCTGAGCGGGGTCGGTAATGCCCTGGGCAACCCGGTACACATCCTGTGCCATGGGCGAGAGTTTGGAGAGGAGCCCCATGCCGGCGCTGACGTTCAGGAATAGCATGCCCCAGATCATGTACCACTGGGGGGTCTTTTTCGCCTCGGCCCAACTGAAGGAATCGGCGGCGGAGACCGTCGATGCCGATGGGGTGAAGCCGTCGGGAAGCCAGCCGGCGGGAGGATTCCGAAGCACCATGGCGGCCAGGCTGTTCCCTACCAGGTAAACGGCACCAAGGGCAAAGAAGGCATTGGCAACGCCGATATTTACGATCAGACCAGGGACGATCTTGCCGATGAAGAAGGCGCCGAGCCCGAAGCCCATGACCGCGAGCCCCGTGATGAGACCACGCTTATCGGGAAACCAGCGGATCAGGGTTGCGATGGGAACCACGTAGGCCAGCCCGTTGCCGATGCCCGCGATCACGCCATAACCGATGTAGAGAAGCCAGATACTGCCCATCTTGAGGGCGACGCCACCCAAAAGGACGCCTACACCATAGAGGACAACGCCGGTAGTTGCCGCGAACTTCGGGCCCTTTTTGTCCACCAGTATTCCACCGAAGGCGGCGGAAACACCTATTGTGCCGATTATGATCATAAAGACCACCGCGACTTCCGCCTGCGACCAGCCATGGGCGGCCATAACGGGCTTCACGAAAACCGACCAGGCATACACGGTACCCAGAAGTAGCTGGATGACGACCCCCGCACAAGCGATCAGCCACCGTTTCGACATTAAATTTTCATTACTCATTTTAGTTCTCCTATAAAATTAGTTGCAAAAAACAATTCCGTTGATGGGATTTGATGTCCCATCTACTATCTTGTCAATCATGCCGCCTCCACTTTCACGGCGCAGACCTTGTATTCGGGAATCTTGCCGATGGGATCCATGGCCGGATTGGTCAGCAGGTTCACCGCCGTCTCATGGAAATGGAAGTTCATGAAGATGGAACCAGCTGCCGACTTTTCCGTCAACTGTGCCTTGGCCGTGACTTCGCCCCGGCGGGACGATACCTTGACCATCTGGCCCTCTTCAATACCCAGTTTGTCCGCATCGAGGGGATTGATTTCCACAAGACTTTCCGGGCAGCGTTCCATTGCCCCTGCCGATAGACGCGTCATCGTTCCCGTATGGTAATGATATAACACCCGCCCGGTGGTCATGTACATCGGATAGGCCTTATCGGGGAGTTCCGCCGGAGGAATAAATTCTACGGCGTGGAACAGACCCAGACCCCGGGTGAAGCGATCCTTATGGAGGAATTTGGTTCCTTTGTGGTCCGGTGTGGGGCAGGGCCACTGGAGGCCGTTTTTCTCCAGGCGCTTGTAGGTTATCCCACCGTAACTGGGGGTTACCCTGCTGATCTCCTCCATGATTTCCTGGGCGGAGGAATAATTCATAGCATAGCCCATGCGGTTGGAAATAGCGGCGATGATCTCCCAGTCGCTTCTGGCCTCCCCGGGTGGGGTGACGGCCTTCCTGATCCGCTGGACCCGCCTTTCCGTATTGGAGAAGGTGCCGTCCTTCTCGGCGAAACAGGCGGAGGGGAGAACCACATCGGCAAGGCGCGCCGTCTCGGTCAGGAAGATATCCTGGACAACGAGGAAGTCGACGTGTTTTAGCGACGCCTCCACATGGGAGAGGTCGGGATCGGAGATCATGGGGTTTTCGCCCATGATGTACAGACCTTTGATAGATCCCTTATGAGCCCCTTCCATGATTTCCATAATGGTCAATCCCGGTCTTGCCGAGAGCTTTGCCCCCCATGCCTTTTCGAATTTGACCCTCGCCTCGTCGCTGGCGACCTGCTGGTAGGCGGGGTAAACATTGGGCAGCGCCCCCATGTCGCAGGCCCCCTGAACGTTGTTCTGTCCCCGCAGGGGATTGACGCCTCCCCCTTCGATGCCGACGTTGCCGCCGAGCATGGACAGGTTGGCGACGGATTTGACGTTGTCCGTGCCGGTGATGTGCTGGGTCATCCCCATGGCATAGAGGATGGAGGCCCTGTTTGCCCTGCCGAACATCCGGGCGGCGGTCCGGAGATCCTCCGCCGGAATGCCGGAGATCTTCTCAACGTAGTCGGGGGTGTATTTTTCTACCGTCTTTTTCAGGGCCTCAAAGTTTTCCGTGCGGCTCTCTACATAGTCCTTGTCATAAATGTTTTCCGCAATCATGACATTCATGAGTCCGTTGAGGACTGCGACGTCCGTGCCCGGCGCCTGTCGGAGCCAGAGATCGGCGTATTTCACCAGGTCGATCTCCCGGGGGTCGATAACGATGAGCTTGGCACCGTGCTGGCGGACCGCCCGTTTAATTTTCATGCCGATGACGGGATGATTTTCCGTGGTGTTGGTTCCCGTCGCCAGGATCAGGTCGGTAAACTCGATCTCATCGATGGAATTCGTCATTGCTCCACTGCCGAAGGCGGCGGCCAGACCGGCCACCGTTACGGAGTGTCAGAGCCGGGCACAGTGATCGACATTGTTGGTTCCGACCACCGCCCGCATGAATTTCTGGAAGAGATAGTTCTCTTCGTTGGTGCATCGGGCCGACGAGAGACCGGCGATGCTGTCGGCGCCGTCCTTCTTTTTGATCTCCCCGAACTTTTTGGCAATGAGCTCCAGGGCTTCGTCCCAGGAGGCCTCCGTCAGCTCACCTCCTTTTTCCTTGCGAATCAGGGGTTTCTTCAATCGATCCGGATTGTTGACAAAGTCGAGACCGAACCGCCCCTTGATGCAAAGGCTGCCGCCGTTGGGCTGGGCATAATCACGGTTCCCCGTGACTTTGACGATCTTTCCGTTGTTAATATTGAGATCCATCTGGCAACCGACGCCGCAATAAGTGCAGGTTGTCTTGACCTTTTGCATTTCCCAGGGCCGACCCTTGAAGCGGGACTGCCGGAAGGTGATGGCCCCTACGGGACAGACATCGGCGCATTCCCCGCAGAAGAAGCATTCAGAATCGATGTAATCGGCGTCAAAAGCGGGGCCGACCTTGGCCCGGGAACCGCGCTTGGAAAAATCGAGAACCTCATTGACCTGGATCTCGTTGCAGGCCCGGATACATCTCCCGCAGAGGATGCACTTGTTCAGGTCCCGGGAGATCATGGTATTGGTCGTTTCCGGTTTGTATTTAGGAAATTGAATACTGAACCGGGGTGTTTCCAACTCGAGCCAGTAAACAAGATTTTGCAGATCGCAATTGCCGTTTTGTTCGCAAGTCAGACAATTGTGATCGCCGGAGGCCCAGAGCAACTCCACGATAAGACGCTGGGCATCGCGAACTTTCTTGGTATCCGTCCTGACAACCATGCCGGGGCTGACGGGCATGCAACAGGAGGCGACGAGGGAACGAGCACCCTCGACGTCCACCACGCAGACGCGACAGGCGCCGACTTTGGTTGTGCCCGGGTAATGACAAAGGGTCGGGATAAAAATACCGTTTTCCCTGGCGGCTTCCAGGATCATCTGGCCCGCCGCCGCCTCCACTTCCCTGCCGTCAATTGTTATGGGGATCTTTTTTTCCATGTCACACTCCTTAAAGTCACTTGAGTAATAAACATTATATGAGACCTCACCCGCTATGGGAGGTTGATCACAAATTTTCCGTCCTTATAGAACAATTCACCATCCACCCGAATCTCGCCCCCTTCGCGGAGGTCGCAGATCATGTCCCAGTGAATGGCCGACTTGTTGATGCTCCCCGTTTCCGGATACCCTGACCCCAGGGCCAGATGAAAGCTGCCGGCGATCTTTTCATCAAAGAGGATTTGGCGGGTGAACTTTGTTATCCCTTCATTGGTGCCAATGGCGAATTCGCCGGCGTAACAGGATCCTTCATCCGTGGCGATCATCTTGAGGAGGAAGTCTTCGTTTTTTTCCGCCCGGGCCTTCACGACCTTTCCCTTTTCAAAATCGAGCGTTATCCCCGTTACTTCCCGTCCCTGATAAATGGCGGGATAGGAAAAGCAGACATGTCCCTCCAGACTGTCTTCGACGGGTCCCGTAAAAATTTCGCCGTCGGGCATGTTGTGACGACCGTCGCAGTTACGGAATATCCGACCCGCGATGCTCAGGCGGAGATCAGTTTCCCGGCCCTGGATATGAACATTTCGTTTCCCATGGAGCCAGCCGACGATCTTTTGTTGACGGGCGGAAAAATTCCGCCAGTAACCCACCGGATCATTGAGGTCAGGCATACAGGCCCCATAGACAAAGTCTTCATAATCGGACAGGCTCATGTCGGCGTCCTGGGCGTAGGCGTTGGTCGGGAAGAGGGTCACCGTCCAGCGCAGTTCCCCCCGGGCCGCCCGGGCCATGAAAATCTCAAGGATCTCACGACGGCCCTGGGTTCGGAGTATTACCTTGCCGGGATCGACGCCGCTCAGGTTTTTCGTGTTATCCGTGCTGGCGATGGAAATACTTACGTCGTATGTTTCCATGATCTCTTTGACCGGCGGCGCCACGAAGCGCAACTGATCATCCGTGGCATGCCGGTAGAGTATCTCGTCTATGCCGGGCAGGGAAACAAGTAGCAGCGGATGACCTCCCGCCTTCAAAACGGCGGCATAGACTTCGCGCAAGAGCGGCCCTGCATCGGCGCCGCCGTTGATCACCACTTTGTCGCCGGGCTTTACGGCGGCGGAATAGTCAACCAGGAGCCCGGCCAGTTTGGAGGTGCGTGAATCGCTCATATGTTCAATCAGACTTCCGCGTCACAACGGAGGCAGCGGGCTGCCTCTTTGACCGCATCTTCCATGGAGAAGCCAAGTTCCACTTCCACAAAACTTGTTTTCCGTTCCGGCCCGTGTAATTCCGGCATCTTGCCCTGGGGGGCTTCCTCGCCCTCCTCGTCGATGATCAACGGAATATCGATTTTCTCTTCCGCCGGCTCTTCATAGGCCGGTTCGCCGGCGGCCAGCCGGATGGCGGCGTCCATGTCCCGAGCCGCTTGATGTCCTGCGGCGATGGCGCCGATAACCGTATCGGGTCCCGTCACGGCGTCACCGCCGGCGTAGAATCTGGCGTCCGTAGTCTGTGACTTGCTGCCCTTGACCAGATCGAAGCAGTCCCACTTATTGACGGAGACACCACTGTCTTTGGGTACAAAGGTCAGATCCGGGGCCTGGCCGATGGAAGCCACAACGGCGTCAACGGATAGCGTGAATGCCGAACCGGGGATGGCGACGGGCTTCTTTCTGCCGCTCCGATCGAACTCGCCCAGCTTCATCCGTTCACAGGTAATCCCGGAGACCTTGCCGTCTTTGGCCTCGATCTTCAGGGGGGCGACGAGGTATTCTAGCTTGATCCCTTCGTCTTCTGCGGCAATGATCTCTTCCACCGCTGCGGGCATATCCTTCCGCTCGCGGCGATAGAGGATCGTGACGTCGGCTCCGAGACGCAGGGCCACCCGGGCGGCATCAATGGCCGAATTCCCGCCGCCGATCACGGCGACCCTCGATCCCAAGGTTTTTTCGCCTTTAACCCAGGCGTCTTCATGGGCGTTGAAATCCCGGAGGAACTCCACTCCCCCATGGACACCGGGGATGTCTTCCCCTTCCACGCCCATTTTTTGACTCTTGTGCGCCCCCGGAGCCAGGTAGACATAATCATAATTCTTATTCAGTTTGCTAAAGGACAGCTCTCTTCCCACCCGGATGTTGCATTTGATCTCCACCCCCAGGGCCGTCACATCGGCGATTTCGTTGGCCAGGATGTTTCGAGGGAGGCGATAGGCGGGAATTGCCCAGCGGAGCATGCCCCCCGGTTCGGAAAGCTCTTCGAAAACAGTTACCTTGTAACCGCGCAGGGCAAGGTCCCGGGCTGCTGTCAAGCCCGCAGGACCGGCGCCGACGACGGCGATCTTTTCCCTGCGGGCTACGGGAACCGGCTCGGTCTTAGGCCGCGGGGCGTTGTCGGTGATGAAGCGCTTGAGGAATTTGATGGCAATTGGTTCATCCATCTTACCGCGGCGGCATTTGGTCTGGCATTTATGATCGCAGACCCGCCCGCAGACCGACGGGAAAGGATTGGTGCGGAGCAGCATTTTATAGGCGTTTTCCATGCGGTTGGCCCGGATCAGGGTGATGTAGGAAGGAATGTCCATTTCAATGGGACAGGTATGCTGGCAGGGGGACTTGAACAGTGCGGTACAGACCGCCGCGTCGCAACGGTGGTTGCGGATGTGATCCTCATATTCCTTCCGGAAATAACGGATGGTGCTGAGAACCGGATTCGGCGCCGTCTGGCCAAGACCGCAGAGCGAAGCGTCCTTGATGATGGGGGCCATCTCCTCCAGCAGCTCTATATCTCCTTCCTTGCCTTTGCCCTGAGTAATATTCGTAAGGATCTGGAGCATCCGCTTCGTTCCTTCCCGGCAGGGCGTACACTTGCCGCAGGACTCGTCCTGGCAGAAATCCATGAAGAATCGCGCCATGTCGACGGCACAGGAATCCTCGTTCATGACGATCATACCGCCGGACCCCATGATGGCGCCCAGTTCCGCTACCTTTTCATAGTCAATAGTGGCATTGAGGTGCTGGATGGGAATCATGCCTCCCGATGGACCGCCCAACTGGGCGGCTTTGAACTTCTTGCCCTTGGGGATGCCGCCGCCGATATCATAGACGATAGTTCCGAGGGTTGTCCCCATGGGAACTTCCACAAGCCCGACGTTGTTGACGTCTCCGGTGAGAGCGAAAACCTTCGTTCCTTTACTTTTTTCCGTACCAACACTGGCATACCAGGCGCCGCCCCGGAGGATGATCTGGCCGATATTGGCAAGGGTCTCCACGTTATTGAGGACGGATGGCTTTTGCCAGAGTCCGGCGATGGCGGGGAAGGGTGGACGGGGACGAGGCATCCCTCTTTTTCCCTCGATGGAGGTCATCAAGGCGGTTTCTTCACCGCAGACAAAGGCCCCGGCCCCCTGATAGATCTCCAGATCAAAGTCAAAACCTGTTCCCAGGATATTTCTGCCCAGAAGGCCCATCTCCTTGGCCTGATCAATGGCGATATTCAAACGATGGATGGCCAGGGGATATTCGGCGCGGCAGTATATGTAGCCGTGATGGGAGCCGATGGCCTTGGCGGCGATGACCATGCCTTCAAGAACGGTATGGGGGTCCGATTCCAGGACGCTGCGATCCATGAAGGCCCCGGGGTCTCCCTCGTCGGCGTTACACAAAACGTATTTGATGTCTCCGGGAGAGGCGGCGGCAAATTTCCATTTCAGGCCCGTGGGGAAGCCCGCGCCGCCCCGGCCGCGCAGTCCCGAAGTGAGGACTTCCTGGACGATGTCCGCGGCGGTCATTTCGGTCAGGGCCTTAACCATTCCCTGGTAGCCGTCCCGGGCGATGTATTCTTCGATTTTCTCCGGATCGATGAGCCCCCGGTTCCTGAGTACCCGCAGCTCCTGAAGGGCGAAAAAGGGGATGTCCTGCATCGTCGGGATAATCTCTTCCGTGGTGGGTTCCCTATAGAGGAGCCGCTCGAGAATCCGGCCCTTGATCAGGTGTTCTTCTACAAGTTCAGGGATGTCTTCATCTGTGATCAGCATATAGATAACGCCTTCGGGATAGACGACCATGATCGGACCCATGGCGCAGAAGCCGTTACACCCCGTTTCTACGATCTTGATTTCTTCGGAGAGCTTTCTTTTGGAGAGCTCCGCGACTAATGCCTTCTTGACGTTCAGACTTCCGGAGGCATGGCAGCCGGTGCCGCCACAAATCAATAAGTGCGATCGGAATACCTTCATTAGGTTAATCTCCTCCTTCTATTTTTGTGTTTCCGCGCCCCGGGCCAGTACGAAGGGATTTTGAATTTCTCCTTCCAGGATGTGCCGTTTGAAGACCTGACGCATTTTGTTTGAATTCATATATTCGTACTTGATCGGGTCCTGGTTGAGGATCTCGACGGTAACAAGGGGCTCCCTGCTACAGAGACCCATGCAACCCGAGGTCGTAACGGCGATATCCGACACTCCGGCTTCTTCAATTTCCCTCAACAGGGAGTCCATGACTTCCTTGGCCCCCGAAGCGATACCGCAGGTCCCCATATGAACGGTGACCTTGACACGCAGGTGACCATCCCGCAGAGCTGTTTCCGCATGAACCCGCTCCTTGATTTTCTTTAAATCTTCAATCGTGATCTTTGCCATAAGGTATCCTCACTTTTTTATCAGTTATAAGCATTTAAGATATCTTTGACTTTCCCCGGCTTGACCCGTCCGTGAACGTCATTATCCACAACAATGACCGGTCCGAGGCCGCAGGCCCCCAAACAACGAACCGACTCATAGGTAAACTTGCGGTCGGGAGTCGTTTCTCCCTCCTTGACGCCGTAATTTTTTTCAATGATTTCCGCCAGGGCCTTGCCCCCCCGGACGTAACAGGCGGTGCCGAGGCAGACGCGGACGGTATGCCTTCCCCGGGGGGTCATGGTAAAAAAGGAATAAAAAGTGACGACGCCGTAAACACGGCTTAGGGGAAGGTTCAAGCCCTTGGCGATCTTTTTCTGGATGGAAACAGGCAGATATTCCAGGGCTACCTGGGCCTCCTCAAGGACAGGAATCAGGCCACCTGGTTTCCCTTTGAACTTGGCGATGATTTCGTCCAATTGGTCTATCTTTTCCGATGAAAACTCTTTTATTAGTTCGTCGTTCTCCGCTTTCATGAATTACTTCCTCCTTCATATGTAAAGCGATGCTTACGCTTCCGATCCGATTTCTTTCATGCCTTCCGCGATATGGCTTCTTATGTATTTAAGTACTTCTATGTGATTTATAGGGACGTCCTCAATCTCTTTTTTTATCTCTTCCGTGCTGAGGATATAGATTTGATCTCCATGTTCATGACAATACGTAAAATCAATGTCCGGATTTCCAGCGATCAGGGTTACCATAGCCCCGGCGGCGTCGCCGAGGGGTTGGCGGTCAATATGCCTAAGCCCAAAGGTCACCTTGAGTTGCGTTCCTTGGCCAGGTTCCGATGTCAAAATCAACTCTCCCCCTGTTATTTCCGCAGCCTGGGCCAGCATCGGCAGTCCAAGACCCACCCGGCGAACCTTTTTGGTCGTGTAAAAAGGGTCGAGGGCCTTAGCCAGGGTGTCCTTGTCCATGCCGGCGCCGTCGTCAGTGATCTCCAGGGTGAGGAGATCGTGGTCGGGGTCCTCATTTAGTCGTATATCCACGTGCCTGGCCCCGGCCCGGGTGGAATTCTCTGCGATATCAAGAATATGTAAGGCTAACTCCAGCATGTCAGGTTCCGCCGATTACACACCTTCCCGCCTCGCCGCGGAGGGCCATGCCGAGTTCATGAAAATTTCCCGCCTCCATCCATAACTCTGTAAATGCTCGACCGATATCACGAAGGAAATGGGCGTCAGAGGAGGTAATAAAGGTATAATTGCCAAGGTCGGGAAAGGCTTCTCTGGCCTTGGCCAGGCCCAGTCGGGGCGTGACCTCCAGGGCATCAAAGGCGAAGGTTGGGTCGATGAAACCCAACTGCCCGATGACGCTGAAACTTTCTCTGTCGATATGGGAGGCAATGGCGAGTCCCCCCAGACTGTGAATATGGTCAATGATTTCCTGGAGAGATAGAGAAGTCGCACCGATGAGGAGATGCTGATTTAATCCCTCGACTTCGTCGTTTTCATTAACGATGGCCTGACATCCGAAAAAATTTTCGTCGTTTTCACCTGGCAGGTTATCGTAGATGAGTTTCTGGAAGTGTTGCAAACGGGATATATTATCAAAGAGCGCCAAGGTGTGCACTTCCTCTCTGCTGGAGACCTCCATGCCCGGAAACACCGTCAGGGGATGGCCGGATGCCGCCTTCTGAACGGAGGCGACATTCTCTGAGGAATTATGGTCACATATGCCGACAATATCTAGTTTTTCCTCACGGGCCTTCCGCAAAATGGCCCGGGGGTACATATCCAGCTCAGCGCATGGCGACAGGCAGGTATGGATGTGAAGGTCACAACGAAACGCCTTCATCAGGGGCTGAACCTAATAAATATAAAAAAAAGACCATGATATCATGGTCTTTTCATGTGGAAGGGTCTGGACCCTTCTTAGTTGCGATCATATTGTATACCTTGCCGATAGCTTCAAAACCTGGCATATCCGTTACCATAATCGGGACGCCCTCCTTACGGGCCTTATCTAGGGTATCGGCAGCCGGGTTACAACCCTGAACCAGGATGATTCCAGCGTGGTCCTTCAGGCTGGCCACGGCAACGATGTTCTGATGTGTCTGCCGGGTGATCCAGAGATCGCCTTCTTTGCTGTTGGCCATGACATCGCTCAGCAGGTCGCCGACGTATCCCCCCAGAACCTCGGCAGCGAGACCATCCTCGCCGGAGACAACCCTTAGCTTAAGTGCTTTGACAATATCTTCTAAGTGCACGGTAAATTTAACTAAATCCCATCAAAATCTTTGTCGATGCGAATAACCATCTTGAGATGGGTGCCTTTCCCGATCTCCGAGGTGATGCGAAAGAAATCAGAAAAATTTTTGATGTTACACAACCCCATCCCGGCCCCGAAACCCATTTCCCTTATCCTGTCCGTTGCCGTCGAGTAACCCTCCTGCATAGCCAGCTCTATATCCACGATGCCCTGGCCCTCATCAATTGCTTCGATCGTGACGTGCTCCGGAGTTACCCGGAGGACGATCTTACCGCTTCTGGCATAGGAACAGATATTGATTTCTGATTCGTAAGTGACTAAAGCAGCCCGCCTGACGACCTCCTTGGATATTTTCATCCCTTTCAGCAGGGCTTTGATCTGGCTCGAGACATGCCCGGCGTTTTCGTAAGTGCCACCCTCTACGGGGAAGGAATTCTCATAGAGGGCCGGTTCATGTGAAAGCACGTTCGTCGTCAACCCTTTCCATGCAGCCAACGATACCTTTGGCGTATAGTTTCCCGGCGGTTTCAAAGAGGATATATTTTGTGGTCAGAACCGGGATCAGCAGCTCTTCCGCGAGGCGGAGCGTTTCCGGTGATGGCCGCTTTCCTCGCACCATGATAATTGCAGCAATATCGAGAACGTCAGACGTCCGGATGACCTGAGGGTTCGTCAGACCGGTCAGCAACAAGCTTCCCGCCTTGGCAAAGGCCAGGACATCACTCATGAGATCGGCACCAAAGGCGGTCTTTATCTCCTTGTCCAACTGATCGTGGCCGACGAGAACTTCTGCATCCAGTAGCTCTTTTATCTCTCGAAGCGTCACCTTGCTCTCCTTTTAAAGAAAATTATGTTAATAATCAAGACTCTAATCGTTCTCTTAATCGCTGAAGCGCTTATCACAAGGAATGAGGGGATGTCAATAAAATTGTCCTGACCGGGGAAAGAATTGTATCCAAATCTTGAGACATTCATGATACGATTAGCACCATCGTAAACAAGCTTATGGACTCTTTTGAGAAGGTGTGTTAGGCGATCCAGGCTAATGAAAAAACCGCATATCGGAGAAACTGTTATCAAACAGAAGGATTTTTACCATACCATCGCGGAAGCCTCCTTTGCCGGCATTTATGTGGTTCAGGACGGCCGTTTCAGTTACCTCAACCGCAATGCCGCCTCCTATGCCGGATACATGCCCGCAGAACTCATGGGCCGTGACGCTTTCAGCATTGTTCATCACGAAGACAGAGACCTGGTGAATAAACTGGCCAGGGAGATGCTTAAAGGTCTAAGAACAGAACCCTATGAATTCCGGATTATTACCAGTGATTCGCAGACCCGTTGGATCATGGAAACGGTTACAGCTATCACCTACAAGGGGAAACCGGCCATCCTTGGAAATTCAATGGACGTGACCGAAAAGAAGGTGATGGAAGAAACGCGCCGGGAAGTCGAGAAACGCCTGGCGGATATGATAAATTTCCTTCCTGACGCGACCATGGCAATTGATCAGGAAGGTAAGGTCATTGCCTGGAACCAGGCCATTGCGGAGATGACCGGCATCGGGAAGGAAGATATGCTGGGTAAGGGCGATTATGAATACGCTATTCCCTTTTACGGCAACCGCCGTCCCATCCTTGTTGATCTCATCATGTCGGACGACTCGGGAACCATCAGCAAGTATGCCGTCATCCACAGAGAGGGAACCTGCCTGATTGCTGAACCTGTCCATCCAAATACGGTGCGGGGTCAGGAACTTTATCTCTGGGGAAAGGCAAGCCCTCTTTTCGATACCGGGGGAAAGGTGGTGGGGGCTATCGAATCCATCCGGGATGTGACCGATATCAAAAAGACGGAGCAGGCCTTGAGAGCAAGTGAAGCCAATTACCGGCAGATTTTTGAACATGCCCTTGAGGGTATGTTTCAGAGTAGTCCCGAAGGCCGGTTCATCCGCGTCAATCCTACCATGGCAAAAATGTGCGGATTTGAGTCACCGGAAGAAATGGTCGCCGCGATCACGGACATAGCGAGGCAACATTACGTTTATCCTGAAGATCGCGGATATTTTAAAGAGACGATGAAAAGGCAAGGCTACATTGAAGATTTCGAACATGCCACCTATAGAAAAGACGGAAGCGTTTTCTGGATATCCGTAAGCGCCAGAGAAGTAAGAGATGATCTTGGGAATTTTCTCTATTATGAAGGAAATCATATCGATATTACCGATCGGAAACTGGCCCAGGATACCCTGAAGGCCAGTGAGGAAAGATATCGGACGATTATCGAAAACATCGGCGACGGCTATTATGAAGTCGATCTGAAAGGGACCATCCAGTTTATGAACGACGCCTGTGCGCTGATTGCCGGTGTACCCCATCATAAGCTCATCGGTG
The DNA here is from genome assembly GCA_025355725.1 of Syntrophus sp. (in: bacteria). Classification (GTDB taxonomy): domain Bacteria; phylum Desulfobacterota; class Syntrophia; order Syntrophales; family UBA8958; genus UBA8958. The sequence continues at coordinate 19,894 of JANXZC010000052.1, forward strand.
TGAATTTCAAGGAATTTGCTGTTGAAGAGGAGGAGGGAGAGCTTTATAGCATCTTCCATCGCGTCTTCAGTACCGGTGAGCC
>JANXZC010000167.1 GCA_025355725.1 Syntrophus sp. (in: bacteria)
CTGGAATTTGTACTTTCATATTAGAGACTTATAGCACATTTTCCAGACAAAAACAACCATAAATCCACAAATATCTTCAGTTTTCAAAGAGCACTATCAATATTCATGCGGGTTTCAACCCGCATTTTTCAGAACGGACTACTTAAGTTTCACATGGCTGCATCACTTACAAGCAATGATAACCGTTTGAAACCTGACATCGTAACACCTAGCAGGTTATCATGACCTTACTTCCCTTTACATTATTTGGTTATCAAGGCATTGTTGGCTGCGGAAATCGCTTCCGCCGCCGCCTTAACTGCGGCAGTTTCATCGATGTTCATTTCCACAGGGTAGATGTGCTCCCAACCGCTCATAGATAGAACCACCGGCGCCCCCACCACGCCGTGCAACCCCAGCCACTCTCCCTCCAGTAAAACCTGTGCCGGGATAACCTGTTGTCTACCAATCATCAGTGACTCTACGATGTCGGCCACGGCGTGCGCTGCTACCACCTCCGTCGTGTGACCAGCCGTGAAGTGGGTGAAAAATGGTTTTACCGCTGCTCGCAAATCGGGCGTAAGCGATTGCACCATATCGTAGGCAGCGCGAACCTGCCCGCTGCGCACCAGTTCCAGCATATGAATCTTATTCGTACGTATCTGCTGCGGCATATCAGCCAGCGATCGGTCGGCCCGCACCTGCTCCACAAGAGCCGCTACTTCTAGCGGCGATACACCTTGCACTCGGACCTGACTCCAGATCGGTATCAAGAAATCGCCATGCTGCCCGAATATCCACGCTTCCACCTGAGGTCGGCGCACACCTAATTCCATTGCAATCTCGGCGCGCAGACGAAGTGTATCCGTCCACCCACCCGCGCCAAGTACCTGTTTCCGGCCCAGTCGCTCTGCAAATACTTTAACACCCAGTTCCACCGGATTTGATTGTACAATAACTGTTGGTGGCAAACCCGGACGCGCGGCCAGCGCATCGGCAAACTCGATAAACATCCTGTAATTGGCTTGTCCAAGCGCCGAACGGTCCATCGACGCGTTGGGATCGGTGGAAACGGTGACTCCAGCCATCATAACTACCACATCGGCATTCACCCCCGATGGATCGACCACCAATTCGATCGTGGGCGCATCGTCTTCAAACGCGTCTTCAAGATCGGACATCAGCCCCCACAACTCATTCTCACTGTGACCACCGCGATGGCCAACTAATTGTAACCGGGCTGATTCTGGCAAGACGCGTCGGTCAAGCAATTGAACGGCCAATTGGCGTCCGCAGCTTCCAGCCGCCCCGATAATAGCTAAGTTCATGTCTTGTGTGTCCTCATTTCTGTTGTACATCTCTGGATGCATTGTTTGATCATGGGTTTAAATGCCAACGTATGCTGAAAGCCCTGTAATCACCATGAATGGGTCGTATATGACATTGTTTTGGTAGTTTGAAGTATACGGGCAATTTTTACATGTCAAGGGATATTTTACCGGTGTTCGATCAGGCATTGATTACTGCTTGTAAGGTTTGATATTCGTCAATTCTTCTGACATGATTTTTCCACGATCACCATACTTTTGATGTCCACCCGTCATATTCTTTCCTCTAATGCCAGGATGGGGCCGAAGATGCTCAGGGACAGCTCCTTAAAGGCTTCATCCAGGGGGGCTATCGCGGGGAAGCAGAGCTGCAGATAATGGTCTTCCCCCTCCCCACGCTGCTGATTATTTCCCTTGCCCTTATAACCTCGCCACTGGCTGAGCGCTGCGTTCATGGCCGCTTCCTCAGCCTTGCCATTAAAGATTGCTTCCCCATAAGCCGCTGAGGCGCGGGGGAAAAAACGGAGGGGATGGTGGAGACCCTCCCAGTAGATGGCGAGGAGTTTTGCGAGGTTCTCCTCGGGATTCGCCAGGGGAGGATACCGGCACGTCATATCTTCTCCCATATAGGTGCTTTGGCGGAGGCTTTCGGAATCCGGGGCCAGGTGGAGGAAGAGGTGGGTAATCCATATCTGCAAGCGGTCATTAGCTTTGACCTTGGCGGGACGGAAATGGATGACGCCGTGTTCGTAGCGATGTTCGATCCTTCCGGTCAGGCGGTAGGGACCGATGCTGCCGTCGATAACCAGGTCGGCCAGACGACGTCCGGATGACAGGGGGGTAAGTCGGGCGAGGAAGGCGGTTGCGGAACGATGCTGGTCTTCATAGCTGCAAATACCGGGATTGCCGTGGGGGAGCCGCCCGGCGGCGAGGAGCGTTTCCTGCCGGTTCGGGATGTCCTCCCCGGAGAGTCCCTGGTCGATCAGTTCCCGGCGGAGCTGGTACTGTTCAAGGTTGTCGAGGGTGAAACGTTCCTTATCCTCCAGGATGACCTCATCGTCTTCCAGGCGAATGCCGAGGCGCTCCTGGATGAGATATCTGGCGGGATTTGTAAAAAAACGGCAGAGGGCGGACAGGCTCACCGTCTTCCATTCCTCTCCCGCCTCGGGAAGGCCGGCGGAGATCAGGGCCAAGGGATCTTCCCGCTTCCCGGCGGCGCGACGGGCGGCGGCTGCATTCTCACGGGAATAACTGAAGAGATGCGGATTATCACCAAAGTAGGCGGGACTGAAGGCCTGGAGGGGATGTTTCACCACCAGCCTGGTGCGGATATCCCCCTGGGAGAATTCAAATCCTTCCTCGATGCTGTCTAAAAGTTCACTTATCAGCACCGATGGGGGCCGAGGGCTGTTATCCCGGATATCCTGCCCCACGAAACTCATATGGAGCTTGTCCCGGGCCGAAAGGATCGCTTCGAGAAACAGATAGCGATCATCGTTCCGGAGGGAGCGGTCGCCCGGGCGGGGCTGTTTCGTCATCAGATCGAAGCCGGGTGTGAAAGACCGGCGTGGATAGGAATCATCCCCCATGCCGAGGAGGCAGATGATCCGGAAGGGGATGCTGCGCATGGGCAGGAGGGCGCAGAAAGTGACGCCGCCGGTTAGAAAGCCCGTACCGAAAGCCTGACCGGCGATATTTTCTTTGAGCCATGCCCGGACGGTCTCCAAGGGAATCCGTTCCGGGAATCCCGAGAGCTCCTGAAGATCTGCCAATTTGTGAAGGCTGCGGCGAAGGACCTGAAGGTCGCGGAGTCGTTCTTCCGTCTCGGCAAAGAAGTTATCCGAAAAATAAAGGAGATATTCAGCCCAGCCGCTGAGTGTCCTTTGTTCGCCCAGGGTGGAAACGGAACGAAAGAGAGTATCCGTGAAGTTCAGAAAGCGACCCAGGATGTCCGTAACGCTTCCCTCCATCTGGTTATAGGGCAGGATGCCATGAAAAAGGCGGCCTTCCTGCGGGGCGGTCAGGGCGTAACCGAGGAGGAGCCGCTCCAGCCCTGCCCGCCAGGTGTTCCAGGGGAGGGGAGGCAAGCCCATGTCCCCCCGGCTTGCGGCGTCGGTTCCCCAGCGGATCCCCGTGTCCTGAAGCCAGTGGTTAATCTCTTGCAGGTCGGCCTCGGAGAGGGAGAATCTATCCCTGACTGCCGGTGTGGTGAGAATATCGAAGACTTCGGAGGCCGGGAAGCGGCTGCCGTGGAGGGCGAGGAGCCGGAAAAAAGTTTCGATCAGGGGGCTTTCCTGAGGGATGCTGCGATCGGCGATACTGAAAGGAAGCCAGCGGGGATCGTCGGCGGGAAGAGAGAATACTGACTGAATGAAGGGGGCGTATAACCCTATGTCCGGCGTCATCACCAGGATGTCTCCCGGTTTCAGGCCGGGGTCGGCGGCAAAGAAGGAAAGTAGGCGGTCCTGAAGGATCTCTACCTCCCGCATGGGACTGTGGCAGGAATGGATCATGAGGGAAATATCGGCATCTGTCAGCAGCTTTTTCCCTTCCCCGCCCCGCTCCCGGAGATTCAGGATGTCCGATTGAATGGTCCGCAGCAGATTCTCTTCCCCCGGCTCTTCAAAAAGGGCGTTTTCACTTAAGGGATAATCATTCAGGAGCTGAAAAAAATCCCTCCCCAATGTTCCCAGAGAGGCCAGCAGGCTGTGGCCCTGTTCCAGGTGGAGATCCTCTGCTCCGGACAGGCCATAGGACTTCGTTTTTTCGGCGATCCGCGTCATCTCCCGGTCCGACACGATATCGTGCCAGTATTCCCGGGAGGGATTCATGAGGAAAAGATTGACTTCCATAAAATTGGCGAGGGCGGCCAATATTTTCAGGTGAAAGGGGGGCAGGGCGGAGACGCCGAAGACGGAAACACGCCGGGGCATATCCGGCCAGGCCGGCGTTTGCTCCCGAAGGGCCTGAAAGAAGGCCTCCTGGAGAGCAGCTAAATGGGGAGATTCCATGCTTTGCGCCAGATCCCGCCAGAGCAGGGCCTGCCAGTGGTTCTCGTCGCCCCTTTCCCATTTCCTGATCATCTCGGGCCGGAAGAGGAGATACTGATTGAAAGCGCCGGCAATGCGGGTGGAGAGCTGGTAGGAGCGGAGATTCATGCCGCCGCCTCCGAGATAGTATCTGAGGCTTTGAAAAGCTTCCCCGTCCATACTGCCGGGGAGGAGATGCATGATCTTCCAGGTGAGGACGGCAGGATCGTAGGGGGATGTCTCCGGTAAATTTCCCAGGGTATGGCGGAAGACATCATAGACAAAATGGATAGGGAAGGGGAAACGGATATTGGCGCAGATCCCGTGATGGCGGGCCAGCTCCAGGGACAGCCAGCGTTCCATCCCCCTGCTCTGGACGATGACGATTTCCGCCTCCAATGGGTCTCTCAGCGGATCATCCCGCAGCAACCCGGCGAGGCTGGCGCTCAGCGCCTCCATGCGGTTACTGGTATAAAGTTTCAATCCGGCCATGATGCAAATAACCTATCATGATGGGAAAAGGGAAATCAACTGCGAAACTTCAGGGGCGCTGCTTTCAGACGCTTGTCCAGAAGATGCCGGATGGCGAGGAAGGGATGGCGGTAGATCATTCGCGGTCCGGCGTAACGCATGACCTTGCGGATTCTTTCTCGCATTTCCGGTTTGTAGCAATGGACGGGACAATCTGCGCAGACGGGTTTGTCCTTGCCGAAGGGGCAGGATTTTGTCCTTTTTTCAGCATAATCAAGTAATTGCCGGCAATCGGTGCAAAGATTATTCTCTCGATGGTGATCCCGGCAGTAAATTTCGACCATTTTATGGATGGTCGTGGTTTCTCTATCGATACGCCTGTCCATGAACTTCCATACAAAAGCAGGAGCAGTTTGTCCAGGATCATGATTATTTCTTTCTTTGTCCGTTCCGCCGGTTGTGCTATGATAAGGCTAATGCAACCACTGATCATTCCCCGGAAGGGACACAGTATATCCCGAAAGCAGGTGAACCCTAATGCCCTGCGGACTCTCTACCGACTTCGCGACTATGGATTTATTGCCTATCTGGTAGGGGGGTGTGTCCGCGACCTGCTCCTGAAGCGAACCCCCACGGACTTCGACGTCGCCACAAACGCCACTCCCGGCCAGATCAAGCGGCTCTTTCGTAACTGCCGTCTCGTCGGTCGCCGCTTCAGGCTGGCCCATCTCCACTTCAAGGACGAAATTATCGAAGTCTCCACGTTCCGCGCCGCCGCCCCCACCGACGAAGTGGATACGGATACGGATACGGAAGGGACAGGCCACGGCAAAAAACCGCCTCGTCATCCCGTGGAAGCGGAAGAGGTAGGGCACAGCAAAAGACCCCCCCGTCACCTCATAGACGATGACGGAATGGTTCTCCGGGACAACGTCTTTGGCACCCCCGAGGAGGATGCCCTCCGCCGCGACTTCACCATCAACGCCCTTGCCTACAATATCTTGGATTATTCGGTTATTGACTACAGCACCGGACTGAGCGACCTTAAGCAGCGGATAATTCGTCCCATCGGCGACCCTTTTGTCCGCTTTACGGAAGACCCGGTGCGAATGCTCCGGGCGGTTCGTTTTGCCGCATCTCATAACTTCGTCATCGAACCTGCCACCTGGGAGATCCTCTGTTCGCTGTCCTCCACGATTCCCCGCGCTGCCCCGGCAAGGCTCTATGAAGAGATGCTGAAGCTCTTTCAGTATGGATCGGCGAGACCGGTTTTGAGTCTTATGGACGGAAGCGGACTCCTGGCCGCCCTTTTTCCAGGGTTCAGCCAGTGGCTCCACGGAGACAGTCATCACTTGACGTTGGTGCAGACAAGCCTTGAATGCCTCGATGAACTATATCGAAGCGGAACACCCCCCTCGCCGCCGCTCTTTCTGGCGGCACTCTTCGGCCCCAGCCTGGAGGAGGAGACCCTTGTCCGCCACCGTGACGGCATCCCTCGCCAGCAGGCGCTCGATGCCGCGTGCGCCATTTTTATGGAAGAGTTCTGCAAAACCGTGACGATCCCGGCGCGGGTTGGCGATCGACTGCGCCGCATCCTCGCCTTTCAGCCGTCACTCCACAGGATGCCGCCCCGACGTCCTGCTGCCATGGTCAGTAGACCGGAATTTGCAGAAGCCATGGCCTATCTGCGCCTGTCGGCGGAGACAAGAGGGGAAAATCGAACCGCCCTGGAATGGTGGGACGCCTTCCTTTCAGATGACCCTTCCGTAATGCCCCCGGAAACGTCAAACAATGAAGCCCCGGCAAAGCGACGAAGAAAGAGGCGGCGCCGGCGTCCTAATTCTGTTCAGGCGGTCGTTGATACTACCTAAACCGCTCGGAAATTACATCACCCTCAATACCTGTAATTAAGAGCTTGTCCGTTTCATTGAACTCTTCATCTCATTTTGCTTTATCAGGGCTTCGGAGATAGCGTCGCTCAGCCCCTTGAGCCGGTACGGTTTGCCCAAAAAGACTTGGGGCCATTCGGGATGGTCTCCCGACATGACATGGGCCTTGTCATAGCCGCTGGCCAGTATTACCGGGAAGTCGGGCGCAAGTTTGCGCAGAGCCGTTAATGTCTCCCAACCGTTCATACGCGGCATGGTCAGGTCGCAGATGACGCAACGGATTTCATCCCGGCGCTCTCGGAACATCTCAACCGCTTCGACACCGTCCTTTGCTTCAAGCACGGAAAAACCCAGACTCTTGAGCATGGCTGTGGCCGTGGCGCGCAACATCTCCTCGTCGTCGACCAGCAGCACCGTCCCGCCCCGTTCCATTTCCGGGTCTTGAGACGCTTCGTCCGGCTGTCGGGGAGCTGCTTCTTCGGCAGATACGGGTAAGAAGACGCGGAATGTACTCCCTCGTCCCGGTTCGCTCTCTACCGTGACAGCCCCGCCGTACACCTTAATAATCCCCAGAACCACGGGCAGACCAAGACCCCGACCGCTAAACTTGCTGGAGAAAAACGGATCGAAGAGCTTATCGAAATCACCGGCAGCGATCCCGCTGCCCGTATCCGTCACTTCCAGGCAGGCATAGGCAGAGTCCTGCGGTTGCCAGCCGATGGGGAAACGATGCGTTGCGGGGATTTCCGTCGGGGAAACTGTTTTGATGCTCAGGTGAATGACGCCCTGTTTCTTATCGATCGCTTCCCAGGCATTGGTGGCCAAGTTGCTTATGACCTGCTGGATCAGATTCGCGTTTGCCATAATGATCGGGCCGTGGGAAGGCAAAGCGGTCTCCAGTGCCACTTTCCCCGGAATGACGGCCTGAAGGATGGACAGGCTCCGTTGGCAGGTTTCGGAAATGTCCAGGGGCTCACGTTCGTCTGACGATTGTCCTAGGTAGGTCAGCATCAGTCCGCTCATCTCCGCCGCCTTCCATGCCGCTTGCATGGATGCGGTCAGCATATCGGCGGGCTCCGCACCTTGTGGCAGGACATCAATGGCCATCTCCAGGTTCCCAATAACCACTCCGAGCTGGTTGTTGAAGTGATGGGCAATAGCCCCGGCCATACGGCCCAAGCTTTCGGTCTTCTGGAGTTGCAGGTTTTGGGCCTCCAGTTTTTCCTTGTCCCCTTCCATCTGTTTGCGTTCAGTGATGTCGCGGTTCAAACCGATCATTCTCGATGGTTTCCCATCCATGTCCCGTATCACAATGCCGTCGGCCTTTATATATCTGATCTTACCATCAGGATGATCTATACGGAATTCAGTATTGTAGCCCTTCTCACCGAGAATTCCGGCTCGGAAGTCTTCCAAAACAAGGTTACGGTCCTCCAAATGAATGCCGTTTTGCCAGGCATCTATTAGAATGTGGTCATTTGCCGTCAGCCGTAATAAGGACGCCAGCCTTTTCCGCAATGGCGCGTCCCTTGTCCGAGTAGATGAAGGCAAGGAATTTTGTGGCGGCATGGGGAAGTTTGCCGGTAGTAACAAAGTTTATGTTCT
>JANXZC010000030.1 GCA_025355725.1 Syntrophus sp. (in: bacteria)
GATCAATGTCAAAGAACAAAAACTGAAACTGTACCTGGACAAAATCCAGGTCGATGAATTTAGCTACAAACTACGCTGAACAACCGAGTGTTCACGATGTCGTGGCATAAAAAGTTGTATGCGATGTCGTGGCACTCAACAATTAACCTCCTCAAAATGCATCTCACCACTTCAAGGAGGTCACTTGAAAACCGTATTCAGATTGCTTTTTTCAACCCACGTCATTGAACCCTCCATCAGTCCAACAGAACCAAGAGGTCAATTCTTCAAACAACCGTTTCTGACTGCCATTTTTACCTTGCCATGGCTCTGAACATTTCCTGGTCGAGGAAAAGATTAGCCGCTGATATTAATGCAATATTGCTAACAAAATTTCAGCCCTTAATCAAGAAGTTATTCAAACATTATTAATATCTTGTAACTCCCTTAATGGTGCAAATATTCACCCCGTTTTGCCTTCCTTCTATACCTAAACCACAGCCCGACCAGAATCCCAGTCAATGAGAGTGAAAGACTATTTCCGAAAATGAAGACGATATTCTTCACATACAGGGCATAGATCAGGATCAGCGACATTCCCAGCATCAAAATGGCAAGATAAGAACCGCTCAGACCTTCGGTGCATTTTGTCCTGTACGTCTTCCAGATCTGGGGAACAGAGCTGGCGCACATGATCAGTGAGCCGGTTGTCCCCATCAATTCAAAAATATTGGCAGTTTCCATATTTCATTCACCCTCGACCGGCGACTTCGCTGTTTTGTCTGCGTCTTCTCCCATTCCCGCTTCGCCATGAAATCCTTCCCCTTTTATGATGGGGATGACAGTTATCTTCATATCATCCGAATTCTTGGGGGGTCTTGGGGATTCATCGGGCAACCGCTTTAACCCCTTTAGCAGGTTCCCAAAGGCGGCCCTCCTTTTGGTATATAGGCTGTCGGGCAGACGGGTGTCGATAATGATAGCCTCCGTGGAGCCGCCAGCGCTTTCCCTGAGCTCAAGTACATGGGATGATGTAATATTATCGTTTACCCACTCAAGGAAGTTCTCAAAAGAATGTTCGATCAACAGTTCCTGGGGTGTTTTGTAAAACAGAGGCTCTTCACAAAGACGACAGTAATATTTTCGATTCTTTGCACGTCGAATGGCGCAGTCTAAATCAACAAGGTAATCCCAAAATTTTCTCCTGAAATGAACGCTTACAACAACGCCAATGCGTTCATTAACAGAGCAATGTATCTCTGGAGTGACATCCTCAAAATAGAGACGCAGAATTCCTCTTTTTTTGTAGTGGCGAACCTTGAATTTGTGATTAAATCGATGCCCGTTTTTGGCAAGCCACTCCTTGAATGTTTTACATATTTCATAATTATTGACTTTTTTTATCGCCATCACGTAGCCTTTTCAATTTCCTGATCAGTTATGGGCTTCACCTGCGCTTCTTCCGGACATTCTCGTTTTTCATATTTACGTCTCGAGTATGCTGCTTGTTGTACTTTTGTTAATGGCGTTCCATATAAAACAGGAGCCCCGTCGCTCTTAATAACCGGTATTATCAAGGTAGCATTATTACCTGTGCGTTCTTTTACAGGATTCTCCAGCAGCTCTTCTTTGGTAATAATTCTGCCGCTATACCAATACTTGTCATGTTCAAGTCTTAAAGCATGATCTGTCGTGAACTTTTCATTCGCCCATTTCAGAAAATTCTCAAAAGTGTGCGCGACTACCAATTCCTTCGGCGTTTTGAAATAGTTGGGCGGATCACAGAAACTGCAGTAATACTTCCGGTTCCTTCCCCGCACTACCGTACATTCAAGATCATAGATAAAATCTACAATGGTTCGTTCGTAGTAAGCAGCTATCTCAAGGGTGAGACCTTCGGATACCCAGCACATTATTTCCGGAGCGACATTCTCAAAATAGAGATCCACATGCTTGTATTACCTGCTCTTGTAGTGGCGAATCCTGCATTTTTGGTTAAAGCGGCGCTTGTTTTCCGCAAACCACTCTTTGAATATTTCACAGATACTGAAATCCCATTCTTTTCTTTTAGTCATTATGTAACCTCTTGTTCATCCTCATTAATTGTTGTCTCTGTCTGCGCCTCTTTCCATTCCTGGTATTTCAGGAGATCCTGTTCGATCATCGCCAGACAAAGCGCGATTACTACGGCATCATCGAGCAGACCGATGACCGGAATAAAGTCAGGGATCAGATCTATGGGACTCAGGACATAAAGAAGCGTAAAGACGACCGCGGCAATGACCCACCAGGGAATCTCCCGATAAGCGCCTGACCAGTAATCCCTTACCATCGAGATCAATAGCGCCACATCTTTCAGGAAACGCTGTAAGGGACCGCTTTTGACAACCTTCTCGGTAATCTCGTTTGCCTGATCCAGGACCTTCTTCACATCTTCAGAATTCACAGCAGCAGATCCCTTTCTGATGAAATCCGTATCGATGCTTCCTAATACATTTTTTACGTCCATTGGTTTTCCCCTTTCTCAGAACTCATAGTTATAATAAACCTTTATCGTTACCGTGATCTGCCCTATCCGAAGCAGATCCTCCCAGACCAGCCCGGTATGGTCGTAAAGTTCATGGAACAGCCAACAGAAATGCGCCGGTTTGCCTTTTTCATCTTTCATCAGATGGGGGGCGTCATTCCAAGTTTCAGACGGATTATAGTCCTTCCGGTGATGATGACACAAAGTGGCCATGATATTGTCGTCCTCATCCGCCCATTCCGGGTCCTTTTCATCAAGAAGGAAGTTAATCCGGCCCAACAAACAATTATCGGGATGTTCCTTGTGCAGTTCTTCACACCTTTCATAGACGGATTTTTCCACATCCAACAACTTGGCATTCAAGCGCAGCAATATCTGACGCTGCTCCCTGGTCATTTCCCAGTAATAGGGAAATTTGTTGCTACCCTTATAGATATTATTATCGTCTGCCCCTTCCCATATCCGCAGCAGTTCATCTTTCAGCCGGATGACGGTTCTCCTGACCAACTTGAAATACATGGCGGTGTGGTCATAATCGGAACCATCAACAATTCGCGGATTATCGCAGATGGTTACAGCCTTCAGGTCCTCGCAGCCATCATGATATAACAGCACAGGTGGTGTCCCTTCCGGGAATGCTTCTTTATTGGCAACCCAAAAATTCGTGGGGATACCGAAATAATTCCCATGTTCGTTCAGATGCTCGGGATTCACTATAGCGATGAGTTTTTTCATATCTTTCTCCTCAAGTTTCTTGATTGCATTAAGTTCCGGTGGCCCGCTTTTGCGATGATATTTTTCATGTCTCGGATTTATAATCCGCCACCAGTTTTAGATTTTTCTTTTTTAGCCCAAATCTCACAGGTTACGCTTGAGTATTGAGATAGCTTCCTGATTTCGATTCTGAGACTAGGGAGATCCCATTTGGCGGTCGTTATGGTATCTTTTGTCCGTAATCTTGGATCATTAAAATCCATTTGATTCTCAGTATTTTGTGCTCCAAAAGTACCTAAACTGGCGTTTAGAAACGAAGAGACGTTATCGAAGTTACTGCTATCAAAATCTAATTTGACTCCACAGAACTCGTCATCGCCTTTCTTTTTATCACCACAAAACACATATACAATCTCAGTCAGTGGTATATCCCCCAAACTTTTATTTTCATCCTTTTTTGCCCAGGTCGATCCTCCATCCATACTATAATCCCTGTTCGCAAAATTTTCTGAAAACCTAGGAATCTCAGATCTTTTGGTGAACCACTTGATTCCCCTGAAATCATCTATCAGGGGTTTCTTTGATGCGGGAGCCTCCTTCTTGACGGTTTCTGCTTCTTTTTTGGCAGGATCGACTGCTGCTTTCTCACCAGTACCTGAACAGCCTAAGAACACAACCAATAGCGCCATCAAAAAACCAATCCATTTTTTTCTCATGACTCTGATCCTCCTTTGATTAAAATAAAAAAGCCTCCCCGAAATGATTGATACCACTTCAAGGAGGCTAATCTTAAAAACATAAATGGCCTCCGTGAGCAGTGCTGAATACTCAGGAGACCAACTTTTTCAGATCTCGTAGGGCCTGTCCGTCTCTATCCCTATCGTGAAGATAAATTCACAAGCAATGTTTGACTTCTAAAATAAACCCTCTTTAAAAAAAGTCAAGGAAAATTTGCTTTTTTCTTGACAATGCATTTCCTATTGGTACATTATACCCACATGAAAGCTGAGCTTATCATTCATAACAAGGCGATGGATGAATATGGCAATACTGTTGAGATTAAATTGTGGGCAGTCAAGAAGTCTTCGGACAAACCGCATGGATACAAATATTCACTGGTTTATATCGTGGATGGCAACCGATTGATCGGCTACGACAACGCAGAAGGAAAGGGCGATCACAGGCATTACGGTAACATTTCAGAATCATATAGCTTTTCAGGAATTGATCGACTGATTAAAGATTTTTACGAAGATATAGTTTCTTACACCCGGGGGAAATAATGAAAGTCAGGAAAGTAAAAATTGGCTTCAAGGACGTGAAAACGCTCCTGAACGATTTCGCGGATGCAGCCAGGGACATCGAAGCCGGCAAGGAAGTGAAGCATGAAAAGGGCGTGTACTTTACAAATATTCAGGCGTTTCGCAAAGCGTTGACACTGAAAAGACTGGAGCTTCTCCGAGCAATTAAAACGGAAACCCCCTCTTCGATAAACCATCTGGCCAGGATTCTTCAAAGAGACATCAAGAACGTCGCAGCGGATGTCCGTTTTCTGGAACAGGCAGGACTTATCGATACGCAAAAGAAGGCCAGTAAAGAAATTGCGCCGCAAGTTAATTACGACCGGATTTTACTGGAAATAGCCGTTTAAGGAAAAGGTGACACTAACTGTATTTTTTGTGGTTGTCATTCATTCCGCTTATTTATACATGGTCTGGTTTACCGTGCCGGAACTGAAGACGTCGCGGTTCACCATGACGTTGATCAGGGAAGCCTTTCCCGAACTTCGGGCCCGCTCAAGGGCTGGTCGTATCTGGGCCGGTTTTGTGACGTATTCACCGTGGCCGCCCATGGCCTCCACTATCCGGTCATAACGCAAGGGAGTGAGAACATTGGCGACATCTCCCTTTTCCAAACCATACTTTTGAACCTGACCATAGCGTACCTGATTCCATGCGGAATTGTTTCCCACAATGCCGATGACGGGCATCCCGAAGCGGATCAGGGTATCATAGTCAAAACCCGTAAGACCAAAGGCGCCATCGCCGAAGAGGATGACAACTTCCCGATCGGGACATGCCGCCTTGGCGGCTATGGCAAAGGGTGTACCGACGCCGAGTGTTCCCAGCGGTCCGGGATCAAGCCAGCTTCCCGGTCTTCGGGGAAGAATGACGCTGGCAGCCATCGTTACAACGTCCCCTCCATCAGCGATAAAAATCGCATCTTCCGCCATAAATTCCTGAATCTCCCGGGCTAGACGCAACGGATGGATGGGCATGTCGTCGGAGTAAAGGAACGGACGATCTTTTTCACTCAGCTCTGCCTCTTTTTTCTGTAATGTCTTCAGCCAGTTTTCCCGTTGAAATGAAGAGATAGCTGCCGTAATTTGCCCGAGTATAGCTCCTGCATGGCCGGCAATCCCGACATCCACATCACGATTATGTCCGATTTCGCTGCTGTCCAAATCGATCTGGATCACCTTGGCTTCACGGGACAGACGCTGACCATAGTCGAGGCGAAAATCGAAGGGTGTGCCAATCACCATGACTACGTCGGCCACTGAAAGGGCATAACGACGGGAACGGCTCATGAAGAATGGGAAATGATTGGGAAGACAGCCTCTGGCCGCTCCGTTCAGATAAACAGGGATCTGGCCACGTTCGACACACTGGACAAGCTCCGACATGGCACGGCAACTCCATATTTGGGAACCGGCAAGGATGACGGGACGTTCCGCATTGTCCAGCAGGTCCGCTGCCTTTTGGATCGCATCGGGGTCTCCGAAAAGACGTGCTTTTGAACGATACTGAACAGGAAAATAAACTTCTTCTTCTGCTACGAGCGCATCCAGAACGTCTGCTGGTATCTCCACAAAAACAGGTCCAGGCCTGCCGCTGTGGGCCTCCCGGAAGGCGCTGCCCAATAACTCCGGAATGCGGTCCGTATCAAAGATTGTGAATGATTGCTTGGTCAACGGCTTCATAATGGATACATGATCGAGTTCCTGCAACGCCCCCATGCGAAATTGTTTTCGCGGCGCTTGTCCCCCGATGACGACGACGGGAACCTGATTGCGAAAGGCATTCGCTACACCCGTAACGGCATCGGTGACCCCGGGTCCTGCCGTTACAGCCGCTACACCGGTAACCCCTGTTAATCTGGTCCACGCCTCGGCTGCATGTACTGTCGTCTGCTCGTGCCTCACATCGACAATCCGGATACCTTCATCAATGCAACCGCTGTAGATATCCATAATGTGACCCCCGGCTAGGGTAAATAAGGCTTCCACGCCCTCCTGTTTCAACGCCTTAGCTACAAGTTGTCCCCCCGTCAGCATCGCCATTATTTCCTCCTTACCGGCTTTGAAAATGTTCACTTTCTGTTAACATTGATATCACTACATCACATTTCTGCATTTTACAAATGTGATTTCTACGACAAAGATCAATATTCCTCCTTGACATTATTATCACTGATATGAGTATCATTCATTCTAAAATACAAAGAAGAATTGCATAAAGAATTGAAAAATACCGATTGTCTGCCTGTTACCCAGTGGCGATTCTCCATAGAACAAGAAGATATAACTGAGCAATTATCTAATGAGTTTGGCATCCTGCCTTTAATGTCAAAGATTCTCATGAGCAGGAATATCATCAATCTCTCAGACGCCAGAAAATACCTTTTCCCATCCTTGAACGATCTTCACAATCCCTTTCTCATGAAGGACATGGATAAAGCCGTTCGTCGTGTGATTCAGGCGATTCAACGTAAAGAAAAGATTGTAGTCTTCGGTGATTACGATGCAGATGGCATAACAGCGATCGCAGTCATGCTTAAATTTTTTCGTGGACTCCTTCCTGAAACCGATTTTTATATTCCCGATCGTATTGGAGAAGGCTACGGACTAAACCATGGCGCCATTGATCTCTTGAAAGGCCGGAACGTAGATCTGATAATTACAGTTGATTGCGGCGTCTCAGATCTGGAATGCGTAGCTTATGCATCAACATTGGGAATTGATACGATTATTCTTGATCATCACGAAGTACCGGAAATACTGCCGGATGCTGTCGCAGTTATCGATCCTCATCGTCCCGACTGCCCTTTTCCATTCAAGAATCTTGCCGGCGTAGGCATAGCCTTTAATTTTCTGATCGGCCTGAGAGGAAAACTCCGCCAGGAAGGATTCTGGAACAACAGGACGTATCCCAACCTGAAAGACTATCTGGACCTTGTCGCCCTGGGCACAATCGGGGACATATCTCCCCTCGTTGACGAGAACCGGATCTTTACTAAAATCGGTCTTGATTTGATTACTGAGGACAAACGCGTCGGTCTCAAGGCCCTGAAGGAAATCTGTGGCATCGACACGCAGGTCATGGATACAAATAAGGCGTCCTTCTGCCTTATCCCCCGCATCAATGCGGCCGGTCGGGTTGGTTCTCCGGGCGAGGCGGTAAAGTTGCTTCTTACTGAAGACCTTACCGAGGCCAGGGATATCGCGAGAGTTCTTGACGGCTATAATCGCAAACGCCAGGCCATTGAAAAAACTATCCTGCATGAAATACTTGAGGAAATCTCAAAAACTATTGACCCACATCTAAAATCATCCCTGGTCTTCGCCTCGGCAAATTGGCATCCTGGGGTAATTGGCATCGTAGCATCCCGCCTTGTGGATCGCTTTTATCGTCCGGCGATTCTCATCAGTCTCAGAAATGGCATTGGCAAGGGTTCAGGGCGAAGCATAGCCGATTTTAATATCTACCAGGGATTAAAAAAGTGCGAATCATTGCTTCTCTCATACGGGGGACATCAATATGCAGCAGGTATTTCCATCCGTGAGGAAAATATCGATGAATTCAAGCATCTCCTCGAAGGGGTGATCAGGGAAGATATTCAACCGGTAAACATGATCTCCCAAACGACCATCGACGCCCAATGTCAACTGCACGACGTCAATCACGATCTCCTTGCCCAGATAGCGATGCTTGCCCCCTTTGGCAGTCGTAATCCCGAACCCGTCCTCTGCGTTCGTAATGTCAATGTCGCGGCATCAAACATCGTTGGCAACAACCATCTAAGGCTGCGATTAAATGGCGACGGGGTATCCTGCAACGGCATATGGTTCAGCAAAGGTCATTTCATTAAGCAACTAAGCTCCGGAACAACATCGGATATCGCCTTTACCCCTCAGTTCAATTACTGGAACGGCGTCAACGAGATACAACTCAAGATGAAAGATATGTCCGTTCCTCCGGGCTGAAAAGTTTAGCATCACAACCAGCGTTTCCGTCTGCGATAGGATTTCACATCCCGATATGCCCGCATGTCTCCCGAGGCAGCCATACCAAGATAAAACTCCTTGATGTCCGGATTTTCAACCAGCTCTTCCGCCCTGCCCTCCATAACGATTTTTCCGTTCTCCATGACGTAGCCATAATGGGCGATCTGTAGGGCCATGTTGGCATTTTGCTCCACCAAGACGATAGTAGCGCCCTGTTCTTCGTTGATTTTTTTTATGATGCCGAAGATCTCTCGCACAATGAGCGGGGCGAGGCCAAGGGATGGTTCGTCAAGAAGGAGGAGTTCCGGCTTTGCCATGAGGGCGCGACCAATGACCAGCATCTGCAATTCCCCGCCGCTACAGTAGCCGGCTCTGGCCCGACGGCGGGCCAGGAGCGCCGGAAAATAGTTATAGACCATCTCAAGGTCATCTTTGTAAGACTTGTTTGGTCTTATGGCTGTGCCGACGCGTAGATTCTCTTCGATAGTCAGATACTTGAAAGGTTGACGACCCTCAAGGACCTGAATGATCCCCATCCGCGTGATGATTTCCGGGGACTGGTTCTGGATGTGTCTCCCCTGAAAGATAATTTCCCCATCCGTAACTTTTCCGTTTTCCGGTTTCAGGAGCCCGGAAATAGCCTTGAGAGTCGACGTCTTGCCCGAACCGTTGCTCCCTAAAAGAGAAATTATTTTACCTTTCTCCACGGAGAGGGACACCCCCTTGAGAACCTGGATGACATCGGAATATACGACCGAAATATTGTTGACCGCTAAAAGCACCGCATCGCCTCCCTCAGTAGGAAAATGGCCAGAGCCGGAAACTGGATCGAATAATACGCCAAACCTCGGCAATTCCCCGGGGCTCGAATAGGATAAAGAGGACGATAGCCAACCCGAATATGAATTCCCGCAGGGGCGCCAAATTCAATCCGGTCTGCGTAACCATCCCCATATTCATCATCAGGTCTATGGCCCAGCGGAGCAGTTCATTGAGGCCGGTAATAAATATGGCGCCGAATATCGCCCCCGACATGTTGCCCATGCCGCCGATGATTACCATGGCAATGTACTCCACGGACAGGCCGAGATTGAATGGTTCGGCAGTAATACTGACCGTGTAGTAGGCCCAGATCGCCCCGGCTACTCCGGCATAGAAGGAACTGATGGCAAAGGCGAGGAGCTTGTAGGGGAAAATGGGAATGCCCATGCCCTCGGCGGCCCGGTCGTTGTCCCTGATGGCTACGAAAGCCCTCCCATATTTTGTCCTCATGAGATTGACGGCCAGCCACAGCATGGCCAGCATGGCCATAAAAATCACATAAAAGAAGGGAATGTCGCCACTGATCTCTAACCCGAAAATATTTGCCTTCGGCAGGGTAATGCCCATAGTGCCCTTGGTCACATCCTCCCAATGGACAAGGACATACTCGATGATGAATTGACCGGCCAAGGTGGCAATGGTCAGGTAAAGTCCCTTCAGCCGACTGGAAGGGAGCCCGAAGATCAGACCCACCAATGCGGTGATCAGTCCGGCGGCAGGGACGCTGAGGAGAAAGGGAATATCACAGCGGGTTGCCAGGAATGCGGCGGCATATGCGCCGACGCCAAAAAATGCGCCGTGGCCCAGGGATATCTGTCCGGTGTAACCGATGAGAATGTTGAGACCGATCGCGGCGATGGCGGCAATGCCGATAGAATTGAGGATATATAAAAAGTATTGGCTGCTGACAAAGGGGGCCAGACCAAAAAGGACGATCAGACCCGCAGCGGCAAAAAAACGGCCATAATCGGTCTCATAGACCTTTAATTGATCTGCATAGTTTTCATGATAGTTGCCGCAGGGATGGAAAACCCGTTTTCTCATATCAGACCCTTTCTATTTCCACTTGGCCGAAGAGGCCGTAGGGTTTCACCATCAGAATGAACACGAGCACGATGTAAGGCACAACATCCCGGAGGGACGGCGATATATAACCACCCGTAAGAGTCTCCAACAAGCCGATAATGAGCCCTCCGACGATGGCGCCGCCGATGCTGTCAAGACCACCGAGAATGACTACGGGAAACACTTTCAGACCGATAGCGCTCAGGTCATGGACATTGACCCCATTGATAATACCGAGGATAATGCCGCTCATACCGGCAACCAAAGCCGCAATTGCCCAGGAAAGGGCAAATACCTTCTTGACATTGACGCCGAGTGAGAGGGCTGCCCGCTGATTATCGGCAACGGAACGCATATAAATCCCCTGGGAGGAGAATTTGAAGAAAATCCCAAAGAGGACAAGAAAGATCGTCCCGACCACCAACGCCAGCGTATAAACCGGTTGCACCGCGACGCTGCCCCAGTTCAGGCTCAACCAGGAAGGTAGAAAATCAGGAAAAGTATGGAGATTACCACCCCAGATCAGCAGGATCAGACCCTTGAACATCGCAGCCAGCCCGACGGTAAGCATAATGACAAAAATGAGGGGTTCTCCGATCAAGGGCCGTAAAAAGAGACGCTCCACAATGAAACCAAGGGAAAAACACGTCGCCATTGTCAACAGGAAGGCAGCGTAGACCGGCAATTCCACCCAGGTCACCAGAACGAGAAAAATATAGGCCCCCATGGCCAACAATTCACCATGGGCAAAATTGAGAACGCTTGATGATTTGAAGATCATGACAAAACCCATGGCGGATATTCCATAGATGAACCCGACACTCAGACCATTGACCACCAGTTGTATGAAGAAATCCATTTTTCTCTCCTCTCATCCCCAGTTTCTTCAAGGGCTGGAGACATTTCTTCGTTCGTTCCCATGTTTCATCTTTATCCTGCCTCCCCTTCCAAAGGGTTGTGGTGGGGATGAGTTTAGATGGTTGATATGTTAACCTTTGTCGTTATCTCCCCTACCCTGCCGTCCCGGTAACGGATCTTGCCTTTTGTCTCGACCTGTGAGATTTCACGGTACATGGACTCGATCAACTGGAGATAGAGCCCGTAGATAAAACGTCTTCGAACCTTGCCGGTCCGGGTCAGTTCTTCATCGTCTGCGTCCAGAAGCTTATAAAGAAGCAGGAATTTCCTGATTTTCATGATCTCGGGTAATTGTTTGTTGATTTCCCTTATTTCATTGCCGATCAGGTCTTCCACAGCTTTTTGCTGAGATAGATCCAGGTAAGTTGTAAAAGGGATGAGCCTTTCCTCCGCCCAGTTGCCGACGTTTTCCATATCGATATTCACCATAGCCGTAATGAAGGGTCTTGATTCTCCAAAAGTGACGGCCTCCTTTATATAGGGGCTGAATTTAAGACGGGTTTCGATGAAATCCGGAGAAAACGCCTGGCCGCTCTTATTCTTGATGATATCTTCCTTGCGACCGATAATGATGAGATGACCATCCTGATCGATATAACCGGCGTCGCCCGTCTTCAGCCAGCCGTTATGGAAAGCCTTCTCCGTCGTCTGAAAATCACGGTAATAACCTGAAAACAGGGAGTCGCTCTTCACCATTACTTCCTGATCCGCATCGAGCATGATCTCGACACCGGGGAGCGGCTTTCCTACCGTTTCCGGTTTGACCTGATGATCAGGTTGTACCTGAAAGATGCCCCCCGCCTCGGTGAGACCATAACACTGCTTGAGATTCAGCCCGATAGCCTGAAAAAACCTGATAACGTCGGGGCTGATGGGATGACCGCCCGTGTAGGCATTACGGAAGTGGGCGCAGCCGATCCGGTCGAGGAGGGGTTCGTAAACAAACCATGCTGCAAAGCGATGTAAGAGCTTCTGATGCCATGCCGCCTCTTCTCCGACTGATTGTTTTGCGATCGTGGCGCGACCTGTTTTTTCCGCCCAATGGAATAATCGGCGTTTAATCCATCCCGCGTCGGCCATCTTTACACGTATTTTTGAGGCCAGATCCTCCCAGAAACGCGAAGCTGTGATAATCACCGAGGGACCGATCTCGCGAAAATCTTCGGTCACCGTTTCGGGGGTCTCGGGAAAATTCATGGTCATCCCGCTATACAGGGAAACGCCGAAGCCCCACATCTGATCTACGATCCATGCCGGAGGAGACATGGAAAGCCAATTTTCTCCGGAATTCAGGGATATAGCCTGGGTCCACTGTTTCCCAATCGAAGTCATGCTCCGGTGAGAAAGCATGGCAAGCTTCGACATGCCCGTGGTACCGGATGTCTGGATCATCAAGGCGATGTCTTTGGATTTTCCTCTATTCAGCTCCTGTTCGAAGAGATCAGGCGACTTGCGGTCCAGTTCTTCCCCCGCCTGTAGTAAATCCGCATAAGACTGCAACCATGTCATGTCCCGGTAGGAGCGCATGCCGGTAGGATCAATATAGACAACCTGCCGCACATGGGAGATATGACCATGAATCTCGATCAGTTTATCTACTTGTTCCTGGTCCTGGGCAATCACCAGGGCCGCCTGGGTACGCTGGATGGAAGATTGCAACTCATCAGGAGTAGCCGATGTAAAGACATTCATCGTGACGGCCCCCAATGCCTGGGCGCCGATTTCCGTGAAGAGCCACTCCGGATGGTTGTTAAGAATCAGGATAACGTTTTCACCTCGACGCAGACCAAGAGCGGCAAGGCCCATGGCGGTAATTCGCACATAACGAAGATATTCTTCCCAATTAAAGGTGTGCCAGATGCCGTAGGCCTTTTCCCTTATGGCCGTGAAGTCTTTACCCAATACTCCGGCCTGTTGTGCAAGCAACTGGGGCAAGGTCAACGTACGGTCGTCTGTGGTTCCACTTTTTTGCTCAATCATAATCTTGATGGACCCCAAAACTCATAAAATTATCCATAATAGACGTCTTCGAAAAAGATTCGCAGGAAAGGCGCGCAAAGCCTGAGTCATGAGGCGTACTTATCGTACGCCGCAGTGACGAAGGATACAGCGCAACGCTGCATCCGGACGTTTTACGAAGCCGTCGATCTTCATCCCAGATACGCTCGGATGACTTCCGGATGACGGCCGATTTCATCAGCCGTTCCCTCGGCTATCATTTCTCCGAAATTCAGTACGGCGATACGGTGAGAAATGCTCATGACAATGGCCATGTCATGCTCAACAAGGACAATTGTCTGTCCCCACACTTCATTAATCTCCGTGATAAAACGAACCATATCCTCCTTCTCTTCGAGGGTCATTCCGGCAAAGGGTTCATCCAGGACGAGCAGTCGCGGCTCAAGAGCCAGCGCCCTTCCCAGTTCCACTCTTTTCATCAACCCGTAGGGTAAGGAGGCCACATTTTTATTTCTTATTGCCTGTATCTCCAGAAAATCGATCAGCTCTTCAATCAACCTGCGGTGGCGGACCTCCTCCCGGCGTACGGAAGGCAGATAGAGACCTGCCCCCGGGAAGGAATAACGACAGTAGAGATGACGGGCCAGAAGCATGTTGGCAAGAACGGTCATCCCGGGGAAAAGTTCAATATTCTGAAAAGTTCTTCCGATGCCGATCTTGACGAGGTTATGGGCGTGCATCCGGGTGATGTCCCGGTCATTAAAGATAATTCGGCCGCTCTTGGGTTTGTAGAACCCGGTGATACAATTCATGAGGCTTGTCTTGCCTGCCCCGTTCGGGCCGATCACGGCATATAGTTCCCCGTTTCTTACCTTGAGATCGATGTTAGTCAGGGCCTTCACGCCGCCGAAATTCAGGGACAGATCCCTGATCTCCAGGTCTGCGTAACGGTCCTTCTCCTGTCTTGCCGCAAATATTTCCGGCTGGCCACGGTAGGCTTTCATTTTGTTTGCCTGGTCACTTAAAAAGTTGTATTTTTTCTTTGCCGGGAATGAAAAACTTCGTCAGTGGGACATAGTTCCCATTTTCCTGGACTTTTACGATTCTTGCCTTAAAAGAGGCGCCATGGTCCGTTTTCGTGTATGTCACACTCGGAACAAGGCCGCCAAAATCTTCATTCTTGAAAGATTCCAACGCACTATTGATCGTTTCCCGGTTGATGTCCCCGTATTTCTCATGGGCTCTGATAAAGGCCCGTTCCATGATCATGCCTACAACCACTCCTTCCCAGTAAGAGGCGTCGAATTTGCTGACGGTTTTATACCTGGTCCACAAGTCCGTCATGATCTTCATGCCGGGGGTGCGATCGGTAGGCAGACCGCCGGGAAATTGCATCAACAACCTGTCCTTGATTATTCCCTTCCCGAGTTTGAAGAAATCCGGATCCGTCGAGGTCCAGGTCCCGAAAAATATCGGGTTGTATCTGATCCTATCAGCGCTCTTGAAGGTGGTAATGATGGCCGAAGGAAGCATCTGCATGACAATGTACTGGGTCCCCTTCTTTTGCAGCCTGAGAAGCTCCGTTGTCAGATCAACCGTTTTGGGTGGGAATTCTTCCACGGCGACGATGTCAATATTAATTTTATTTGCATATTCAAGACTTGGTTTGTGGATGGAGCGCCCATAGGCATTATTGAAGGTAAGCAAACCAACCTTCGGCTTCTCTTTTCCTTTGTGAATAGCCCGGATATAGTCGAGGATTGCGTAGCAGTCCATCTTGTAGCTGCCAAAGGGTAGATACATGTAATCGACAGGGGGTTCGAGGATCTCCCAGCTTGTCGAATAATTGATGGTCGGGATCTTGTAGGTCTGAATAATCGGCTTGGCGGCCAGGCCCTCCCCGGCGCCCCAGGTGGCAATCATATCCACCTTTTCCTGAACGGCAAATTTGCGTACTGCCGAAACGGCCTCGGGTACTTTGTAGGCAGTATCGACAAGGGTCATCTCGATGCGGTTTCCCGCTACGCCGCCTTTTACTTCGTTGACATAGCGGAAATAATCCTGCTGCCCTTTGGCATGATACTGTCCCCAGGTGGAGGCCGGCCCGGTCATGTTGATAGCGGCTCCCACTTTGATTGTCTTTGCCGACGACAGTCCGGAAAGACATAGAATCATGATCCCTGCAAGGATGGTAATAAGAAATCTTTGTCCTGTTGGCCTTCTCATATGCTTTATCCTCCTTGTTGATTTTTACCGTAAGTTGGTGAAAATAAAAAAGGCCGGGATTATCTCCACGGCCTTCATAAATTAAAAAGCCGTGGGCACCCTTTCGGTCTGCCCACGGCTCGTTAGATTTGTCTCAGATCACGAGCGCGGTCGGCAGACCTCCCCAAAAAAGCTAAAAAAACTAAAAAAGAAACCTGAATTCGCGATGTTGCCGATCTGCCTGATCATATTACTACGTTCCTTAGCACAAAATTATGGCTCATCATTAATAAATGCTATACAGAATGTCAAGCTTTTTTCTGCCGTATCACTGATTATCGATACCTAATTTGTCAATCCGATAGCGCAAGGAATCAAAACTCACATGGAGCAGTTCTGCGGCCCTGGTCTTGGAACCATTAGATTTTACAAGGGCCTTGTGAATAAGCTGCCTTTCGATATTTGCCAGTTCCTCGTTAAGTTGAATACCGTCATCAGAGAAATTGTAATCGAGATTGTTTTCTTCTCTTTCCCTATTATGACCGATGAATAAATTGTCCGGCAGGATGATATTGGTAGTCTCCAGGGCGACGCATCTTTCAATGATGTTTTCCAGTTCCCTGATATTGCCTGGAAAGGGATAATCCATAAGTAATTCTAGCGCATATGTTGATATCGTTATAACATCCTTTGAAAATTCGCGGGAATACTTCTCAATGAAATATTTTGTCAATACGGGGATGTCTTCTTTGCGATGCCTCAGGGCCGGCAAATGGACGGGAATGACATTAAGGCGATAGTAAAGATCTTCACGGAAGGTCCCCTCTTTTACCTTCTTCTCGAGAATTTGATTTGTCGCCGAGATAATCCGGACATCGACCTTGATGTCCTCTGCACCGCCGATCCTTCTGAAGGTTTTTTCCTGAACAACTCTTAGAAGCTTTACTTGAAGTAAAGCTGGCAACTCTCCTATTTCATCTAGAAAAATAGTTCCTTTGCTGGCAACTTCAAAGAGGCCGGCTTTATCCGCAAAGGCACCGGTAAAAGAGCCCTTCATATAACCGAAAAACTCCGATTCAAGAAGATTTTCAGGAATGCCGCCGCAGTTGATGACAACAAAGGGCATGTCTTTTCTGGGACTGTTTTCATGGATTGCTTTGGCAACGAGTTCTTTGCCGGTGCCGCTTTCTCCGAGAATCAGGATATTTGCAGAGGTCTCCGCCACCTTTTTGATCGTACTATAGACTTTAAGCATTTCCTTGCTTTTACCGATCATGCCGCCAAAGGCAACTCCGCCTTCAATGTCTCTTAGAAACTGGGCGTCACCACTCTTAATCCCTTTTTTATCGAGGGCGGCGCCGATTGTCTTTTTCAGATCATCGATGTCGAAATCCTTCTCTATATAGTCGTAAGCCCCTTCTTTCATGGCGGAAAGGGCGGTTTCACCTGAGGCAAAAGCGGTAATCAGGATAACCTGGCATTCAGGTTCCTGCTCTTTTAGCCGTTTAAGAAAAGCTATACCGTCCATCCGGGGCATTTTGAGATCCGTAATCACCAGATCATATTTATCTTTTCCGCACCGGACAAGGGCTTTTTCCGGCTCTCCATAGCAGGATACCTTGTGCCCTTCCTTGGTCAACATGATTTCGAGAAAATCTCTCATGCCCTGATCATCGTCAACGACGAGTATCTTCGCCATTTTCACCTCCTGTGATAAACCCAGTCTTGGGGAGCCAGATCACAAATTTCGTCCCCATGCCTGAAGTACTTTCGAACAGCAAATTCCCACCATAGCTATTGACGATCCTCATCACAATAGCCAAGCCTAACCCCGTACCCCGCTCTTTGGTGGTAAAAAAAGGCTCAAATATCAATTTTTTATTTTCTTCGCTAATCCCCACACCATTATCTGCCACGATAATCTCGAGTCCATCTTGATTCTCAAGGTTCTTTTCACTGACGCCAAGGTCAAGACGGCCCCCTTCCGGCATCGATTGGGCAGCGTTGAGGATGAGGTTCCATATCAATTGACGCATCTCTTCCCTGTTCCCTTTGATAGCGCAGCCTTCTTCAATATTCTCGCTGATTTTAATATTCATGTTCCAATCCGGCATTACCTCCGCCGCTTCCATAACCTCCCTGATAACATCGCCAATTAGCACTTCATGATGGGGACCGCGGTTATGTCTGGCCAGCAGGAGAAAATCTTTTACAAACCCTTCCAGTTGGTCCTTGCCACGCATTATTACCCGCATAAGCCGCCCTTCCGTGGTTCCCATATTGGATTCTTTCATCAACATCTGAATGGAACCGCTGATGGAGGCCAAGGGGTTGCGGATTTCATGGGCAAGTCCCGCCGCCATTTCGCCGACGAAAGCAAGACGACGGTTTCTCTCTAATACTGCTTCCATTTCCTTGACCTTTGTCAGGTCCTGAAAAATTAGAATATCGCCGATCTTTTGGCTGCTATTATCCCGAAGCGCCGAGAGGGCGCAGCCTAAAATCAAACGACGATCATGAATCACAACGGCGGGCATTTCAAAGCGTCCCTTAACGCTCCCCTCATTATCAAGACTATTAACATAGAATTCTTTCCAGGCAGGAAAGATATTCTGGATGCTGTGATTTTCCAGCGAGTTAAAAGTCAAACCCGTAATCTGTTCTGCGGCTCTGTTGAATGATTTTATCCTCCCTTCCAGATCTATAGTCAAAATGCCCGCATCAATCGATTCGATGATAGAACGATAGAGCAAGTCCAGCTGGTTGAAGGCTGATTCCTTCTCGACAAGGAGGGCTCTCGTCTTTTTTTCCTTCTCGACCACGAAACTGGCCAAGAGGGCAATGAGGTAAAAAGAAAGGATGTTGATAAATATACGGAGAAATACATGTCCGGCTGTATCGGGGACTTCCCAGATGTAAGGATGGGAAATGGGGGTGATAACACGGTAATATTCAAGGTCAATCAAAAGTCCGTAAAAGATCGATGCGGCCGAAGCGGTAATAAGACCGCCATTCCTGCCAAGATAAAGGACAGAGTAGATAATAACCAATGGATAGAATACGGCATATGTGGACCTGATTCCACCGGTTACATAGATGAGGGCGGTAATCATGATTACATCGGTCATGGTCTGGAGATAGATATGGCCCCGCTGGTCCGTGACGATTCTGCTTAGGACCGAAAAAACCAGAGAAAGAAGATAGATGAGGACAATAATTCCATAAAAAAAAGATATGGACCTCTGGGTTAAGAAGTCCGGGGCTTTAATTTGCAAGAAGATAAATATGCCGAGCACAAAGGTCGCCATGGCGACCCTGGACAGGATCAATCCCTTTATTTTTCCCTCAAGATTCTCTCCGTTAATCATCTTATCCCGTTTCGCGATAGTATCTCATTTCCCTGCCAGATAAGCCGCCCCTATGGCGCCGTTAACCTGCGCATGGGGGGAAACCTCGATGGGAAGATTCAGTTTTTCTTCCAAGGCTCGCACCACTCCCTTGTTTTTTGCAACCCCACCCGTCATCATGACGGGCGCCCGCAGCCCTACCCTTTTAGCCATCGCCGACACGCGGGCGCCTATGGATTCATGAATGCCCGCGATTATGTTTTCCCGGGACACACCTTTGGAAATCAGAGAGATAACTTCCGATTCGGCAAAGACGGTGCAGAGGCTGCTGATCTTTGCCGGTAGATCTGCCTGTAAGGAGAGATCGCCGAAGTCTTCCAGATTTACTTCCATAGCCCGGGCCATGACTTCCAGAAACCGTCCTGTTCCCGCAGCGCATTTGTCGTTCATGGTGAAATTTTTCACTCTCCCCGTATCGTCCAGGAGGATCGCCTTGCTGTCTTGCCCCCCGATATCGATAATAAACCGAGTATCCGGATTCTGATAATAAGCCCCTGCGGCGTGACAGAGAATCTCGGTCAGTGATTCATGAGCAATGGAGACGCCCTTCCTGCCATATCCCGTTGCCACTATCCTTCCAATCGCCTCCGGCGGCAGTCCAACTTCCGCAAGAACCTCATCAAATACTTTACAGGCTGCTGTTTCGACGTTATAGCCAGTGAAAACTACCTTGTAGGCCAACATTATCCCGTCTTTCATCAAGACTGCCTTGGATGTGATGGAACCGACATCGATTCCTACGGTATGATTATTCATGTCTCTTCTTTCTAAAGCACTTGATTTAAAATCGCCGTCCTGGTCATAATCAAACCGCCAATTCCCATTGTCATTGAATGGGTATGTACGATATTCTCAACTTCTCGCCGCACTTTAAGCAGTGCATACTCCTTTTTTCATGGAAAGGTTGAAGGCATACTGGACAGCTGCGGAGCAACTCCGTCCGGCAATCGGGACATTTCCCCCCTTCCCCATCCTGGGTCGAATAAGCACATTCCGGGCATATTTTAAATGTATCTTTTTCCATTTAATGTTCCAGCGTTATTTCCACATCAGTTTTTTAACATAAAGCATGTTATTTTTCATCCGGAAAACTACGATATTTTGTTGACTCTGCTTGGGTTATTTATTAGCATCGGAACAGATATTTTAGGTTCACAGGTCAATGATTTCCCACGTTAAAAACAATTCACAGGAAATATTTACGGAAGCCGACAGGAGGTATTACCATGGAATTAGCTCAATTTTTTAAATCCATCGACATTTTCTCCGATCTGGGGGCTGATGATATAGCCTTTTTAGCAGCGAGCTCGCAAAGCATTGATTGTCCCGACGAGACCAAAATAATCAAAATCGGGGACATCGGACGTTTCCTCTGGATTGTCTATGACGGAGAGGTTGATGTTTCGCTGCCCGACGAAACGGGAAGGCAACAGGTTGTCGCTTCGCTCGAAAGGGGGGCCTTCTTTGGCGAGATGTCGATCCTCTCCGGCGAGCCGGCCGGTGCCAATGTAACCTCTTCCCGGGACAGTAAGATAATTAAAATTCCAAGAGAAACGATCTCTCAGATCATTGCCCGGAATCCCAAGACCCTTATGAAGGTAACCAAATTCATCACCAAACGTCTTCTGGATGACGAAAAGTTTCAGGAAGAGGTGAAACGGCGGCGCCTTGCCCACCGTGAAAATGATGATCCCTACGATCTTAACTTCTCCTCCGTATCGGAACCGATGAAGATTCTCGTTGTAAACAGCGGCAGTTCCTCATTAAAATACTCCCTCTTCGACACTGTCAAGAAGGAATCATTATTAGACGGCCTTGTGGAAAAAATCGGGTCAGGTCAGGCATCCCACAGTATCAAGATATCGGGTCAAAAACAGACGATCCCCGGTGAGCACATCGCAACCGTGAGTGACGCCTTTCATGAAATGGTGCAGGTGCTTGCCCGTGCCGACCATGGTGCCCTAAGCGATATCAATGAGATCTCCGCCGTCGGCCATCGGGTTGTCCATGGGGGAAAACGTTTTTCCAGTTCCATGCCCATCAACGAAGAGGTTACGGAGGCGATACGTGCGTGCATACCCATCGCCCCCCTCCATAATCCCTACAACCTGGAGGGTATTGAGACTTTAAAGAATATTTTGCCCGGGGTTCCCCAGGTCGCCGTTTTCGACACGGCATTTCATCTCAATATGCCCGAGGCCGCCTTCCGTTATGCCCTTCCCTTCGATCTGTGCGAGAAAGAACATATCCGCCGTTTCGGATTTCACGGAACCAACCACCGCTTTGTCTCTCTGAGCGCCGCCACCGCCCTTAAAGTTCCCGTCGGAGACTTGAAGATTATCTCCTGTCACTTGGGAAGTGGTGCATCCGTATGTGCTATCGATCATGGGCAGAGCATAGATACGAGCATGGGCATGACGCCCCTTGAGGGGCTGGTGATGGGGACCCGGGCCGGCGATATTGACCCGGGTGCTCTCCTGCACCTGATGCGACATGGGGGCATGACGTTCGAACAGATCGATAAAATTCTCAATAAAGAAAGTGGACTCATGGGCCTAAGCGGCAAGAGCAACGACATGCGCGAAGTCCTGGAAGCTGCAGAAGCCGGAGACATGCGTTGTAAAATGGCGGTAAGTGTTTTCTGTTACCGGGTCAAAAAATACATCGGATCATATATTGCCGCCCTCGGCGGCCTGGACGTCCTTATTTTTACAGGCGGCATCGGTGAAAACTCCCCCGAGATTCGCGCCCGCATCTGCCAGGGACTGGAGGTATTCGGGATCACCGTTTCCGATGAGATAAACCGAAAAACCGTGGCCATGCGAGGCCAGATTGCCGACATATCCGAGACCGATGCCAAGATCCGTATCCTCGTCGTTCCTGCAGATGAAGAAAGGATGATTGCCAGGGAAACCATTCATTCCCTGGGACGTTCTCTCCCTGTTAATGAGATGGAAAGATTCCGATCCAGGGCGATTCCTCTTAGTACTTCGGCCCATCATGTCCATTTGTGCCAGGAAGATTTCGAGATCATTTTCGGCGCCGGTCGCACCCTGACACCCCGCTCGGAATTGAGCCAGCCAGGCCAGTTTGCAGCCGCGGAAACGGTGAATCTCATCGGCCCCAAGGGTCGCATAGAAAAGGTGCGTATCCTCGGCCCTCTGCGCAAGGAATCCCAGGTGGAAATTGCCCGGACCGAACAATTCCGCCTCGGCATTGATGCCCCTATTCGGGACTCCGGCGATATTGAAGGCACCCCCAGCGTCACAATTGAGGGCGATATCGGTAGTGTTGTTTTGGACAAAGGAGTTATTTGCGCCAAACGCCACATCCACATGTCCCCCGAAGAGGCCCTGAGCATGGGGCTACGTGATAAAGACGTGGTCATGATCAAGGTCAAGGGTGTCCGGGAGTTGATTTTCGGCGATGTCCTCACCCGCGTCAATCCAAACTTCCGCATGGACATGCACCTGGATACGGATGAGGCCAACGCCGCCCAGATATCATCCGGCACGGTGGGATATATTGAATCCATACAGCATCGGAACTATGTATGACAAGAATGATCTTAATTTATCTATGATCAGTGACATTCCTTCACAGGCAGGACAAAAAATGCAGGGAACGGAGATAAACTGCTTCTCTTGTCAACATTTCTACATCACCTATGACCCGCGTTTTCCTTATGGATGTCGCGCTCCTGGTTTCAAGTCGCGTCTATTACCGTCAAAAGAGATGTACGCAAACTCTGGCATGGATTGCCAGGTATTTCTTGAAAAAGATAAGACCCGATGATGTTATCATTATGCTCAGGCCCATTTCTCCTCACGATAGCGGGCCATCCGCAGCTGGGCATCAAGTTCCTTTTTCCGGAGACGGATACTGCCGGGGGTAACCTCGACAACCTCATCCTCGGCAATGAATTCGATGCACTGATCGAGAGACATAAGCCGCGGGGGGCGGAGAATCACTGTCGCGTCCGAGGTGGAACTCCTCATATTAGTCAGTTTTTTCTCCTTGACGATATTCACATT
This sequence comes from Syntrophus sp. (in: bacteria), assembly GCA_025355725.1. Lineage (GTDB taxonomy): Bacteria > Desulfobacterota > Syntrophia > Syntrophales > UBA8958 > UBA8958. The sequence goes on from JANXZC010000030.1 coordinate 22,918, forward strand.
CAGGTCCGTGGAGCGGTTACGCTCTCCGACGACCATGCCGCCGTAAACTTCCGTCCCCGGTGCTACGACGAGCTCTCCCCGGTCAGCCATCGCATGGCAGGCATAGGCAGTGATTTTCCCCGCACGGTCGGCGACAAGGGCGCCGGTCAGCCGTTGCGGAATGGCGCCGAACCAGGGTTCATAGCCTTCAAAGAGGGTATTCATGACCCCTGATCCCTTGGTATCGGTCAGAAAGTGGCTGCGAAAACCGATAAGCCCACGGGCGGGAATAAGAAATGTCATGTTTACACGACCGCTGCCCTTGTTGACGAGGTTGGCCATCCTTCCCTTGCGGCCGGCAAGTTTTTCCGTTACCACCCCAACGAATGCCTCGGGAATATCAAGAAACAAGCGCTCGACCGGCTCGAGGACGCGCCCGTCCTCCTCTTTCGTAATAACTTGGGGTCTGGAAACCATGAATTCGTAGTCTTCACGACGCATGGTCTCAATGAGAATCGCCATCTGCAGCTCTCCCCTGCCGCAGACCTCAAAGGCGTCGGCCCGTTCCGTCGGTTTCACCTGGAGGGCCACGTTGCGCAGGGTCTCCCTTTCCAGTCGCTCGCGAATATGGCGGGAGGTCAGATATTTTCCCTCTCGACCAGCCAGGGGGCCATTGTTAACATAAAAGATCATCGAAACCGTCGGCTCATCAACCTTGATTCTCGGCAGGGGCTGGGGATTTTCTAGGGCGGAGACGGTATCGCCGATATTGATATTTGCCACGCCGGCAAAGGCAACGATGTCCCCGGATTCAACCTTATCGACGGCAATTCTTTTCATGCCCACAAAGGTGTAGAGGGCGGAAAACTTGATCCCCGGTGTCAATGCCTTTTCACCGCAGAGCGTATAAGACCGATTCATCTCCAGAATACCATTCATCAGACGACCGATGGCGATCTGGCCTACATAGGGATCGTAGTCTAGGGTCGTCAACAGAAACTGGGGAGGCGCCTGATCGTCTCCATCGGGAGCTGGAATCGTCGTCACGATGGTCTCGAAAAGGGGCCGAAGGTCCGTCGAATCGTCTCCCTGTATGCGATGAGCCACTCCCTTTTTGGCTTGGGTGAAGAGAATGGGAAATTCGATCTGCTCCTCCGTTGCGTCCAGATCGATGAAAAGGTCATAGACCTCATTAATGACTTCTTCAATCCTGGCATCGCTACGGTCAATCTTGTTGATGACGAGAATAACAGGAATTTTCTTGGCCAAAGCCTTCTTGAGGACGAAGCGGGTCTGGGGCAGCGGCCCTTCGCTCGCATCGACGAGGAGGATCGCCCCGTCCACCATATTGAAGCTCCGCTCGACCTCGCCGCCGAAATCGGCGTGTCCGGGCGTGTCAACGATATTAATTTTAACTTCACCAAAGCGTATGGCCGTATTCTTGGCCATGATCGTGATTCCCCGCTCCCGTTCGAGATCCATGGAATCCATCACCCGCTCCTCCACAACCTGATGCTCCCGAAAGGTGCCGGTTTGTTTCATCATGCCGTCCACAAGGGTCGTCTTGCCATGATCGACATGAGAGATGATGGCGATATTTCTTATGTTCTGTTTCTGCAAACTGTATTTCCTTTAGCTTTCTCCCGCTTTGATTAAATACTTGCGGGTTTTTATTGTTTTTTCTTTCCTATCACACATGGTTCCTGAGAAGCAACTTCAATTGGATTGACCATTACCAGATCATCGTAAAAGGACTTCGTATAAAGTCCGAATATTGCCGACCCCTTTGACGGGGAAGATTGCAGGTGGGGGTAAACACAGTTTTCTCTTTACAAGTCGGTGAATTTCACCTATTTTCATAAACAGCCCGGTCCCGTCTGTTCGAGAGCGATTACGATTACCAGGGGAGTATAAAATGACTAAAGGCGTTTATATTGCAGCGGTCGAGGAGCACAGCGGTAAATCCCTTATCGTTCTGGGCTTGATGAACGCAATTCTCAATTATCTGCCAAGTGTAGGTTACTTCAAACCCGTAATAACTGTCAACGACAAACAAGAAAAGGATCCCCACATCCAGCTGATCTTGAAACGATTCAATATGTCTATATCTTACGAAGATGCTTATGGATTTACTGGTAAAGAGGTTGCCGATCGCGCGACTAATAAATCGGATGTCGCCGTAATCGACGCCCTAATTGAAAAATATAAAAAGATGGAAGACCAATACGATTTTACAATCGTCGAGGGTACGGATTACATGGGGAAAGGGGTAATTTTTGAGTTTGACGCCAATATCCTTATTCCTAAGAACCTCGGTATTCCTGTCATTATGGTTGTATCAGCAGAAAACAAAACTGTTGAGGAAGTAGCCAAATTTTCCATTGCCGCCTACGAAGGATTTAAAAAAGGTAATGTAGAGGTACTGTCCGTACTGATTAACAGAGCTCGTGAAGACCAGCTTCCGGAAGTGGCGGCTGCGATCCGTAATTACTTGCCACAACAAACGATCCTGTCCGTCCTTCCCGAAATGACCAAGCTCAACAGCCCAACCTTCAGAGAAGTCCATGACAGCCTGGGAGCCAAAGCCCTGTTCGGAAGCACCCGACACGATAACCCTGTGGATCATACCATTGTGGGAGCCATGCAACTGCACCACTTCCTTGATCACCTCAAGGACAACACCCTGATCGTCACCCCCGGCGATCGCTCGGACATCATCATCGGAGCCCTCCAGGCCAACCTCTCACGACATTATCCTCGGTTGGCCGGGATCTTGTTGACTGGTGGCTTTGAACCGGAACCTGCGGTCTCCAAGCTGATCGAAGGCCTGCAAACGGTGGCCCCCATCAGCGTCGTTCCCTTGGGAACCTATGATGCGGCCAACCGGGTCGGTTCCATCCGTTCTGAGATATATGCCGATAATACACGGAAAGTAGAACTGGCCATCCGGACGTTTGAGGAATATGTTGATCTGAAGGCCCTGGGAGAGCGGCTGACAACCTTCAGGCACAAAGGGATGACGCCCCATATGTTCCAATATGAAATCGTCAAAAGGGCGCGTCGGCAGAAGCGTCACATAGTTCTTCCGGAAGGAAATGACGACCGGGTGCTGACGGCCGCCGCCCGCCTTATCGAACAGGACATCGTCAAACTTACAATATTTGGCGACAGCAATGAAATATTATCCGCAGCGAAACGTCTGGGCATCCATCTCCCCCCTGACAAAGTTCACATTTTCCAGCCGGCGGAGTCGGAATTATATCCGGAATTTGTGGATACTCTCTATGAGCTGCGGAAGGGAAAAAATGTAAGCAGGGAAATGGCCCACGACCTCATGACGGACGGCTCCTATTTCGGAACGATGATGGTATATAAAGGCATAGCCGACGGGATGGTTTCGGGAGCGATCAACACCACCCAGCATACCATCATTCCGGCTCTCCAGTTCGTCAAAACCAAGCCCGGTATTGCCATTGTATCGTCCGTCTTCTTTATGTGCATGCCGGACCGGGTCTGTGTCTTTGGCGATTGCGCCGTCAATCCCGACCCCACCTCCGAAAACCTGGCTGATATTGCCATTTCATCTGCGGAGAGCGCATCATTTTTCGGCATTGAACCAAAAATAGCCATGCTTTCATATTCCTCCGGGACCTCCGGAGTCGGCGACGATGTGGAAAAGGTGCGCAAGGCAACAGAAATCGTCAAACAGCGACGTCCGGACCTGAAGATCGCCGGACCAATTCAATACGACGCGGCCGTGGACCCTGCCGTAGGCGCTCAGAAAATGCCCGGTTCGGAAGTCGCCGGTCAGGCCAGCGTCCTTATCTTTCCCGATCTTAATACGGGAAACAATACCTATAAGGCCGTTCAGCGGGAAACGGGGGCCCTGGCTATCGGACCCATGCTCCAGGGACTGAACAAGCCGGTTAACGACCTGAGCCGGGGATGTACGGTCGTTGATATCTTCAATACCGTCGTTATAACGGCTATTCAGAGCCAGACGATGAAGTAAAACATTATCACTCTCAAGAGAGGATTTTTATGGCTACAGAAGGAAACAAGATTATCTACTCCATGATTGGGGTAAGTAAATTTTATGAAAAGCGGGCTGTCCTTAAAGATATTTCCCTTTCCTATTTTTACGGGGCCAAAATCGGCGTCCTGGGACTGAACGGATCAGGCAAGAGTTCGCTCCTGCGTATCCTGGCCGGTGTGGATAAGGACTTTAACGGGAAGACCATTATTTCTCCGGGGCTCACCATTGGGTTTCTGGAACAGGAGCCTGTTCTGGACGGGTCGAAGACCGTACGGGAGATTGTCGAAGAGGGTGTGAAGGATGTCGTCGCTCTCCTTGACGAGTACAACATGATCAACGAAAAATTTGCCGAACCCATGACGGACGACCAGATGAATGAACTGATCGAGCGCCAGGGAACGGTGCAGGAAAAACTCGATAACCTCGACGCCTGGGAGTTGGACTCCCGCCTGGAAATGGCGATGGACGCTTTGCGCTGCCCTCCCGGAGAAACATCCGTCAAGATCCTCTCGGGTGGAGAAAAGAGACGCGTCGCCCTGTGCCGACTGCTTTTGCAAAAGCCGGACATCCTCCTACTCGATGAACCGACGAACCATTTGGACGCCGAGACGGTCGCCTGGCTGGAGCACCACCTGCAACGGTACGCTGGAACCATTATTGCTGTGACCCACGACCGGTACTTTCTGGATAATGTGGCCGGCTGGATACTGGAGCTGGACCGGGGCATCGGCATTCCCTGGAAGGGTAATTATTCTTCCTGGCTGGAACAAAAACAGAACCGCCTGCGTAGCGAGGAAAAGACGGAGTCCCAGCGGCAGAAAACCCTGGAGCGGGAATTGGAGTGGATCAGGATGTCGCCGAAAGGCAGGCATGCCAAAGCAAAGGCCCGTATCACTTCATATGAAACACTATTGGGCCAGGAAGTGGATAAACAGGATCGAGAGCTCGAAATATATATACCGCCGGGACCTCGCCTGGGCAAGGTGGTCATGGAAGCGGAAAACGTCATCAAAGGATACGGCGACCAACTGCTCATGGCGGACATGTCCTTTGCCATCCCACCGGGAGGGATCGTCGGCGTCATCGGGCCGAACGGCGCCGGCAAGACCACCCTCTTCCGGATGATTACGGGCCAGGAGACGCCCGATTCAGGAACAATCCGGATTGGCGACACTGTGAAACTCGCCTACATGGATCAGAGCCGCGACCATCTCGATCCCGACAAAACCATCTGGGAAAATATCTCCGGTGGTCAGGACATAGTCCAATTGGGAGGCAAACAAGTAAATTCAAGGGCCTATGTGGCCAGGTTCAACTTCTCCGGTTCAGACCAGCAGAAAAAAGTCGGGTTCATGTCCGGGGGCGAGCGAAACCGGGTTCATCTGGCCTGCATGCTCAAGGAAGGGGCCAATGTTCTGCTCCTCGATGAACCGACCAACGACCTCGATGTCAATACCATGCGGGCCCTTGAAGAGGCCCTGGAGAATTTTGCCGGTTGCGCCATTGTCATCAGCCATGATCGCTGGTTTCTGGATAGGATCGCCACCCACATCCTGGCCTTCGAAGGAGACAGCCGGGTTGTCTTGTTTGACGGCAACTACTCGGAATACGAAGAAGACAGAAAAGGACGCCTCGGCATGGAGGCGAACCAGCCCCACCGGATCAAATACCGTCCATTGACGAGGGTCTGAGGAAATATTTGACTTTATAAAAGGGCCTGCCTATCGGTTGGTTCCCTCTTGCCGCCTATTTCTATGTGTGAGCATCTCGATGAAGGCTTCTATGCGGGTCTCGATTTGGCTTTCTGAAAACATGCGTTCATCGCACATATCCGCCTCGATCATTAACGAGGGGATACCCTTCTTTGCTTCCACGATGCACTGGATATCGTACTGGCCTAGGGAATAGGGCTTGCAGCTCCGGTTGGAATGGATTACGAGTCCATCCACGTCGTACTTGTCCACCATATCGCAGACGGACCGTGCCATTTCATCGACGCCGATGTTGAGATAAATGCGGGTATAGCCCTCGGCCATGGAGTTCAGAAAATCATTTTCATCCATGTAGCGCAAGGATCCGCACCAAGCGGAGGTATAGGTGTCGGCAACCAGGCAGGCGTCATGGGCGGCAAATTTTTCGGAGAGCCATTTTGTCCGGTACCAGATGGGCAGATTGTCCCAGAGGAGGCGGTAGCGTTCGTTGGGAACGGCGCCGATGCCTTCCTTTACACGTTCATTCATCTCATCTAGCAATTCCTGGTAATAATCAACTGCCGTCTGGGTTCCCCGCAGGGTGACGATCAGGGCCAGATGAAAAAAGGCGTCGAAAGCGCTCATGGGCGCCGGCTTGTTAACGGTGGTATCGAGGACGGCCTGCCACATACGCTGGCCGGCGACGGAGAGCCTCCCCACCTCTTCCATCCGATCCCTATCTAATTTCCTTCCCGTTGCTATCTCAAGAAACTCAATGTATTCATCAACCTGTGAGCGGACATAACGGCGCATCTCTTCATAAAATGCCGTATGGCAGAAGGGTGTATCGAAGATGAACAGCGGCACATTGAAATAGCGGGCCTGGATTTCATACCACTTGAGGACGGTGCCGCAGATATTGTTGCCGCAGATCAGCATATCGGGCTTGGGCAGGCCGCCGATCGGGCCGCCGTTCACCGTCGCGCAGGAGATATCGGAACGGGCGTAAGAGCACAGATCGCTGGCATATCCCATCGCCTCGGCCTTTTCGCACAGATCGACGCCCATCTTGCTGGCTCCGATCATGGCGCCGTGATTTTCCGGATAAACGGGGATGATGTCCATGGCAATCAGGGGTTCAACGGGGCCGCCGCTGGTAATCCAGGCAACCTTTTTGTTGTTCTCCGCAGCCGTCTTGGCGTCAATATAATAGAAGGTCATGA
>JANXZC010000041.1 GCA_025355725.1 Syntrophus sp. (in: bacteria)
AGATGTACACGGGAGAAGTCACCGGAGTTTTCGCTCTCTACACAGTGCTGATTGCTCTTTTCACCAATCCGGTCATTGAAGGCATTAAGAATCTGGTTGGCTAACGTAAACGGGATTTATCGGGAACACAGATCAACATAAAGAGGCAAGGAGGAACAGATCATGGCAACACAGCAAAACACACAGAGGCCCGTGTATCATCAGTATCAGCACATCATGGTCATCAGCAGCTGGGGATTCGTGATTGCCTTTGCATCCTTCCTCTTCCTGTATCTGGGTTTTAAGATTGACCAGTATTTCGGGACGGCCCCCAACTTCATGTTCGGGATGTTCTTCCTGGCCCTCTTTCTGACAATTGGCAGGCTCTATCAGGAGGCCTGGCTGAGACGAAAAGAGGTTTGACAATTCTATCTGATAAATAAAGACACGTCTTTTGAAAGTCTGTGTCCCTTACAAAAGCCCCCTGACGAAACCGGTTCGTCAGGGGGCTTTTGTTTTTATGGGAAAACCTGCCTCATGTCTGGTAGCTGTCGATGATTTCTTATTTTGTCATAGACATGATGGTGCTCCTTGGTTTTTGATCAACATTCTTACCAGAAACCCCTCTCCATGCAATTTTCAATAAATGCCAGGGATTTATTTTGCCCCTCCTGAAAGTATTGATGTAGCTGTTTGCCCACATCGGGGTACAAAGGGCAATCCTTCAGTTTGTTTACGGAAACCCATACAATATCCAGCGAGTGGGTATGGTCGGGTCTGACTTTCGGAATGCCATGGACCTCGGTGGCTAAAAATACGATGTGCAGCGTCTGGGGGTGCCTTTTTGTGCCGGGTGCCTCCCCGACCAGGATGATATCGCCGACTTCTACCTTTACCCCCAGTTCGTTCTTCCATTCGCTTTTGACAGCTTCCTGGAGCGGCACATCCCTGTCCACACCCCCGCCCGGAAGGGCGAAGACATCTTTCCCTCCATAGACGTACTTCATGCAGAGGATCTCATTGGCCTGCTCAAAGACTGCCGATACCCGGACTCTCATCGTTCCTCCTTTGGTTTAAATAAACAGTAGTTTTGGTCTGCTCCCTTGAGCATCCCGCGCACAACAAACAACAGTAGGATTGATTACTTATATTACAAGGAATGGCAGAGAAATGCAAATGATCTTTATATGGCTTTTCAGGGCAGGGCGATCTTCAGGGTGCCCCCTCTGCCCAGAATGTCATGAAGGTGGATATATCCCTTCAAGGTATTCTTCCCATTGGCAACCACCAGGGTGGTGATTTCGTCGCGTTGCATCGACTCGATGGTCTGGGCGAGGGAGATGTTTTCATCGATTGTCTTGGGGTTGCGGGTCATGACCTCATCAACGGTTTTATCATGAAAGGAGACGCCTCGTTTGACCAGACGACGGAGATCGCCATCGGTAAAGATTCCCAGGAGGGTTTTTTTTCTGTCTGTCACGAGGACAAAGCCCTTGTTGTTGGCGTCCATTTCTTCAATGGCCCTGGTCGCTGTCATGCCCGTAAGAACCTTTGGCGTTTGTGCGTAGCTGATCATTACCTCCTTGACCTTTGCCCGCAGACGCATTCCGAGGCTGCCCCCGGGATGAAACTTGTAGAAGTCTTTTTCGTTGAACTTCCGCTTTTCTATCAAGGCTACGGCCAGGGCATCACCCATGGCGAGGGCGGCGGTGGAGCTTGAGGTCGGGGCCAGGCCGAAGGGGCATGCTTCCCTTTCCACGCCGACATCGATGACGAGATTGCAGGAGCGGGCAAGGGAGGAATTCGTGTCGCCGGTTAAGGCAATCAGGGTCGCCCCGATTTCCCGGACGCTCGTTACAATGAGACTTAGTTCATGGGTTTCGCCGCTGTTGGAAATGGCCAGGACGATGTCATTTTTCGTCACAATTCCGAGATCTCCGTGCATCCCTTCGACGGGATGAAGAAAAATGGCCTGAGTCCCCGTGCTGGTAAGGGTGGCGACGATTTTCTTTCCAATCAGGCCCGATTTCCCGATGCCGGTGACAATGACCCGACCATTGGATTTGTAGATCGTATCCACCGCTTTGGTGAAATTATCGTTTAATTTACCAATGAGACCGGAGATGCTCTCCGCTTCGATTTTCAGGACATCCTTCGCAAGCTGGATGGATCTATCCTTTTTCATTACCATCGTTGCTCCCTTATCATGGTGAACTGGGATGGCGACGCTATCAGAATTTATTTTTCCTGACAAGGAAGTTTTTCTCTTTATGCCGGGGTTTTCATTGACAGCGGGAAACTACGCATCTATATTCAGCCCCTGAGGAGGCATGATGGCGGTAAAAATATTTCCCTGGTCCCGACTCATCGGCGGCATCATGATTGCCCTGTTTCTGGTACTCCTGGCGTTCCGTATGGATGTTTTTACCCTGCCGGGAGGGGGGAGCAGGCAGTTGGAAAAGACCGCCGTCATCCAGCGGGAGGCCACAGACACAGCCAAAGACACGTGGATGAATATTTACCAGCAGGGCCGCAAAATTGGCTACACCCATCGCACCTTCTCCCGTCAGGAACAGGGCTTTAGATTAAGAGAAGAAGTATTTATGCGGATTCAGACTATGGGCGTCGTCCAGGGCATTTCTCTTAAGACCGAGGGCGCCTTGAATAAGGACATGACCCTGGCATCTTTTGACTTTGATCTGGCCTCCAACCTTTTTAGTTTTCATGCCCGGGGAAAGGTCAATAAAGACCGGATGTCCGTTGTTACGAATGTTGCCGGCGACGAACGACGTTATGAGCTGCCCCTGAAAGAACAGGTTCAACTCTCCCAGGGCGTATTCACCAGGGCTCTCCATGCAGATCTGAAGCCGGGGCAGGAGCTCACCGTGTCCGTATTCGATCCCATGACCATGGGTTCACGGCCGGTGCGCCTGTCTTTCGTGGGAGAGGAAGCGCTCACGATCATGGGCCGCCGCCGGATGTTGAAAAAGTATGCCATCGATTTCATGGGGGCCCGTCAATATGCCTGGCTTGATCGGGAAGGCGATGTGGTTCGGGAGGAGGGCATGCTGGGGATGGCCCTGGAGAAGACAACTCGGGAAGATGCCCTTGCGGGTCTCGCCACAAGTAGCTCGGCGGATCTGACCGACCTGGCCTCCGTCGATGCCCGAGTCCAGATTCCCGATCCGGCGGGATTGCAGGTGCTCAAGGTGAAACTGTCCAACATCGATGTCGGCGCCCTGATGCTTGGCGGGGGCAGACAAACCTATGCACAGGATTTATTGACCGTCAGCAAGGAGGTTTATGGGAAGGTTGGCGGGTCCCTGAAAAACCGTGAGGCCTACCTTGTTTCGACGCCTTTTATTCAGACGTCAAATCCCGCCATCCGCGCCCAGGCAGAGCTGATCGTTTCCAGAGAAGACGGAGATGAAGAGAAGGCAGGCAAGATTGTCGCCTGGGTATTCAAAAATATCGAAAAACGCCCCGTCCTGTCTGTTTCCAATGCCGCTGAAACATTGAAGAATCGCGTTGGCGACTGTACGGAACATGCGGTCCTGGTGGCCGCTCTGGCCAGGGCGGCGGGCATTCCGACCCTCATCGAAACGGGTCTGGTCTATCAGCGGGGGCGATTTTACTACCATGCCTGGAATGCCGTCTGGCTGGATAATTGGGGAGGCTGGGTTACGGCCGACGCCGTGATGAATCAGCTTCCCGCCGACGTGACCCATCTGCGCCTCGTGAGGGGAGAGGTGGAAACACAACTTGACCTCATGGGGGTAGTGGGAAAGATCAAACTACAGGTGATAGGGATGTCGCAATGATCGAGCTTAAGGATCTTACAAAGTACTATGATAAAACACTGGCGGTGAACAATCTTAACCTTACCATCACCAAGGGGGAGATCTTCGGCTTCATCGGCCCCAACGGGGCGGGAAAAACCACCACCATCCGCATGATGGGCGGGATTCTGGCCCCCTCCTCAGGGGCGGTTATCATCGACGGTCAATCATTGGCGGAACACCCGGTGGAGGTCAAAAAGAAGATCGGCTTCATCCCGGACCGGCCGTATCTCTATGAAAAACTTACGGGTTGGGAGTTTATGCGTTTTTCGGCGGATCTCTTCGGGGTTGAGGAAGGGACGTTCGCCTCGAAGGCGGCGGAGCTCCTGAATACCTTTTCCCTTTTCAACTGGCGGCAGGAACTGATTGAGGCCTACTCCCACGGCATGAAACAGCGCCTGATCATTGCGGCAGCCCTCCTTCATGATCCGGCGGTGATCATCGTCGATGAACCCATGGTCGGCCTTGATCCCGGGGCCATCCGCATGGTGAAGGATATCCTGCGCTCCCTGGCGGCGCAGGGAACGACGATCTTCATGTCCACCCACACCCTGGTTGTGGCCGAGGACCTCTGTGACCGGATCGGCGTCATCCACAAGGGGTCCCTGATTGCCCTGGGAACCATGGGGGAGCTGAAACACTCCGCCCAAATGCGGGAAGGGGACCTCGAAGATATTTTTTTACGACTAACCGCCGAAGGGGGCATGGAATGAAGGCGGTCCTCACCCTGATGAAGCCGCGGCTCTGGGCTTTTTTAAACGGCGGGATCTCCCGGGGGGCCTGGGACAGCCGGGCGAGGCTCTATTTCTTCAGCGTCATCGGCCTCGTCTTCTGGCTCGGAATCTACATGATGTTTTACCGGGTCCTGACCTATTTCAAGGGCGTCGAAGGGTTTGGCGATATCCTGGCGGCCAAGCTCATGTCCATGGTGGTGGTGACCTTCTTTACCCTCCTCCTCTTCAGCAGCGTCATTGTGACGCTCTCAAAGTTATACATCAGCCGCGATCTACCCCTTGTCCATTCCCTTCCCGTAGCGGCGGAAAAGATCTTCCTGGCCCGCTGGCTGGAGAGCCTTGTGGACAGCTCCTGGATGGTGATCTTGTTCAGCCTGCCCATCTTCCTTTCCTACGGCATGGTCTTCAAGGCGGGGGTTTTTTTCTACGGGATGTCGTTTTTGTCTATATTTTCCCTCTGCCTCGTGGCCTCGGGACTGAGCACCTTGGCCGTGATGGGGGCGGCGACGGTCCTGCCGGCCGGCCGTATTCGCACCATCTCCGTATTTTTCGGGGTCCTGCTGATTCTGATTCTGGTCATCGTCGTGCGGATGATGCGGCCCGAACAGCTTGTCAACCCCGAGGCCTTCAACTCCGTTGCCGTTTACCTCCAATCCCTGGAGACCACCGGCTCGCCCCTCCTGCCCACGACCTGGATCTATGACGGCATTCAGGCGAGCCTCCTCGGAAGGAAGGGTCAAGCCTTCTTTAACCTTGCCCTGTCCCTAACAGGTGGTATGGCCCTCCTTTTTGTGAATCTCTGGATTTCGGAGAGATGGTATTTTCGCGGCTATTCCCAGGCCCAAACCACGCCGGCCAGTATTTTTGCCCCCTCCCCGACGGGGAAGGGATGGGATAGACTGCTGTCGTTTCTCCCGGCCCCGGTGAAGGCCCTGACCGTCAAGGAGATCAAGACCTTCTTCCGGGATCAGACCCAGTGGCCACAGTTGTTTCTCCTCCTCGCCCTGATCGTGGTTTATCTCTACAATTTTTCGGTCCTCCCCCTCGACCGGACGCCGATAAAAACCGTTTATCTCCAGAATCTCTTTTCTTTCCTGAACATGGGGCTGGCGACGTTTGTCCTGACGGCCATCGCGGCGCGCTTTGTCTTCCCGGCGGTAAGCCTGGAGGGACAGTCCTTCTGGATTGTCCGTTCCTCTCCCGTGTCCATCCGCACCTTCCTGTGGATAAAGTTCTTCATCTATTATCTTCCCCTGGTAATCCTGAGCGAGGTCCTGATTGTGGTCTCCAATATCCTCCTCGAAGTGACCCCCTTCATGATGGCCCTTTCCGTGACCACCGTATTTTTTATGGTCCCCGGAATCGTGGCCTTGGGGATCGGCTTCGGGGCCGCCTACCCTGATTTTTCTTCGGAAAACCCCACCCAGACGGTGACCAGCTTCGGGGGACTTCTTTACATGACCATCTGCGCGGGCTTCATCGCCCTGGTTATCGTTCTGGAGGCAGGG
>JANXZC010000044.1 GCA_025355725.1 Syntrophus sp. (in: bacteria)
GGATGTAACTGCAAAAACAAGTCATCCCAGCCATGAAGAAATCATCCTTCCTGTCGGCAAGGAGCAGTCTCCTTTGCAGGCGGATATCCTGAGCATGGCTGTAAAAGGCGCCGATATTCATTCCGGAAAAACGACTATGGATAACTCAAAATCCATATATCAATCTGTCGTCGATCAGATTCAGGACGGCTTCGCCCTTGCTCAGAACAAAGACAATGGGCAGGTAAGATTGACTCTTAAACCGGAGATCATGGGCCATCTTGATATGCAGATCGCTGTCCGCAATGAAACTGTCCAGATCATGATGACCGTAGAAAGTGAAAAAGTTCACCAGGCGATGAATGCCCACATCGACGATCTAAAAACGGCTCTCCAGAATCAGGGCCTGAAGATCGATAAAATTGAGGTTACCCTGCAAAATCAGCCCGATCCGGAACGGAGCTTTTATCAAGATCAGGCAAATTCAAGGTTCAATAATCCCGGTCAGAACAGCCGTCAGGAGAGAATGCTGAATCAGGAGCTACTTTTAGGAGATGAACATTACCCGAAAAGTGGCCAGGAGATTATCAAGACACAAAACAGCAATGAAGGGGTCAGCATTTTTGCCTGATAGAGGCATATAAGGAGCGCATCATGAGCGATTCAACGACAGTAAACGGCATTGATAATATCCTCCAGCAGTACAGCAGCAGCACCGCCACAGCGGCAAGCAAGACACAGTCGATGGGGAAAGAGGATTTCCTGAAGATGCTTGTTGCCCAGCTTAAAAACCAGGATCCGTTAAATCCCATGAGCGGGACGGATTTCGCCACCCAATTGGCGCAATTTTCAAGCCTGGAACAGCTCACGAATCTGAATAATGGAATAACGAATCTGGGACTCTATCAAAGCAGTCAAGCCAATTTGCAGGCTGTCAACCTGATCGGCAAAGAAGTGACGGCGGGTAAAGGCAATGGTTTTGTCGCCGATGGTTCTCCCGTGAATCTATATTATGATTTATCAGAAGATGCCAAAGAAGTTAAAATCAATATCTATGATGAAGCGGGTGTCTTGGCCGATACGGTTAGCGCTTATGATCAGGCAGAGGGAGTCAATAATTTGACCTGGAATAATGGTCAGGACAGATCGGGAAATTATACATTCAAGGTCTATGCATTTGGCGCCACCGGGGCAACTCTTCCCGTCGATACTCTCGTCTCCGGAAAGGTGACCGCCGTCAGCTTCAAGGACAAATCCATTTATGTCAATGTTGCCGGGCAGGAACTGCCCTTCAGTGAAGTCAGGGAAGTCAAGGGATAAGAATAAACAAATATAAACGAGGATATAAGTAAGAAGGAGGAAACAGATATGTCGAGCGCACTTTGGATCGGGACGACAGGATTGTCGGCGGCAAGCAAGCAGATGGACGTCATTGGAAACAACCTGGCAAACTCCAATACGATCGGTTTCAAATCGGGAGATACAGCTTTTGCAAGCATGCTGAGCCAGAGTCTATCCGGCGGGAGCGGTAATCAGCAGGTAGGGCAGGGGGTCGGCGTTGCGGCCATCTCCACTTCATTTGCCCAGGGATCTTACGAAACAACTGGAAGCGCCACGGACCTCGCCATCGACGGAACGGGTTTTTTCATTGTCAAAAATTCTAAGGACGATCTGACCTATTACACCCGGGCCGGTAGTTTTTTCCTTAATGCTGAGGGCGACCTTGTTGATTTAAGCGGCTATGAGGTTCAGGGGCGGATGTTCAGTGACGGGGGGATAGAATCGACATCATTGACTTCGGTCAACCTCACGGGGAGAAAATCAACGCCTAACGAAACGACGAAATTCGAACTCGGGGTGAACCTTGATTCGGAATTGGAGACGACGGACAATCCCAATTACTATACGACAAGTCAAACGATCTATGATTCCCAGGGTTCGAAGCACTCGATGGCGACGTATTTATATCGCTCCGTTGATATAAGCACAACTGAGGGGGAACGCAGTTTCTGGTATATGAAGTCGGATATGGACAGCGGGACTGCCGTTATTCCAGACCGTCCCTGGCTGGAATTTGACGATGCGGGGAAATTGAAACTTGACAATACCAGAGAGGTGATTGCCGCAGATAAAAAACTTCTAGATACTTCGGATAAGGCAATAACGGTAGCTTCAAAATGGGGTGATTTTAATGCAGGAGGGGTAACTTATAGTTTTGGTAATGGTGAAACTATAGTTTACACGTTAAATGGTGTTGCCGCCCCAACGTACACAATTAGCACCGCTGTGGGAGTAGATAGTGTTCAGAACTTTTTGGATGACATTGAAGCGAATGCTTTGGCGCTCTTTGCCCCTGATAAACCGGTAAAAGCAACGATTGTTGAAGGCCGCCTTGCCCTTATCGATGAGGTGACGGGGGAAAGCGTCATGTCGCTGAGTTTCGGGGCAGGAACTTCTGACGCAGCTACCGCTTTCGGAACGATGGCTGCCTCCAATCCCTTCGGACAAGAGGGAAGGGCAACGGCGCAGAATATCATCTTTGATTTTGCTGGCCAGAACTCGTCCTGGGGGAGTAACGGGCAAATCACCTGGGATCTCACCGCCGCAGATGCCCCGGAAGTTACCTCCTATGCCATGGATTCACGGGTCAACACCATGAAAAACGACGGTTACCCGGCGGGTCTGCTGAATTCCCTCGATGTTGGCGGGGATGGGATCATCACGGGATTCTTCACGAACGGTCAGCAGCAGAATCTGGCCAGGATACGGACCGCGAGCTTCAGCAG
Source organism: Syntrophus sp. (in: bacteria) (assembly GCA_025355725.1). Taxonomy (GTDB): domain Bacteria; phylum Desulfobacterota; class Syntrophia; order Syntrophales; family UBA8958; genus UBA8958. The sequence continues at coordinate 2,766 of JANXZC010000044.1, forward strand.
CAACGACGGTCTTAGTAAGGTTGGGAGCTATTTCACCGAAACAAATGAATCGGGAACGCCAAGCATAGGAAATCCCGGCGAGGGCGGTCTTGGCAAGAGCAAGTCCCACTCTCTGGAAATATCCAATACCGATGTGGCTAGGGAGTTCATCAAGATGATTGCCGCTCAACGGGCCTATCAGTCAAGTGCGAAAACCATTACCACGACTGATCAGATGCTCCAGGAACTGATGAATATCAAGCGATAGGAGAAAGCAAAATACTTTAAAGAGGCGCCAAAATGATACAGTTCATTTTGGCGCCTCTTTTGCCGTTGACATACATACCGCTTTGAGTTAAGTACTTAGCTAAGTTTGAGAATGTGTTGCTTTGTTCTCATAGGACGTCAAGTTAATTACTGAGCGCTTTATGGAAATCAAACCCGCATATCCCGTCGCCGCTCCGGAAAAATCGCCGGCCATCTTAGCGAAAAAGGGCCGCCGAAACTACGCAGATTTCGAAATCGGGAATAAAGTCCAAGATGTTATCCTCCGGCATAAGGATATTGAAGACATTGTCGACATAACCACGGACGATATTATCCATATAGACCTTACTTATCAAAAATCATCCCCTTCTGTCCGAGATCATTCCGCAATAATGTATTCATTGTCGCCCCCTCACAAAGAAAAGGGCACTGTGATTGATATCTGGGCTTAAAATTATCACTGCATAGCTTTTGGCTTTCATCATGACGTCAATAAAATGACGATTGCTTTCAGGCCATTTCCCTAAACCCGACAGCCTTTCTCAGCGTTATTCCTGCATCTAATCAGATAGTTATCAATATAGTTTGATTTGGTACGCAAATTGCTCAGTAGATTGCTGAAGAATACGTAAAGATCAAGATAAGCAATAGGTCAGTAACGGACCCGGAAGGATATTCCAGGCATGGTGGAAAAAATTTGGATATAGCCACGATCATCGGCATCATCGGCGCGTTCAGCCTGGTTATCCTGGCCATGATCTCGGGGGGAGGAGGATTGGCATGGTTCATAGATGGACCGTCGCTCATGATCGTTCTCGGGGGGACAACGGGGGCGATATTGATCAATTATCGTCTCAGCGACATGCTCGGTGTCATCAAGGTCGCAAAAAATGCCTTTTTCAGAAAGGAATTCAAGGTCGATGAAATGATCAAGATCATGGTCGGCATGTCAAAAATGGCGCGGAGAGAAGGTCTCCTTGCCTTACAGGATATGACAAAACAGATCAGAGACCCTTTTTTCGTCAAGGCCGTAAATATGATTATTGACGGTACCGAGCCGGGAGATATGTCGGATATTCTGGAGACGGAGTTGAGCTTTATTGCTGAGCGTCATCGGCTGGGGGCAGACATATTTACCAGTATGGGAAACTTTGCACCGGCCATGGGCATGTTGGGGACACTTATCGGGCTTGTGCAAATGCTGATGAAAATGAATGAACCGCGCACAATTGGACCCTCCATGGCGATAGCGCTTATCACGACCTTTTATGGCGTTGTCCTCTCAAATCTTATTTTTCATCCGATTGCCGGCAAGCTGAGAACGAAAAGCGCGGAAGAATTATTGGTCAAGCAGCTCATCATCAGGGGCGTACTTTCTATACAGGCGGGAGACAATCCCCGCATGGTAGAAAAAAAACTTCATTCTTTTGTAGCCCCCAGGCAGAGGAGGTCGCTTTTTTCAAATGTCTAAGGGATACGAGAGAGTGCATCATGGTGATGCCGATCATTCCTTTGTCGATTGGCAGCCCATTTATTGTTCCCTGATCATGATCATGATCGTTTTTTTTATCCTCCTTATTGCAAATTCAAAACAGGATCAAAACGAAATGATGACGGCCAGAAAGTCTCTGGAAGAAAAGAGCCCCCTAAATGGCGCAAATCGGATCAGTCGTGGGGAATCAGGAAATAATATTCAAGAGGGGAGTTCGGTATTGATTGGCGCTTCGGAAGTGTTACACAAGGCCATTGTATCCAGGGGGCTTACTGAATCGGCTGGCTTAAATAGTAATCGGCGTGGATTGAGGCTGAGAATGGCCGCACCGCTGCTATTCTCAGCGGGGCTGGCTTCCCTGCGACCAGATGCGTATCCACTCCTTTCAGAAGTTGCCGGATTGGTCAACCAGCACCAGCTTGGCGTCATGATTGAAGGACATACGGACGAGAATGCAATGAAAAAAGACCTTTATCCGTCCAATTGGGAACTATCAATGGCAAGGGCAGCCCAGGTCAGGCAATATCTCATACAAAGCGGCGGTGTCCAGGGTCAACATGTTGACGCTGCCGGATTCAGTTCGCACCAGCCGCTTGCCGATGGAGACCCTGCTGTCAACGCCGGGAACAGACGTGTTGATATATATCTCAGCGCAAGATCGGATGAATCGAGGTAGGCGTTAATGAGGGAAATCCCCAAATCCACGGTCAAGAGAGAAAACTGGCTGTTGACATTCAATGACATGATGACCCTCATTTTCACTTTTTTTGTCCTGATACTGTCTTTTTCCAGCATGCAAAGTAGCGAAATTCTGCTGGCTACGGACTCCTTAAGCAGGACCCTGTCTTCCGGAAAAACGGAAGGGGCCTTTAAAAGCGTCATCAGCCCCATTGTCACTCCCTATCGAGATCGGGATATTGAGGTCGAGAAGCAGAAGAAAGCCCTTATAAATCAAAATGAAGGGAAAGCAGGGAAATTAAAAGTGACGATGCTGGCTATCATCAATGGAGAGAGGCAGGCTACCGTTGATCAGATCAGAAACGACATAACGGTCAATATGGAAGAGGGAAGCCTTTTTAAGCCTGATAACTATCTGCTGCACCGTAAAGGTGAACAGGTTCTGACAAATATTGCCGACAGGATTCGAGATGATAGGATCGATATCAGGATAGAATGTTATGAAGGGAATAAACGACCCGGAGTGGTCTCCCAGACGCCCGTTGACATGAGCATGCTCAGGGCGGGTACAATAACCAGATATTTAATTGATCAAGGTCGTTTGCAATCCCAACGATTTTCAGCAATGGGATACGGCGCTTTGAAAGACGAAACGAAGCAGAGAATTAAAATTATATTCAGATCATAAGATAAAGGAGGGATGAAAAGGTGGCGAAAGGGAAAAATGATGAGCTTGGCGATGCGGAACAGCTTGAGCCACAGCCACAGAAAAAGGGAAATGGCCCCCTGCTGAAATGGATCATCATCCTTTCAGTAGTTCTCGTATTAGTTATTGGCGGCGCTGGGGCCGGTTATTATTTCTTTATGAAAACCCCCGCGAAGAAAGCAGTTGTACAAGCTCCACCGG
>JANXZC010000093.1 GCA_025355725.1 Syntrophus sp. (in: bacteria)
GCCTTGGGGATCGGCTTCGGGGCCGCCTACCCTGATTTTTCTTCGGAAAACCCCACCCAGACGGTGACCAGCTTCGGGGGACTTCTTTACATGACCATCTGCGCGGGCTTCATCGCCCTGGTTATCGTTCTGGAGGCAGGGCCAGTCTATGCGGTCTTCATGGCCGGGATTCGGGGACGGGCTCTGGATATGTTGCAATGGACCTGGCTCATAGGGTCTTTTTGCCTGGTCCTTATGCTCTGCGCATTGGCCGTGGCGGTGCCCATGAAAATGGGGGAGAAGCGTTTGCGGAGGTGAGGATAACAGGACTATTTGTCAGCGCTTTGCATAAAAGTCTTGACTATTATGCAAAGCGCTGAATGGAAGTCGCTATTGTAAAATGGGGGCAGCCGCTAATTTAATTTTTACCCGCACTTAATAGCTGTCCCCAGTACATGGTAGATAGCAGGATCGAACCGAGGCGGGTCTGACTCTATTTAATGCTTTCCATCCACTGATCGGTGGTCATAACCTTGCTGAACCTCATGGCCTGGGTGACCAGAATCGCCCGGTGCAGCTCCTCGGCCGTTACGCTTCCGGCATTGTTCGAAACCGACAGCGTTCCGGTGGCATCCGACAGAAACTCGACGGCCAGGCCCATATGAACGGCCTGACGGGCCGTCGTGTCGCAGCACATCTGGGTCATATAGCCGGCAATGACGATCGTATCAATCTTCCTTTCCCTCAGCCAGGATTCCAGGTCCGTGCCGGTAAAACTTCCCGGAAGATTCTTCTCGACCAGGTGGTCGTACGCCTGAGAGGCTATTTTCGGGTGAAGGTTCCATTCTTCAGTCCCCTTCCTGAAAACCGCTGCCTCCTTCTGGGGGGAGGTGTGCTGGATGACAATCACGGGAATTCCCTTTTTCCTGGCATGTTCCATTGCCCTCACAATGTTTTCAAGGCTTCCCGGTGGATGCGTCACCGGCAGTTTGCCTGTGAAATACTCATTCTGCACGTCTATGACCAACAATGCTCGTTTCATCTCTTTTCCCCTCCCTTTCTCGTTTGCGTCTTTGTGTTGATCCGCATATCCAAGGCCCGCCGTGAGAAGACCTGCCAAGATTGCGATGATGATGTTTCTCATGCTACTCCTCCTCCTGTTTTTTGGCATTCCCTTTCTTTTAACGTACGGCTTCTTTCTATCACACCCCTATTCTGTCATAAATGACAAATATGCCACGATTTCTGCCATTCCGTTCTTGCAACCTCTTCCCGTTTCCGCTACGCTTTCCCGGCTGCATCACTCCGGAAGGGGGAAACGACTCTGGCAAGACGACCTGTCTCAAAGAATGTTAAAAAAGTCGGCGACATCACCAGGAGGGTAGTCCTGTTTTCCGTGCCGCCCGCCATGGAGCTCGATATCATCGGACCCATGTCGGTATTTGCGGCAGTCAACAACATGAAGGATCGTCTCTATCCGGGCTACGAGATCGAACTCATCACCTCAGAGCAAAGCCGGGTTATTGCCGGTTCATTGGGGTTTCCGCTGCCGGCCCACCGACACTACCGGGAGGTCAGCGGAGGCGTTGATACACTCTTGGTGGTAGGCGGAACAGGCCCATTGACGGCCCGCAATGCCTCGGTACTGCAATGGCTTCGCGAAATGGCCTCCCAGGTCCGGCGCCTTGGATCCGTCTGTACGGGATCGTTTCTGCTGGCGGAAGCCGGCCTTCTGAACGGCAGGCGGGCTACAACGCACTGGGCCTTGACTCGCGAACTCGCCTTGCGGTACCCGCAGGTGATCGTCGACCCCAATCCGATCTGGGTACAGGACGGGCATATCTATACATCGGCGGGAGTTACGGCAGGGATGGATCTTGCCCTCTGGTTCGTCGAAGAGGACCATGGAAATGCCGTCGCCCTTGCCGTGGCAAAGGAACTTGTCTTATTCCTGAGGAGACCGGGAGGGCAGGCGCAATTCAGCGCCTCATTGTCCGTACAGGCTTCAGGCCTGAAACCACTCCTCGAACTTCAGGTCTGGATAAGAGAGAATCTGCACCGGAATCTTTCCATAGAAACCCTGGCTGCCCGCACCGCCATGAGCCCCCGCAACTTCGCCCGTGTTTTTGTTCGGGAGTTGGGGATAACGCCGGCTCGTTATATCGAGCAAATACGTCTCGAAACCGCCCGGCATCAACTCGAACAGACGGAAAATGGTCTGGAGGAGATCGCTTCCTCGTGCGGCTTCGGAAGCGCTGAACTGATGCGGCGAACCTTCCTGCGCTCCCTCGAAATCACACCTGGACGTTATCGCGATCACTTCGGCCCTTCTTCAATGAAAAAGTCGACAAACGGAAATGATCTTTAAAATAGGGGACTTTATCATTATGAGAGCGGGGATGATGATGTCTGCTACCGGGAAAAGCTAGGGCCATCGAACTGACCAAGGAGGATGCATAGGGGTTATTCTGTAATTACCCCTTTTCCAAAGGAGGGAATGCGGGGAATGCCTCTGGTTCATCCTATTGATTTGTAACTTCCTGTAGTCGAGCATCTATGAATTTTGTCGAGCGTGCTTTCTTTCAAGCGGCAATGCTCTCTTTGCAGCAATTATAGGTACAGAATCCTACATTTTGTTTTCCCTTGACATACAAGGCCGTTATTCTTATACTTTCATCTCCACGTACACGCAATATCTTTTCAAAAATGAAGCTTTCTCGACAACGAGGTAAAACTTAAATGGTAGGTGGCTGAGTGTGACTGAATATGGTGTTCGTTTTGAGAGAAAAGGTAAGGTTGCACTAATAACCTTCGACCGGCCCGAGCGCCGGAATGCCTTCAACGAAATCATGTGGTCGGACCTTGAGCAGACGGTAAGTGAACTTAAAGAACATCTCCCCCGCGTCATTATTGTCACTGGTTCTGGCAAGGCCTTCTGTGCCGGATTCGACATCAATCCAGACAACCCCCAAGTAAGCGGTCTGATTGAGTCAGTGCAAAAGCAGGAGCGTCTCCCAGTCGAAATTTTAATAAAACGTTTGCAGTCTGCAGTGAATGATCTGGTAATGCTGCCCGTTCCCGTCATTGCAGCCATCAACGGCGACGCCTATGGTGGCGGAGCGGAACTGGCATCACGTTGTGACCTTCGGGTGATGGATCCTCAAGCGGTGATCTGTTTTGCGGAAGTGAAACTGGGTCTCATGCCCGACTGGGGCGGCGGGCCGGGTCTTACTAGGCTGATAGGCGCATCACGGGCCGCTGATATGATTTTAACCGGCCGGAAGGTTGGAGCGAATGAGGCCATGAGAATCGGGCTCGTCAACCGCATCAGCGCCCAGGGGATGGCCCTGGATGAAGCCATGGACATAGCGGAAATGATAGCCAAGAACGGTCCACGAGCAGTACGGCATGCTCTGACAGTTATCAGACAGGTACAAGATCTCACGATGAAGCAGGCCCTTGAGTTAGAGTGCCAAGAGGCGATTACACTCATTACTTCCGGTGAATGCATCCAGGGCATTACGGCATTTCTTGGCAAGCAGCCGCCGGAGTTTCCGGATATTTGAGATGGCTTTCCCCGTGGGCTCCTTCCTGAAATGTTGAATTGCAGATTTCATTAATCCACAAAAACAATTCACTCGGTAATGATCAAAATGGGGAACTCTATCTCTAAATGTTGTACATGCTTTTAGGATAGGTTAAATGAAACAATCGAAATAAGGAGGGAATGTTGTGATCAATCCGTTTGAAGAATCAATAAAAGATCTCGAACTAGAAGATTTACAAAAATTGACTGAGAAGAATTTTTGCGAAAGTATATTCATTGAATACAAATCAGGTATGACTGAACCGAAGAAAATTGCTAAGGCCATTGCTGGTTTTGCGAATTCTCATGGAGGTTATTTGGTAATTGGAACTGACAAAGACTGTGGCAAAGATGAGGTTCCAAAATCTTTTCCTGGGACAACGATGAATGCCAAACCCAAAGATCACATAAAAAATATCTGTAGAGACCATATCTCACCGATACCAATGTATGAAGTCAAGTACCTTGAAACGGGGGAATCAAAAGGAATTCTAGTTATCCAAATTGAAGATAGCTTAGACACACCCCATATTAATCGAGATGGAAAGATATATAGACGAGAATCAAATTCAACGGAATCTGTTTCTGAAGATTCAAGAGGGGCCATCGATTATCTTTATCAAAAAGGATTGAGCGGGCAGGGAATAATTGATGATTACTTAGTTCGTCCTGAAAAATGCGGGCTGAAACCCGCGTGAATATTGATACTGTTCTTTGAAAACTGAAGAAATTTGTGGATTTATGGTTGCTTATTCCTGCAAAATATGCTATAAGTCTTTGATATGAAAGTACATATTCCAGAAAGGCAACTTCTTATGTTCGAAACCCTGTTTTCGGATCTCCTCAATCAGGAGCATGAACTGCTTCGCGCCGCCCGCCTGATTGACTGGGATGGCCTCCACGATGCTTTAAGCTCCTACTATAGCCCTCTGGGACGTCAGGGGAAGTCCATTCGCCTAATGGTCGGCATTCACATCCTGAAGCACCGGTATGATTGTTCCGACGAACAGGCCGTCGAGATGCTTCATGAGAACGCCTACTGGCAGTGCTTCTGTGGGTTTAACTCCTTTCAAAGCGGCCAGATTCTGGAAGCCACATCCTTGGTGAAGTTCCGGAACCGGATCGGCACTGAGGGGATGAAGCAGATAGAGGCGGTGTTACTCAGGGCCTGGTCGAGCATGGGATTGGTGAAGACCAAGCGAGTGGCTGTAGATACCACCGCCCAACCCAAGAACATTGCCTATCCGACAGATGCCGATCTCCTGCACCGGATTCGAGAGAAGATCGTCAAGCAGGTCAAGAGGGTTCGCGAGGAGGTAACCCTTCGAAAACCCTTTCGCACCTATGTCCGAACCGGCAAGAAACTCCTCCTCGGGATCAAGAAGTTCCACCGGAGAAACCCGGAAGGCAGGAAAGAGGCGATCAAAGAACTCAAAGAGATGACCCGCCATGTGGTAGAGCAGGCCGCCAGGGTAGCGAACAGCCTCTACAGTCGAGGATTCAAGGAAGCGGGGCGGGAGCTCAATCGCCTGGTCTCTCTCGGGAAGAGAATCGTCAATCAAACAAAACAGGTTCTCTCCGGTGAATCCCCCAAGAACCGGATCTATTCTCTACATGAACCGGATGTCGCCGTCATCAAGAAGGGAAAAAGTCATCCCGATTGTGAGTTCGGCGCCATCGTCGCCCTTGCGAAGAATGACGATGGTTTGATCCTGTCCCATGTGGAATATCAACACAACGTCGCTGATGTGAAAACTCTGGGTCGTGTGATTACCGGAATCAAGGCAAACATGGGACAGCCTCCCCGAGAAGTCACCGGGGATCGAGGGTTCGATCAGTCCCTCAAAAAGCAGGAGAACTGCCGCAGAAGATGGGGCGTCAAGCGGATAGCCATTCCCAAAAAGGGAAAGAGGCCTCATCCGGACAGCGAGGCATCCTGGTTCCGAAAAGCCTTGAAGCAACGGGTCAAGATTGAACCGATCATTGGTCACCTTAAGTCCGATCATCGGATGAATCGATGCCGATACAAGGGTGCTGCTGGGGATACCGTCAATGTCGTGTGGGCCACCTTAGCCTGGAACACGAAAAAAATGGTTCATCTCCATAGGCAAAAGGAAGAAAAGCAAACCTTGAGGGAGATGAAACGGGCCGCATAGAGGAAATCACCCCGGAACCCCCCCCTCATCCACATTTTTTTCAGTTGTCAAAGAGCAGAACAGCTAAAAACTTTAAAAAAGCTATTTTTCAGGACGAACTAAGTAGATGAAGTCAGTCACAGCTCCTCTTGGATACCCCGCAGCAAGCTGCGAGGTATCCAAGAGGGCAAGGACGAGGAGAATCTGCTTTACCCCATATACTTGATAATTAGTGGGAAAAACGAAATCTCAGATTACACCGGAGGCATTCGTATATTTCGGAGGTTACATCGAAGAAAAATATGTCGTCAGTCAACTTGCACTTGGGGCAAGTGGGCAGATGTCTGATGATCATGACTTCGCTTCGATCAATAGTGATTTCGGATGGTTGTTCTTTTGCTTTCTTAGCTGTGGGCATTATCATGATCTTGTCTCCGCAGATGACTATACTTGTTTGGTTCCCTAAAAGACAGTATTTTTACTTATCAGCAGAGGCTATAAAAATCAGAGGGCGGCGACTTGGCGGCCCTGGAAAAGCTCATCCCGTTCCCGGGCAATCTCCTCATCTTCCAAGTATTCTTCAAAGCCCATTATCCTGTCGATAATCCCGCCCGGCGTGATTTCCACGATCCTGTTTGCCACCGTGGAGACAAATTCACGGTCGTGGGAGCTGAAGAGCACCACCTCCGGAAAGGCGATGAGACCGTTGTTGAGAGCGGTGATCGATTCGAGGTCCAGATGATTGGTAGGTTCATCCATGATGAGGGCGTTGGCGCCGGTAAGCATCATTCTGGAGAGCATGCAACGGACCCGCTCGCCCCCGGAAAGGACACGCGTTTTTTTCAGCGCCTCTTCTCCGGAAAAAAGCATCCTGCCCAGAAATCCCCTGGCAAAGCTTTCTCCCTCGGCAGGGGGTGAATACTGGCAGAGCCACTCAACCAGATTCAAGTCATTGTCAAAGTAGGTGTTGCTGTCCTTCGGAAAATAGGTGGGGGTTATGGTCACTCCCCAGCGGAAGCTCCCGCTGTCCGGCATAAGCTCTCCGGTCAGGATCTGGAAAAGGGTCGTCTTGGCCTGGCTGTTGACACCGACAAAGGCGATATTATCACCCCTGCGGACGTTCAGATTGATGTCGGTCAAGACGGGTACCCCGCCTATAGATTTGGAAAGCCCCTTTATCTCCAGGATGACATCGCCGCATGGTCTTTCGGGCTTGAAGACGACATAGGGGTATTTCCTCGAAGATCTGGGTATGTCTTCCAGGGTAAGCTTCTCCAGGAGCTTTTTCCTTGACGTGGCCTGCTTCGCCTTGGAGGCGTTGGAGCTGAAGCGCCGGATGAACTCTTTGAGTTCGTCGGCCTTGTCCGTCGCCTTCTCGTTCGCCTCCTGCTTCTGCCTCAGGTGGAGCTGGCTGGCTTGATACCAGAAGTCATAATTTCCCACGTAAACCTTGATCTTGCCAAAATCGATATCCGCAATATGCGTGCAAACCTGATTCAAAAAGTGCCGGTCATGCGAAACAACAATCACCGTGTTCTGGAAGCGGCCCAAAAATTCCTCCAGCCAGGCGATGGACTTAAGGTCGAGATGGTTGGTGGGCTCATCGAGGAGTAGTACACCCGGATTGCCGAAAAGCGCCTGGGCCAGAAGCACCCTCACCTTGTCGCCACTCTCCAGTTCCTTCATCTTTCTGCTGCGCAGCTCTTCCAGTATCCCGAGGCCGTTTAAAAGCACTGCCGCCTCGGCTTCGGCTTCGTAGCCATTCATTTCCGCAAATTCGCCCTCCAGTTCTGCGGAGCGAATGCCGTCTTCCTCCGAAAAATCTGCCTTGGCGTAGATCGCCTCCCGTTCGGCCATCACTTTATAAAGCTTGGCGTGACCCATGATGACGGTGTTGAAAACCGTCTCCTCATCGAAGGCGAACTGGTCCTGCTGCAATACCGCCAGCCTCTCTCTGTGGCCCATTGTGACTTCGCCCTTGTCCGGCTCGATGTCACCGGAGAGAATCTTGAGAAAGGTAGATTTCCCCGTGCCGTTGGCGCCGATGAGACCGTAGCAGTTTCCCGGAATAAACTGGATATTGACGTCTTTAAAGAGAATCCTCTTGCCGTAGGCGAGGGTTATGTTTGATGCACTTATCATGTTTTGATCTGAACTCCTTTTCAAAAAAAATAAAAACCACAGGGAGGGTCCCTGTGGTTTCAGGTGGCGCGTATCTATACTATAAACCCCGGCATAGCAACCTTTTTCTTGACAGAGATACCGGACGCCTAACGGCGGGGGGCAAGAGCAAGATCCAACATTCCAGATTTAGAATTTCAAGGTGACAAGAATTGGTACTTTTATTATTCAGAGGGTCGTTTCATGGCAATGATATTGAAGACCTCGACCGGTTTATCCATGCCTCTGAGGGTAAAGGCCCCCATTTTTTCCACTTCAACAAGATCTTTAACCCGTTCATAGGTCTGCTCACAGATAAGAATCTGGTCTTCCCGGGCCATGTGCTCCAGGCGGGAGGCGATATTCACGGGATGTCCGAAGGCCGTGTATTCTTTCTTTTTTGCCGACCCGAAGATACCAACCATCGCCTCTCCCGTGCCGATGCCGATCCCCACGGCAATACGTTTCCCCTGGTCCTGGTCGGCGAGATACTTGTTTATTTTCCCCATCTCGTCGCGCATGTGAACGGCGGCCATGACGGCCCGCACCGTGTCATCTTCTGCGGCTTTCGGCGCCCCGAAGATACCCATGATGCCGTCCCCGATGTGCTTATCGAGGGTCCCGCGATAATCATAGATAATCTGGTCAAGGGGGGAGAAATAATAGCGATTTATAAGTTCGGACAACTCTTTCGGAGTCATGTCCTCCGCCATCCTGGCAAAACCGCGAATATCGGTAAAAAGGACGCTTACCATCTGTTTTCTTGGATACATGTCGCTCGTATCCCGCTGCAGTTCATTGAGGACAGGCTCGGACACAAACTGTTTGAGCCTTTTTTTGATATTGTATTCCTTCACCTTGGCCCGGAGTTCCGCATTGTCAAAGGGCTTGGTTAAAAACCCGTCGATCCCTGCGTTTACGGACTCAATGGCGCTTTCCATCGTGGCATAACCGGTCAGGATGATCCGCGTCACTTCGGGATTGAGTCTCCCGATTTCGATAAGCGTCTCCAGACCATTGAGCCCCGGCATCTTGAAATCGGAGATGACTGTCTCAATATCGCGGTTATTCGTACGCACAATCTCGATGGCCTCCTGTCCGCTTTCTGCAAGAAGAATCGAGTACTGATCTCTCTCGAGGACTTTTTTCAGCGATCTTCTGACGCCTTCCTCATCATCCACAACCAGGACGATCATCCTTTCCTCCTTTTGCAGGGAAGCTCGATTACAAAGACCGACCCCTTCCCCGGTTCAGTGGACACGGAAACGTCTCCACCATGTCGTTTGATAATCTCATGGGAGATGTATAAACCCAACCCCGTTCCCTTTCCTACCGGTTTCGATGTGTAAAAAGGTTTAAATATATCTTTGATATGTGCCGCCGGTATTCCTTCTCCCGTGTCCCGGCATTCAAAAAAAACGGAATCGGTTTCCCTTCGGTAGTTCGTTTTGAGGTATATTACACCTTTTTCATCCCCCAGGGATTGCAGGGCATTCTTGATTATATTGATAAAAACCTGTCCCAGGTTGGCAAAATTACCCTCCACCGGCGGCAGTGCCTCTTCATAGTCCTTCTCGATGGATATGGGGAGCGCCTTAAACTGGTTGTGGAGAACCCGCAGGGCGTCATCAATGGCGACATTGATATTGACCGGCTCAACATAGGTCTGGGTCTGGCGGGATAATCCCAGGAGGCTCTTCACGATATCCCCTGCCCTTTTCAGCTCTTTCAGGGAAAAGGTCAGATCATCTATCACCTCTTCTCGCTCCTTGAACGTCTCCGGCCAGTCACTGATTGTTTCGGTGCTGTTCTGCAAAAGGCTTGCGGCGCTGGCGAGGGGATTGTTCAATTCATGCGCCGTCCCTGCGACAAGTTGACCAATGGCAGCCAGGCTTTCGGATTGAATCAGTTGCTGCTGCGTCCGTTCCTTCTCGCTCAAGGCCTGCCGCAAATCGGCAGTTCTCTCTTCGACCTTCCTTTCGAGGTCCTGATTCAGCTTTTCAAGCTCACTATACATCTTGGCATTATCCAGAGCCGTGGCGCTCTGGTTGGCCAGGGTGGATAACAGCTCCATGTCCTCGTGGACAAAGAGCTCCCCCGATTTTTTCTGTCCAAGAGCGAGGATTCCGATCAGCTTTCCCTTGGAATACATGGGCACAACCAGCGAAGATTTCCACACCCTGACCAAATCGATGATGGCCGCTTTCTCCTGATCCGACAATCCGGAACGTTCTACCAGTGCAATATTCAGAGGTCTCCTAACTTCCTCTAAATAGGCAACCAGCGGATGTTGACGATCTATTTCTCCCAATGAATTCTCAACTGTGGTCCCTTCCAACTGCTTTGTTTGAAATCGACTGCTTTTTTCATCAAAGATCATCAATTCTACATGGTCGGTCTGCAATGTTTCTGCGACCGATTTGAGGAGGAGTTCGGTGACCTCATCAATCCGTAAGACTGTTGTCATCTGAGCGCTTACTTCTTTTAACAAACGCTGATAGTCATATTTTCCCCGGAAGAAGAGTCGATCGATAAATACCCGGATCTTTTCCCGAATGGGGTTAAACAGAATGACCATAACCAGGGAGAGGACAAACGGCAACAGCAGGGGGTGGGTCTGTCCGGTCCTGATGAAGAGGGCATTGAAGAAGGCGATGATCAGGACATAAAAGAGGGTCAGGACGATTGTCAGGAGAAAATAGATGGTCCCTCTGCGGATCACCGCCCCCATATCCAGCAAGTCATATTTCAAAACCCCGAAGGCCAGCACAATGGCGGGAATGAAACTGAAGTTCCCCATAGGGTAAACATTGAACCCGCTGACGGGAAGGATATTGAGAGAAATGAGAAACGAACTGAGTCCCAATCCCCACAGAATATATTTAATGCGGTTCTTTTTCTGGTTATCCCGGGTTTTCTTCATCCCTATGAAGAGGGTATATAGACAATAGCAGACGGTAAAACTGACCAGGACAGTAAAGAAATGAAAGGCCATGCCCGCCTGGGCAATGATGCCGAAATCAAACTGGGCAAATCCCTTGATGAACAGGTCCGTCGGTGTCAGGATGAAAAATATGGCGCTGAAACCATAGGCCACATACTCTAGCCAGCGGCGCCGCGATATCCCCAGGAAATAATGCACAAATTGGATATAGATAGGGAGGCTGAAGACAAAAACCATATAAGTGAACCGGTCGACCTTGATGGCAAGATCCTTGTCAGGGATGACATTCACCAGGGCCACATCGGCGTTAATCAGGGCGCCCATGAAGCAGATGGCGGCAAAGAGGATGTTTGTTGCCTTTCGGCCCCCCCGGAGGATGGAGAGAAGGGACAGACCGGTAAGGACAAAGAAACCGAGGACCGGTGGAATAACTGAGATATTCGAGACTTGCAGACTGTCCATGATCGCCCCTTTGCCAATAATCCCCTCTCCTTAAGAGTGGGTTAGGGTGAAGACCTCAAACATGAGTGACCGCAAGATAATGGATGTCCGATCAGACGGTCAGATAACCCATAGTGCGATAGATCAGTTTCGCCGCCAAAAAATCAGGGGCGACATGTCCCGGAATGGGTGAGAGCTCAACAACATCAAAACCACGGACCCGGCATTTTTTCGCTACCCCCCTGATAAGCCTCAGCACATCGCGCCAGGATATTCCCCCCGGTTCCGGAGTGCCCGTTGAAGGCATAAAGGCAGGATCAAGTACATCGAGATCGATAGTTATATATATGTCTCCGGTGAGTTGTTCACATATTTTATCTATCCATGCCGGTTCATCGAGGATGAAATCGGCGGAAAAGGTCTTGATGGCCCGCTCTTTAATGAAGACAGCCTCCTCCTCGCT
The DNA here is from genome assembly GCA_025355725.1 of Syntrophus sp. (in: bacteria). Taxonomy (GTDB): domain Bacteria; phylum Desulfobacterota; class Syntrophia; order Syntrophales; family UBA8958; genus UBA8958. The sequence continues at coordinate 11,709 of JANXZC010000093.1, forward strand.
CATGCTGCGAATACCAGCCTGGACGAGGGGGCAGAATTCCTGGATTCGGCGGGCGATACAGGCATGGCTGTAAGGCGTGCCTTGATACGATTCGCGCAGATCCGCATGGGCGTCAAGCTGGAGGACGGTCAAATTGGGAAAGGCAGCCTGTACGGCCTGTACGGCCCCCAGGGTAACGCTGTGTTCTCCCCCCAGCAGGACGGGAATCTTCCCGTCGATCAGGACATCAGAGACTACCTGACGGATCACACCGACCATTCTGTCCGGCCCCCGGGCGTCCACTTCAATCGGGGAGGCCGTAAAGATCCCTTCCCGGTAGGTAACCTTCTGGAGTTCCTCATCATAGAGTTCCATGTTTGCCGAGGCGGCTAAAATCGCCGCCGGCCCCTGGCGTGAGCCGGACTGGTAGGTTGACGTGAGATCATAGGGAACAGGAATGACGGCGAACCTTGCGCCGTCGTATGATGCACATTCCGGTTCAATACCCCCGAAATTCATAAGCA
>JANXZC010000128.1 GCA_025355725.1 Syntrophus sp. (in: bacteria)
CATCAAGATCAAGATGGCCGCGCCACCAGGAGGAGAAAGATGAATGAATCTTCTCGTTTCATAAGCGAGCTGGAAATCCTTTCCAGCATTTTAATCCGGTGCTTTGTTATAGGCGTTGTCTTCGTCACGTTCTGGTTCATCTTCTTCCTGCTTGGCAGGGATGCCGCCTACATGATTCATAATAATCTATTTCAAATATCGAGGCACGAATATGATTTGCTGAATTATTATGGCATGGCCTTTGTGAAACTTTGCAATTTTATTCTTTTCCTTATCCCCTATATTGCGATCAAGATGGTGTTGAGGCGAAGGAATGCATAATGGGTTGAAGGCGAACAGCCGATCCCGGAAGGTATAGGCGGCCTGACTAAAACATCTGCTTCTTCCTCAGATGTGGTCTGGTTTCTTTAGACAACCTCTCTGGCTACTTTTTTGCTTATCGTTTCTTTGCATATCTGTTTGATCGCGCATCTCACATGTGCTTAACGGCATTGCAGCCATTATCGACTTGCACTCTTCCTTCGCCATTTCTCCAGATAAATTAAGCCTGTTCAATGAACTACCCCGCAGCAAGCTACGGGGTATCTAAAACCCCAGGGAACGAAGCAAGCTTCGGGGAATATACCCGGAGAGATTTAAATTAAAATATCGCCGCGCGATATTTTTGTATATTATGGCCAATTCCCTCGGGGGAATAGCTTCAGGTACTGGCCGTATCCTTCCTTGTCCAGGTCTTCTTTGGGGATGAAACGCAGGGCCGCCGAGTTCATGCAATACCGCTGACCGGTGGGTTTCGGTCCATCGGGGAAAACGTGACCGAGATGAGAATCTCCCTGACGGCTCCGTACTTCCGTACGGCTCGTAAACAGTCGCCGGTCTTCCTTTTCCTTAACATTAGCCGGCTCCAGGGGTCTGGTGAAGCTCGGCCAACCCGTCCCGGAATCATACTTGTCCAGGGAACTGAAGAGGGGCTCTCCGGAGACGATATCTACATATATCCCTTCCCGTTTGTTATCCCAATACTCGTTACGGTAGGCCGGCTCGGTGCCTTCCTTCTGGGTGACCTCATATTGCAGGGGCGTCAATTTCTTCTTCAAAGTCCCCTCATCCGGTTTAGGGTAAGCTTTTCCTTCCACCGCCGGCAGAGGAACTTGCCCGCTTCCCCAGACTTTCTCCAGGAACTGATCACGACCGGACCCATGCCGGTAATACTTATAACGCAGGGGATTCTTCCGGTAGTAGTCCTGATGGTAATCCTCCGCTTCATAGAACTTGCCAAAGGGGAGAATTTCCGTCTTTACGGGCTTATCGAACCTTCCGGATTTGTTCAGAGCTTCTTTGGACTTCTCGGCGGCCTGCCGCTGATCGTCATTATGATAAAAGATCACACTGCGGTACTGGGAACCCCGATCTACGAATTGCCCCCCTCCGTCGGTGGGATCCACATCGCGCCAGAAGACGTCAAGAAGCTGATTATAGGTAATCTTTGCCGGGTCGTAATAAACCTGAACGGCCTCCACATGTCCGGATTTCCCCGCCGACACTTCCTCGTAAGTCGGCTTGTCCTTCGCTCCCCCCGTATATCCGGAGATTACCTTCACGACACCGGGAATCTTTTCAAAATCTGCCTCGGTGCACCAGAAACAGCCGCCGGCAAAAGTAGCTGTTTTAAACTGAGAACTGGTCGTTTCCATGACCTTTTTAACCTCCTGTTTGTCGCCATTGGCGCTCTGGCAACCCACCGCCAGACCGATGAATATGATCAATAAATAACCAAGAAATCTTTTCATGTTTTTCTCCCTGATAAATACTTTCCAATAAGATAGGATGCCGGTGCTAATTGTCAACTACCTTGGATCTGAAAACCCCTGCTAATTAATGGCGACTGTTTAATTTCATTGACAAAGATTTAATTTTGAAATCATATCATCAGCATTATCGAATTCAGGAGGCGGCGCTGCCCGTAAACGACTATGCTCGAAATAGAAATCAAGGCGGTCCTCGCCGATCCCGAGTCCATGAAGGAAATCCTAGGTCAGGTGGGGGCGGTGGCGGGGCCGATCTTTCAGGAAAGGGATCATTATTATCAGCACCCGTCCCGTGATTTCGGCCAGACCCACGAAGCCCTGCGCCTGCGGATAACAAACGGCCAATGCCGCATTACTTACAAAGGACCAAGGATGGCAGGAACGGCCAAGATCCGCTTTGAGGCGGAAACGGAAATCGGTGATTATGAAACAATGAAGTCCATCCTGGACAGACTGGACTTCCGGCATGTGGGGATGGTCGAAAAAGAGCGCGCTGTCTTCTATCTGGAGGGCGCCACCGTCTGTCTCGATGACGTCGTGGGGCTGGGAACCTTTGTAGAACTGGAAAAGATGGGGGAAGACAAAGAGGTGATTGAACAGGAAGTCCTCGCCCTGGCCGAAAAGCTGGGAATCAGGGCGTTCGAGCCCCGGACCTACCTCGCCATGATCTTGTCGAAGTGATGATAGTCCTTCATGGACTTGAAGTTGGCCCCCCACTGCCAGCCTCGCTTGAGAAATTCCTCCACAACGGGGTGACCGGTCGTCAGAACACCGGGGTCGCCGGGCCGGTAAACAGCACCCGGAGGTGATACCCGCCCGCTGTTATAGACCACGGGATTCCGGACGGGGTTGATGTCCACGGCCAGACCGCAGGCATGACGGGAGAGTCGTTTCGTCCCCGCCACGGTCCGGTAGTTGAAAGCGGAGGTGTTGTTATCCGCCATGGAGGCGTCGTCGGACCAGCCGTAGGCAACGATGGGGATGGCCTTGTTAACGGGAAATTTCAGCCTTTCGATAAGCCGGAAGATCTCCGCGACATCTGCCCGGACGTCCTTGTGAACAACCAACTGCCCCTGGTGGAGCATCCCGTCAAAAGAATAATACCGGACATCCAAAAGGCATAGATCCCCCACGACCTCGGTTGGGGCCCTGGTCCCGGCTATGGCCTCCCGGAAAGTCATCCGACTGTCGATAATGGGCGCTGCCCCATGTTGCTCATTCGTCATGCCGGATCCTCCCGTCAGTATAATAAATAATGACAAACTGATAAAAAGTCCGCAAATTCCCTTCCCCTTTGACGGGGGAGGGGTTAGGCGCGATGGATTTCTCATTATTGCAACTACTTCATACGATTCACGATTTCTTCAATTTCCTCCGGTGGCAGGGACACCTCCCGATAGATCTCCTCGGCAAGGGCCGGGGTCATTTTGAGGAAATCGCCTTCCCGGATCGTAATCAGCAAACCGCCCATTTCCACGGCCCCGGGCGTCACGAGGATGCTGTCTTCGCCCTCCCGGTAATAGGCGTCCGGTCGATGTTTACGGCGGGGGAAAATAAGCAGCCGCCACTTTCCCTCTTTTTTCGTACAGAAAAGATTGAACATGGGCTCTTCCGCACTGCCCATGACCTCTCCCATTGCCCCCATCAGCCGCTTCAGGAATGCCTCCAAAGCCTCCGGGACGCTTCCTTCCACGCACAGGGCGCTTCTCCCCGGCAGCCTCATAACGCCAAATGACACGTCCTCCCGATCCGCAATCAGGGTCTCCCTTTCCACTTCTTCCCAAGCCTTTTCAACAGGCATAATTCCCGCCGGGCAGACCTGAAAATGATGATGATCCGGGGCGGAAGCCCCACAGCGGGGACCATTGTAAAAAACCGTGAAGGCCGGTCCCAGATCATGGGCCAGGACAAGAAGGTCGCCGATATGTCTATCGAGCCCCTGGGGCTCATGGTCAACATGGACGACCGTATAATGGGGGGAAAAGATCGGATAGGGATTGACAAGAATCAGAAAGGTCTTCCGGTAAAGGACCGCCTTCTGTGCATCCGGCAGATGGTACACGCAGAGAAAGCAGGGTCGCCTCCTGATGGTCCCCGCATCAAGGGCGGCGGTGGCGCTGACGGTCCGGCCCTGATTGAACTGGACTAATAGTGTATGTTGCCCGGAAGTTATCTCCCGGAGCCAGGCCCCTTTCATATTCATATGGGCGAGGGCGAACTCCTGCCAGTTAAAGAGCTGCTGAGAGAAAAGCTCGCCGCACATTGCCTCCAGGGATGTCCCTCCCGGGGCGCCGTCAAATTTGCTCCATATCCTTTCAGGAACTGACAAATAATCTGATGTATTCAATGCTCACTCCTCTTTATTTTTTTTGTCTGGCCATGATCTCCAGGCTTCGGAGCCTGTCTTTGTAGGCGTCGTTTCCATTAGTTCTTTCTATGGAGAGAGCGGCGTCGGTGTTTCCTTCCCAGCGTCGGCACAGGTAAAGGCTATCGTAGATCCGGCCGATCCGGTAATCCCGGGATATTCTCAGACAGACGGCGTAATCCTCTCCGTAGCTCACGTTTGGAAACCCACCCGAGCGCCGGAGAATGTCCGTCCGGAAGGACCGGGGGGCGCCGAAACCGTTCACCCGCAGGGCGTTGTTCCGACCGTTCTCCTCCGTCCATTCCCGGTGATCCACAAGGCCGGGCGGGATTTCAGCGCCCTTGCTGTCCACAAGGGTGTAGGACCCGATAACGGCGGCATGGAGCCCCCCCCTCAGAACAGCTACCAACCGTTGCAGGCTCTCCGGACCTCCGTAGAGATCGTCGGAATCGAGCTGAACGGCGTATTTTCCACAATGGGGGGAATAGACCGCCTCGTTCCAGCAACCGCCGATGCCGAGATCCCGCCGCTCCGGGACCAGGAGCCGCACCTGGGGATAACGTTTTGTCAGCTCCGAGACGATGGAGGTCGTACCGTCGGTGGAATGGTTGTCCACCACGAGGACATTGAAGGAAAAATCCGTTTCCTGGGCCAGGGCGCTGCGGACGGCGTCGGCAATTGTCTCTACCCGGTTCCGGACAGGGATTATCACACTGGCCGCCACGGGATAAACCGCCCGGTCGGCGGGCAGTCTTCTGAATGATGGTGGAAGCCAGGCCCCGAGGCGGCGGAGGTGCTCCGAGGCCACCATTTCCATCTCCTGCTGATAGGCAAGATTCCGGGGATCCACATAGGCAAAATGCGTTTCCTCGTTCTGCGATTTATCGCTGCCCTTATTTTCCGCTTGCTCTTTGCCCTTTTTATTCATCTCCGGGGGTACACAGGTCCCGTAAAGGCGCTCCGGCAGATGAACAATCGGCGCCGTCAGGGAAAGCTTCAGGCGCAGGTCATACAAAGCGGCATATTTTGTCACCAGGAGGGGCCCGCTGCCGACGAGGGCCTGCCGGACAGCAAGGGTGGAGAAAAATTGCACCGGACCGAAATGAAAGTCATCCCGGACACTTCCCAATTGATAATCATTTACGGGCCGTTCCCTGCGGGCGCCGTCGGGCGTCGTCTCCTCATAGTCGCTGTAAAGCATCCCCGCCCCCGTCGTCTCGATGACATCAACGAGCCGTTCCAGGGCACGCGAGCTAATATCAATAGCCCTTTCCCCCGTAATCACAAGAAAGTACCGGGTACGGACTTTTTTCAGGATGGCCTCCAGAATCCATCCCGATGCCAGTGTATCCCCTCGAATTACCTGGCACTTCGGCCAGGCAGGCAGGGGATTGCCATCGTGAATGACCAGTATCCTGGAAACAAGGGGGGACGCGGCAAGGAGCTCAATAGTCTGATCCGCCCCGCCATGGGAA
>JANXZC010000142.1 GCA_025355725.1 Syntrophus sp. (in: bacteria)
ATATCACTGGTGCTGTTTCCCAGTATACCGAAGCTCTTCGTCTTGATCCCGGCAATGTCAAAGTGCACTTCAACATTGCAGTTGCTTTTGCGATCCTCAAGCGGGACCAGAATGCGGTCTCACATTACCGAGAGGTCTTGATTATTAAGCCGGATTTTGTAGAGGCTTGGAATAATTTGGCCATAATTTATGCAAATCAGGGAGATCTGAATAATGCCATTTTGCATTTCCGTAAAGCATTGCAGATCAATCCGCATTACAAGGCAGCCCAGGATAATCTGGCGCTTGCACTGCAACAGCAAAGGGACTCCGGCCATTAATTGGGAAATGAAACAAGAAATCCGATCATCATTTTCGGAAGGCTCTGTTGCTTGATCAGGGTTTTCAGGAAGAGGGGAATAATCTCAGGCAAGCTTTGGGTATAATGAAATCAGAGGATGAAGATATTCAATGAAACAGCGTTTGACTTCCTTGCCGTATGTATGTAGAATAAAATCAATTCATTAAACAATTTATAACAGGATGAAAGGGATGATTTTTCATGCGGATCATTGCTTGCCGCTGAATCGTCAATATAAACGTGGTATGTCGAATATCTGTCGACATACCACGATGGATTATGTTATATCGCTCCCGCAATCCATGATGTCAAGGGAAACAGAAGTGATGGAAGAACTGCGTGCAAAGATAGCGGGAGAGGAGTTTGATTATCATGCTCTCTTGGACAGTTTGCGGGAATACGACCGCCCCCGTGACAAGATCACGTCCCTGCTGAAACAGGGGGCTGTCGTCCGGGTAAAAAAGGGCATTTACGTTTTTGGGGAGAGATACAAGCGGCGGCCATTCTCTACAGAGGTCCTGGCAAATATGATCTGCGGTCCTTCCTATATTTCCCTCGATTACGCCTTGCATTACTACGGCCTGATTCCCGAAAGAGTTGAAGCGGTGACGTCGATTACCGTCAGCCGGGGCAGGCGCTTTTCCACCTCTGTCGGCCTTTTCATTTATCACGGCGTTCCCATGAGAGCCTACCCGATCGGCATCGACCAAGTGGAGCTCGAAAGGGGACGTTCTTTCCTGATCGCCACTCCGGAAAAGGCGTTGGCGGATAAGATCCAGGCTGATCGGGGAACGGCGATTCGTACCCAGGTGGAAATGAGGACTTATCTGTTGGACAGCCTGCGGATAGATCCCGAGGGGCTGGGAAGGCTGAATGGGGAGACAATCTCTGTGATTGCCGATCGCTACCGGTCCCGGAAGCTCCGATTGCTGAGCGGTCTGGTCCGTCGGCTGGCCGGAAAGGATAACAGCCATGAATGAAGCGATTGCCCGCATGCTGAACCGGTATGAATGCCAAAGCGTTGAGGACTATGTGCGGGCCCTGCGGGAGATCATGCAGGAGATTGCCCTCCTTGGTCTCTGGCGAAGCAAGTTTTTCGAGAAGGCAGCCTTTTACGGCGGCACGGCTCTCCGGATTCTTTACGGAATGGACCGTTTTTCAGAAGACCTCGATTTTTCACTGCTCAAGCCTATGAATGATTTTGACCTTTCCCGGTATAGCGGCGCCGTGGAGCGGGAGTTGCAGTCGTTCGGGTTCGAGGCCAAAATGACGACCAGAGAAAAGAAGGACGAAAGCCCTGTGCAGTCGGCGTTTCTGAAGGCCAATACGCTCAAGCACCTGCTCACAATCAGGGCGAACGGAAAAAACGCCTGGCCGATTCCCCGTGGCCAGATCCTGAAGATCAAGATCGAGGTCGATACGGATCCGCCACCCGGCTTTTCAACTGAAAACAAGTTTATTTTACAGCCGATCCCGTTTTCGGTCCGGACGTTTGTTCTTCCCGATCTGTTTGCCGGCAAGATGCACGCCGTCCTCTGCCGGCGATGGAAGAGCCGGGTCAAGGGCCGCGACTGGTATGACCTGATCTGGTATGCCGCAAACCATCCCCGACTTCATTTGAGTCACCTGGAGCAAAGAATGATCCAAAGTGGGCACTTGAAACAAGGTGAACTGATGGCCCCCGAGAAGTTTTTCGCCCTGACGACGGAAGCGATAGATAAACTGGACGTGAATCAGGCGAGGAAGGAAGTGGAACCTTTCGTGAAAAACCTTGACGCTCTTGAGGTCTGGTCAGGGGAGTTCTTTCAGGATGTCGTTGGAAGAATTGTGGTGGTTTGATGTAGAATAAAATCAATTCATTAAACAATTTATAACAGGATAAAAGGGATGATTTTTCATAACGTCTACAAAAAGAGCCGGGTTCTTGTTACGGGTCATACGGGTTTCAAAGGTTCATGGCTGGCTATCTGGCTAAAGGAGTTGGGGGCGGAGGTTGTCGGTTATGCCCTGGAGCCGCCGAGTGATCCCAATAATTTTGCCGCTTCGGGTTTGGGGGACAGGATTACCCATGTTCACGGGGATGTCCGGAATCTGGATCAACTCATGGATGCCTTTACCCGGTATCAGCCAGAGATGGTTTTTCATCTGGCGGCCCAGGCTTTGGTCCGTTCATCCTATGAAGATCCCAAGACGACCTTTGATACCAATATTGGCGGGGCGGTGAATGTTATGGAGGCGGTGCGCCGAACGGACAGCGTCCGGGTCCTGGTCAACGTTACGAGCGACAAATGCTATGAAAACCGGGAATGGGTCTGGGGCTACCGTGAAAACGATCCCATGGGCGGTCATGACCCTTACAGCGCCTCTAAAGGGTGTGCGGAACTGGTCTTTGCGTCTTATCTACGCTCCTTTTTCAACAATTCTGCCAGTGGCGGCAGGAAGATCGGCGCTGCCTCGTGCCGGGCGGGAAATGCCATCGGCGGGGGCGATTGGGGGCGGGACCGTCTGCTTCCCGATTGCGTCCGCGCCTTGAGTATGGGAAAATCCATTGCCATCCGGAATCCCCACGCCATCCGCCCCTGGCAGCATGTTTTGGAACTCCTCAGCGGGTATCTATGGCTGGGCGCCTGCCTGTGGGAAGAACCGGAGAAATACTGCGGCGGCTGGAATTTCGGGCCTGACAATACGGCTGATTTGACGGTCTCCGAGGTGGTAACCCGTTTCGTTCAGGCCTGGGGCGCCGGGGAATGGCAGGATCTGTCCGAAGCGGGGGCGGTCCATGAAGCCGCCACCCTGCGGCTTTGCTGCGACAAGGCGGCAAGCTATCTGGGCTGGCGAAACGCCCTTGCGATGGAGCAGACTATTGAGATGACGGCGGAGTGGTATAAAATGTTTTACCGGGGCGCTGCGCAGGAAGCTGTCTATAGCTTCTGTGCGAAGCAGATTGGGGAATACATGAAGACGGCAAGAGAAAAGGGTGTTAGGTGGGCTCAAAGGTAAATCGGATATTGCCATGAATGAAGAGGGTTTGAGAAAACCGGTTCGCGATGCGGTAGCAGATTATTTCGCTGCCAGCCATGCACCGCGCCGACAGGCGCCGTTCATCCCCGGGGAGACCTTGGTCCCTGTCTCCGGCAAGGTCTATGACGCCGAGGATATGACCACGGTGATGGAGGCGGTCCTCGATTTCTGGTTGACGACGGGGCGTTTTGCCCATGCCTTTGAGAAATCTTTTTCTGAATATCTGGACGTCCGCCATACCCTGCTGTGCAATTCCGGGTCTTCCGCCAACCTGCTGGCCCTGGCCTGCCTGACGTCGCCGAAGTTGAAGGAGCGACGCCTCCAACCGGGAGATGAAGTGATCACCCTGGCCGCCGGTTTCCCCACGACGGTCAATCCCATCGTTCAGCAGCAGTTGGTTCCGGTATTCGTCGATGTTACTATCCCGACCTATAACGTGGATGTCTCCCAGCTTGAAGAAGCACTCAGCCCCAGGACGCGGGCCGCCTTCCTGCCCCATACCCTCGGCAATCCCTTCGATGTTGAGGCCGTTACTGCATTCTGCCGGAGACATGATCTTTGGCTCATCGAGGACAGTTGCGACGCCCTGGGGGCGGCCTATGATTTACATCCTGTGGATAGCATTCCTCAGCATCGGCATAACGAGCAGCGGGAAATCCTGCCTGCACCGGAGGTGCAACGCCCGGCCCGGATCGGTGAAAGCGAGAAACCTGACAGGCGTCGGGTAGGCAGTTTTGGTGATCTCGCCGCCTTCAGCTTCTATCCGGCCCATCACATCACGATGGGGGAGGGGGGCGCTGTCGTTACGAAGAACGGGGAACTGAAAAAACTGGTCGAATCATTCCGGGACTGGGGGCGGGACTGCTGGTGCGAGACGGGCCGCAACGACACCTGCAAACGGCGTTTTGACCAGCAATTCGGCGATCTTCCCTTTGGCTACGATCACAAGTATGTCTATTCCCATATCGGCTATAACCTGAAGCTGACGGATTTCCAGGCGGCCCTGGGGGGGGCTCAATTGAAGAAGCTGCCCCGGTTCATCGAAATCCGGCGGCGGAATTTTCAGATCCTTTATAATGGCTTGAAAAATCTTGAGGAATTCTTTATCCTGCCGGAGGTGACGCCGAACTCGCAACCGAGCTGGTTCGGCTTTCCCCTTGCTGTCCGTCCGGAAGCGCCGTTCACGCGGCGGGAGCTGATTCGCCATCTGGATCAGGCGAAGATCGATACGCGGCTCCTCTTTGGCGGCAACCTCACCCGCCAGCCGGCCTTCCGGGAGGCGCCGCACCGCAAGATCGGCGACCTGAAGAACTCCGATTTCGTCATGAATCAGGTCTTCTGGATCGGGGTGTATCCGGGGCTGAGCAGGGAAATGTTGGAGTATGTAATTGAAATAATATGGGAATTAGTGAAACGATGAAAAAGAATATTCCAGTCGTCATCCTTTGCGGCGGTATGGGGACGCGCTTGGCGGAGCAGACGGAAGTCCGTCCCAAGCCCCTGGTGGAGATCGGCGGGCGGCCCATCCTCTGGCACATCATGAAGCATTACTCCCGTTACGGCTTCAATGAATTCATCCTGGCTCTGGGCTACAAAGGCGAGATGATCAAGCGGTATTTCCTGGATTTTTATACCCTGCGGCAAGACTTCACCGTCAGCCTCGATGACGGTCAGGTCCGCATGATCAACGAGAATCACGGTGAGAGCTGGACGGTGCACCTGGTGGATACGGGACCGGACACCCTGACCGGCGGCCGCCTGAAACGCCTGGCGGGGCTGCTGGGGAAGGGCGCTTTCATGATGACGTATGGAGACGGCGTCTGCAATGTTAATCTCGCCGATCTCATGCGCTTTCATAAAAAGCAGCGGTCCCTGGTGACGCTGACGGCGGTGCGTCCCCCCTCCCGTTTTGGAGCCCTGGAATTTCAGGGAGTTAAAATCGCCCACTTCAAGGAGAAATCCACCCTTCACGAGGGCTGGATCAACGGCGGCTTTTTTGTAATTGAACAGGCGGCGCTGGACTATATCCAGGACGACGTCATGTGGGAGCACGCCCCGATGGAAACCATGACCGCCGAAGGCAAGGTCTGCGGCTACCAGCACGAAGGCTTCTGGCAATGCATGGATACGGCCCGGGATCTGCGCTACCTCGAATCCCTCTGGGAAGCGGGCCAGGGGCCCTGGAAGACGTGGTAAGGATGTCCCCGGATTTCCCATTTTCTCGGGTTGACAATCCGATGTGACTATGGTCATATGACCATGCTTGCATGAAAGTCGGGAGGATCAAGATATGGAACGTATGGTCTCGAAATCTCAGTTCAAGCCACGATCATTGGAATATTTTCGTCTGATTGAAGAAAGCGGAGAAAGTCTGATTATTACAGATAGAGGGCGGCCGGTGCTGAAGGTCATTCCCTATACCGCCGATCCTGGGGATCGTCTGAAGATTTTGCGCAATTCCGTTCTGAAATACGACGATCCCACGGAACCGGTTGCCCCGGAAGATTGGAAGGCGCTGCAATGATTGTATTGGACACCCATGCCTGGATCTGGTTTGTCAGCAGTCCGGCATACCTTTCAGAGACGGCGAAAGGCATCATCGATGCGGCGGTGACGGAAAGGAACGTTTTCATTTCCGCCATCAGCACTTGGGAGGTTGCCATTCTTGTCTCGCGAGGCAGGTTGGAACTGACGATGAGTGTGGGCGATTGGGTTGCCGCCTCTGAAGCCATTCCATTCCTTAACTTTGTGCCCGTCAGCAACAGTATCGCCCTGAAATCAGTCGAGTTGCCGGGTGCTCTGCACAATGATCCTGCGGATCGCATAATCATTGCCACGGCCGTTTCAATGGGAGCAATTCTAGTCACGAAAGACGAAAAAATCAGAAACTACCCGTATGTCAAAACGGTATGGTAGGCCCTAAAAGGAGGAGCATGAAGTGACCACTTACGAAAAAGGCAAGTTGTACCAGATCTCAATTATTGACTTCAAGCCGGACCCCGATCAGCCCCGGAAGGTCATCGAGCCCGACGCCCTTGCCGAGTTGGCCGCTTCCATCAAGAAGCATGGGATACTCCAACCCCTTCTCTTTCGGGACACCGAGGAGAGCCCCTCTCTCCTCATCGTCTCCGGGGAGCGTCGCTACCTCGCGGCCCAGCAGGTCGGCCTCCTCATCCTCCCTGCCATCTACGTCGAAGGGAACCACGCCGAGATCGCCCTGGTCGAGAATCTCCAGCGCCAGGACCTCACCGTCATCGAAGAGGCGGAAGCCCTCCAGCGCCTATTGAGTGAGCAGAACTACACCCAGGAGCAGTTGGGTGACATCCTCGGCAAACCCCGGAGCACCATCAGCGAATCCATTTCCCTGATGCGCCTACCCCAGGGGATCCGGGACGACTGCCGCAGTGACCGCAAAATTGCCAAGACCAAGCTCGTCGAAATCTCCCGGAAGACCCAGGAGCGGGCCATGAACACCGCTTATGCCAAGCTCAAGGAGCAGATGCAGAAGGACCAGGAAGGGGCCCGGAAGCGTGGCGCCGCCCTTTCCCCTGCCGCCGGCCTTTGCCGGAGCCTCGATCAGGCGCGGGATAGGGTAGAGAAGGCCGACAATGCGAACTGGTCCGAAGAAGACCGCACCGTCGTCAACGATTCCATTATCGCCCTCCAGGAGGCCCTGGATGTCTATATGAATCCTACCGAAGCCGGGGAAGACGGAGCGCCGCCGAGCAGGGAACTGGCTTAGATGCACGAAAATCAGAGGAATGGATCTTTTGCCTTTAACCGTTCACTATTTACCAATCACCCTGTTTGCTGACCGCCGGTCATTTTACTGGAGGCAAAACTTTTTGACACTCGTTCATTTGCTAAATAATATTATAAGCTTCCAGAGCGTCGATTCTCGACACTCGAAAAAAGACAGTCGAAAACATTGATATTAAGGGGAAAGTAAGAATATGAATAACGAAGATTTCAGTCGCCTTGAGCAGCTTTTCTTCCAGTTCCGTAGCGAAACAAAGGAAGACTCACAAAAATTCAATTGTGAAATCAAAAATGATCTGAACTCATTCAAAGATGAGATCAAGGAAGACTCACAAAAATTTAAGGGTGAAATCAAAGAGGATCTGAACTCATTCAAAGATGAGATCAAGGAAGACTCACAGAAATTCAAGTTTGATATTAAAAGGGATCTGCTCTCGTTCAAAGATGAGATCAAGGAAGAATTTAAACATCAATTGACTGTCCAAAGAGAGGATTTTCAGAAACAGCTTTCGTTTATCGGCGAGGGCTTCCAGATGCTTTCGGAAAAGATCGATCGCGTGGAAACGCGACTGGACAAACGTATAGATTGCCTCGAACACAAGCTTGATATCGTTGCGGCGGAGACAAGTAACAATACCGTTGCGATCCAGAGCCTGGCTGTGGAAACGAGTGGCAATACCATGGCGATCCGAGGCCTGGCCGCTGATCTAACGGCCCATCGCCAGGATACGGAAGCACATCCGACCATCTATAAAGTCAAAGAAGGTATCTGATCATGAAATTAATAAGGGAGCTATCTCCGCATTTCCGCCGAAATTCAGAGCTCTCAGTGCATGGATGCGGACCGAGATCTGCGCTACCTCGAATCACTCTGGGAAATGTGCCAGGCGACTGGAATACGTGGTAGGAGCATCGTGAATAATCCTTTATCGGAAGACCTCGATCATATCCTCACCCACACCCGTGACCTGTGGGAAGAGCTGCGGGGTAAACAAATCTTCATTACCGGCGGCACTGGCTTTTTCGGCTGCTGGCTTCTGGAGAGTTTTGCCTGGGCCAACGACAAATTGGATTTAAATGCATCAGCCCTTGTCCTATCCAGAAATCCGGAGGCCTTTGAAAAAAAGGCGCCCCATCTATACCACCATAAGGCGATACGGTTTCACAAAGGCGACGTGCAAAACTTTGAATTCCCGGAAGGACCGTTTTCCTGCCTGATTCATAGTGCCGTCTATCAGCAGCCTGCCGATGAAAAAGCAAGCAACCTTTCCATGGTCAGTGAAATGTTGACCGGGACAAGACGGGTTCTCGATTTTTGTGTTCGGGGAAATATTAAAAAGATACTTTTAATAAGCTCCGGGGCTGTTTATGGCAAGGCGCCATCTCATTTGGAAAAGATCCCTGAAGATTTTTCCGGTTCTTTTGACCCGACCAATAGTGCAAGTGCCTATCACCACGTCAGGCGAATGATGGAATCTTTGAGTGTAATTCATGCACAGGAAAATGATTTTGAAACGAAGATCGCCCGTTGTTTTTCTTTCATTGGACCGTACCTGCCCCTCAACGGGCGCTTTGCCGTTGGCGATTTCATCGGAGAT
>JANXZC010000143.1 GCA_025355725.1 Syntrophus sp. (in: bacteria)
TCGCCCATGATTTCAATAATTTAATGATGGGCATTCAAGGATACACCTCACTGATGATTCAGGATCTGGAAGCTTCACATCCCCATTATGAACAACTGAAACGAATCGAGGCGCAGATCCGGCGCGGCGCCGATCTCACCAAACAGCTCCTGGGGTTCGCCCAGGCGGGCAGATATGAGGTCAAATCAGTGAATATCAACGATCTCATCAACAAAACCTCCTCCATCTTTAGCATGACAAAAAAAGAGTTTGCCGTTTACAGCAAGCTTCAGGATGATCTCTGGACGGTTGAGGCCGATGCCGGACAGATAGAACAGGTACTGATGAACCTCTATGTCAACGCCTGGCAGGCCATGCCGGGGGGAGGCGATCTCTTTATCGAAACCAGTAATGTCCAATTCGATGGGACGGATACGGCGGACGTCGCCCTGCCGCCGGGAAGATACATCCTTGTCTCCGTGGCCGATAAGGGGATAGGGATGGACGAAAACACAAAGCAACGCATCTTCGACCCCTTCTTTACGACGAGAGAAATGGGGAGAGGGACCGGTCTGGGCCTGGCCGCAGTCTATGGCATCGTCAAGGGTCACGGAGGAACGACTCGTGTGGAGAGCGAACCAGGCCAGGGGACAACCTTTTCCATCTATCTTCCCGCCTCGGGAAAGGCCGTTTTAACTGAAGTGATTTCTCTGCGGGAAACGGTCAAAGGGAAAGAAATCATCCTTCTGGTGGATGACGAACCGATAAATCTCGATGTTACCAGGGATATGCTGGAATCCCTCAATTACCATGTTTATCTTGCGACAAACGGTCAGGAGGCTTTGGCGGTATTTATGGAAAAAAAGGAGGAAATTGATCTTGTCATCCTGGACATGATCATGCCGGGAATCTCCGGCAGCGAAACCTTTGACCGTCTCCGGAAGATCGACCCCACCGTTCGGGTCCTTCTTTCCACCGGCTACAGCCTCACAGGCCAAGCCCAGGATATCCTCGACCGCGGCTGCAACGGCTTCATCCAGAAACCCTTTCACCTGCAAATGTTTTCGGAAAAGGTGCGGGAGATGCTGGAAGGAGGTGCGGGAAACAAGGATATCCCTTATGAATGATACATCCTTTCTTGGCTTGGTTCAGAACGCCGCCCTACTGCTGACAATCGCTTTCATCTTTGACGTGACCGCGAGTCGTTGGCGGACAGGTCATTCGTTCCTCCAACAGATCTCTCTTGGTCTCGCTATCGGCACCATTGGCGTCACCGTCATGATGACGCCCTGGACATTCATGCCGGGAATCGTATTTGATACACGTTCGGTGTTGATCGGCATATCCGGACTCTTTTTCGGATCATTATCCGCCGCCATAGCGATGGCGATGACCATAGCATTTCGTTTTTATCAGGGAGGAACAGGGGCCTGGACGGGCGTTGCCGTTATCCTCACATCAGGATTGATCGGAATCGCCTGGCGGCACTTTCGTCGCCGTCCCCTCGCAGATATCTCCTGGCGCCAACTCTACCTATTCGGCATGGTGATTCATCTGGCCATGCTGGCCCTGATGCTCACGCTACCCTGGGCGACAGCTCTGCGGGTCCTTTCAAGCATCTCCCTGCCGGTCATGTTGATCTATCCGATGGGAACCGCCTTACTGGGCGTGTTGATGGTAAACCGTCTGCAACGCGAACGGGTGGAGGAGGAACTACGGGAAAGCCAGGAAATTTTCAACCAGTTTATGGAGAATAGTCCGATCTATGTTTTTTTTAAAGATGATCAGATCAGAGCAGTTCGGTTAAGTCGTAATTATGAGAAAATGCTGGGGAAACCGATAGCTGAATTACTCGGTAAAACCATGGACGAGCTTTTTCCGTCCGATCTTGCAAAAAGGATGGTTGCAGACGATCTGCGAACATTAAATGAGGGAAAACAGGTAAGTATTGAAGAAGAATTAAACGGACGGGTCTATACGACTATAAAATTCCCGATCCAATATGAGGGAAAGCTCCGCTATCTGGCCGGCTACACGATTGACATCACTGAAAGTCGCAGGATTGAGGAGGAAAAGCGCAGCCTGGAAGAGCGCCTGCATCGGGCGGAAAAGATGGAGGCCCTGGGAACCCTGGCGGGGGGAGTCGCCCATGATCTCAACAATGTCCTGGGCATTGTCGTCGGCTATTCTGAAATGCTCCTTGACGGTGTGGATGACTCAAGTCCCCTCAGGCGCGGCCTTGAGAACATTATGAGCGGAGGCATGAAAGCGGCTGCGATCGTGGACGATCTACTGACTCTGGCCAGGAGGGGCGTCCCAGGCAGACAAGTTCTTAACCTGAACAAGATCATCGCCGATAATCAAAAGTCACCTGAGTGGACGAATTTATCCTTTCGACATCCCTCGGTAAAGATCGAAATAGATCTTGAACCGGATCTCCTTAACATTTCAGGTTCTTCCGTACATCTCGGTAAGTCGCTGTATAATTTGATTTCCAATGCAAGTGAAGCCATGTCGAAAGGCGGGAGGGTGACTATCAAAACTACCAATCAGTATCTTGACAGGCCCATTCATGGCTATGACCAGATCCGGGAAGGTGACTATGTTGTCCTTGCCGTATCCGACATGGGGGAAGGTATCCATGATGACGATCTGAAACGGATATTTGAGCCCTTTTATACCAAGAAGATTATGGGAAGGAGCGGAACAGGTTTGGGGCTGGCGGTGGTCTGGGGTACGGTGAAGGATCATCATGGCTACATTAATGTGGCGAGCGAAGAAGGAAAAGGAAGCACCTTCACCCTTTATTTCCCCGTGACTAGGGAAGACATCGCGGCGGAAGGCATTGCCGTTCCCATTTCCGAATACATGGGAAATGGAGAATCCATTCTCATTGTGGACGATACAAAGGAGCAGCGTGACCTGGCGGCAGGTATTCTCGGGAAGCTCAATTACAAAGTCGTGAGCGTCTCCAGTGGTGAAGGCGCGGTGGGGTACATGAGAGAGCATGAGGTCGATCTCATCGTTCTGGACATGGTTATGGACCCCGGCATGGATGGATTGGACACCTACAGGATCATCCTTGATATCCGTCCCAAA
>JANXZC010000153.1 GCA_025355725.1 Syntrophus sp. (in: bacteria)
TTCTTTCTTGCTGAAAACCTTGCCTGAGGGATTGGCCGGCGTATTGATAATGATGGCACGGGTTCTCGGCGTCAACGCCTTTTCCAGGGAAGTTCTGGTGAATGACCAGTCCGGCAGTTCCAGGGGAACATAAACAGGTACCGCCCCCGTAGCAATAAGGGTGCTGATATGATAACCATAAAAAGGTTCAAAGACGATAACCTCATCTCCGGGATTCAAAAGGGCCAGGCAGGTGCAGTACAGGGCCCCCGTAGCCCCGGAACTGACGATGATCTCCCCTTCGGGATCGACTTCCATGCCGGTAAACCTTTTCTGTTTATCCGCGATCGCTTTCCGTAGTTCCTCCAGTCCGTCATAGCGGGTGTAGGTGTTAACCCCCTGATCCATCGCCTCCTGCGCCCCCTGCCGGACAACGAGGGGAACTTCCGTATCGCAGACACCCTGGGAAAGATTTATTCCTCCGACGCGGTCACACTCAATGGACATATTACGGATCTCCGACTGGAGCACCCATTCATGACGTTTACTTAAACTTAAAGTCATTAGACCTCTCTTCTCCCGATCTTGACGAAATTGCAAAAAGTCCCATTTCGCCTCTATTTGTCATTCCGGCGAAGACCGGAATCCAGTAGTTCTGAGGCGTTCTGGACCCCGGCCTCCGCCGGGGTGACGGTAAAGATGACTTTTTGCGAAGCCGTCACTCTTCATTTTTCCCGTTCACTGTAAAACGACCTGACCACCTCGATCACGTAATCAATATCCCTATCATCAATTTCAACATTCATGGGCAGAGAACAGACTTCCCGGCTCAGAACCTCTGTTTCCGGAAAACTCCTGTCCTCTAATTTCAGGGCTTCGTGACGGTAATAGGGCTTGCGGAACTGGGTCAGCACCTCCACCCCGTTGGCCTTCATAAATTCCGAGAAATCATTCCCCTGTTTAGACCGCACCGTGTAGTTCTGATAGACATGATCCCGCCGAGGATCGTCATAATGGGGCAGCAAAAGATCCGGCAGATCAGACAAGGCAGCTCGGTATTTTGTTGCGATGGCCTTGCGTCTTTCTATCCATTGGGGAAGATAGCGAAGCTTTACATCCAGGAAAGCCGCCTGCATATTGTCTAAAAGACAGGTGAAACCGTGGCCGTGGTATTCTCCGCTATGGCGGTCCTCACCGTTGTAACGCATCCTGGTGGCAAAAAGTGCGACGTCCGGGTCATTGGTCGTAATGGCGCCGCCGTCGCCATAGCCTCCCAGAATTTTAAAAGGATAAAAACTCCAGCAGCCCGTAAAGCCCCATGAACCCGCCATCCGCCTGGTGTTTTTGGTATTTGGCGCTTGTTGTTTGATATCTGTTGCCTTTTGTCTATTGCCTGTTGCTTCATCACTTTCCATGCTCGTTCCCAGGCTCTGACAGGCGTCCTCGATTACCACCAGCCGGTATTTATCGGCAATTTCCATGACCCGGACCATATCGGCCATGTAGCCACTCAGATGAACAGGAATAATGGCCTTAGTTCGGGAAGTTATGGCCTCCTCTATTTTGTAGCAATCAATATTAAAATCCTTACCTACATCAACCAGTACCGGCTTGGCGCCGACATTGACTACCGCCGAAGCCGTCGCCACAAAGGTATGGGCCGGCACGATCACCTCGTCGCCTTTACCGATTCCTGCCGCTCGGAGTGACATGTGCAAGGCGTCATAGCCGCTGTTGAGGCCGACGGCGTACTTTGTTCCCACAAAGGCTGCCAGGTTTTCTTCAAAGGCTCGCAACTGTCCGCGGTCAATCAGCTCCCCCTTGCTCATGACCTCGAAATAGGCATTATCCAGTTCTTCCCTAATCATCAGGTAGAGTTTTGCCGGTTCAACAAATTTTACTTTACGAGCCATTGAATATCCTCAATGTTTCCCATTCTGTTTCCGAACACCATCTCCAAGTTTCTGCAAAAAATAAACATCAAAGGATGCTCTTCACCGCACGAATAATATCCGTACTGGTCCGGTAATAGGCATTCTCCAGGATCGCACTGGCCGGGGCGGGACAATCAGGAAGGGTAATCCGAACCACGGGTGCTTTTAGCGCTCCAAAGGCCCGCTCCGAAACGAGGGCGGATACTTCCGCCGCTAGGCCACAGGTCCGCCAACCCCCATCGACGACAACCAGTCGTCCTGTTTTCTGCACCGAGGCAAGAATCAGATTTTCGTCCAGGGGCTTTATTGTTCTCAAGTCGACAACTTCAACATTGATTCCTTCTTTCACCAGCATTTCCGCAGCCTTGATGGATTCCTGAACCATAAACGATGAGGCTACCACCGTGACATCGTTCCCTGGTCTCACAACATTGCCCCTGCCGATTTCGACTTCGTATATTTCTTCCGGCACTGGTTCTTCCAGTTTGTACAGCCAGCGGTCATCGATGAATACCACGGGGTTGGGTTCGCGGATAGCGGCAATCATCAAGCCTTTCGCATCGTAAGGCGTTGCCGGCATGACGACCTTCAAACCCGGAACTTGGGCAAACATGCCGTGCAGCGACTGGGAATGCTGGGCCGCCTGCTCGCCGCCCCGGTTAATGATGCCCCAGAAGACTACGGGCACCGGCAACTTCCCACCGTTCATGTAATACCAGTTGGCCGCCTCGTTAATGATGGGATCGAAGGCGTAAAACATGAAATCCACCCGGGGATGTACGACTACAGGTTTCATCCCCGCCAGGGCCGCTCCGACTGCAGCACCGGTCATGGCGTTTTCGGAGACCGGGGTGTCAATAACACGGTCCGTACCGAACCTTTCCAATAATCCTTGGGCTGTATCCCCCACATACCAGGGGCTCTTTACCCCCTGACCGATCAAAAATACGGAGGGGTCCGCAGCCATCGTCTGGTGGAGAGCTTCATTGATGGCCAAGCTGTAGCTCAGTTTTCTATGCGAAGACATATCTTTCCAACTCTTCAGCCCTGGGCAGGGGGCTCCGCCGGGCAAAATCATGGGCATCAGTGACCTCTCGGGTCATCTCTTCCCTCGCCATGTTCAACTCTTCTTGGGTCATGATCCGCTGGTCAGTCAGGTAACCCTCGAATCGCTTGATCGGATCCTTTTCCCGCCAGAGCTCGATCTCTTCCCGGGGGCGTATGTCTGTATGGCTCCCCTGGACATTGTCATCCGGACCAACATGCCCCCGATAGCGGTACGTCAGACATTCGATAAACACTGGTCCATTACCAGCACGGCATTTTTCAACAGCATGAAGTCCCGCATCATAGACAGCCAGGACATCATTGCCATCGATCTGCCGGCTCTCGATGCCGAAAGGCCGGGCAATTTCATGAATCTCCCTCCCCACCCGGCACTCACTGATGGGCATATGGGTCGCATAATAGTTGTTTTCACAGACAAAAATGATGGGTAACTTCTTTAAAGCGGCAAAGCTCATACATTCATAGAGGACCCCCTCGCCCGTCGCCCCATCGCCAAAAAACGTTACGGCTACCCTGCCGTCCCTTCTTATAGTCGAAGCCAGGGCCGCTCCCAAGGCCAGAGAAATAGTTCCTGCGACAATCGGCGCTGATCCTAACATCCCCACATCAGGGGCAATTAGATGCATGGAGCCTCCCCGGCCTCGTGAGCATCCCGTCTCCCGGCAGAAGATCTCCGCAACCATCTCCCGCATCGATCCTCCCTTGGCAAGATAATGCCCGTGGGAACGATGATTGCCGAAAACATAGTCCCGATCCGTCAAGGCAGCGCAGACTCCCACGGCCACCGCCTCCTCGCCGCTATAGAGATGACAGGGGCAGTGAACCTCACCGGCGAGGATTGGTTCAACAAAGGCCTCTTCGCAGAGGCGAATGCGTAGCATCTGTCGATGAAAACTAACCAAAAGATTTCTTGGATAATTCAAGTTCCCGCTATGATCTCCTTTCACGATCCCCCTCTTATTTTCCGTACCGCCTGGCTTTCCGGCTGAATGATCGCCAGAATGGTAATAAAGATAATTTTCAGGTCCATCCAAAGTGACCGTTCCCTAACATACTTCATCTGTAATTTCAACTTCGTTGGTCGAATAAGTTCCATGTAAGTCTGTTCAGGATCTTCTGCCCCGGCCAGAATTGCTCCCTCGTCGGCGTTCCATATGGAGGCCCAGTCTGTAATCCCCGGCCGTATGCTTAAAATGATCTTTTCTTCTTCCGTGAAAAGATCCGTATATCGCTTCACTTCAGGACGCTGCCCAACGATACTCATGTCCCCTTTGAGGACGTTGAGCAACTGCGGCAGTTCATCGAGCTTATACCTGCGGAGAAATTTACCAACATAGGTAATACGTGTATCATCATCCGCCGTGGATAATACCCCCGTCTTTTCCGCATCTACCACCATGGTGCGAAATTTGAAAATTCGGAAGGGCTTCCCGTGAAGGCCAATCCGCACGCCTCGATAGAATACCGGCCCCTTATCTTCACGCCGGACAAGCCATGCGATCCACAACAAAAACGGACTTAAAAATACCAATCCGAGTGTCGCTGCCACAATATCAAAGAACCGCTTATTCATGCCGTTCTACACTCACATTTCGAGTGATGCGAGAAATTTCAATGATTCTCTGATTCTTTCAATTTGTTTCCGAATATCTTTTTAAGATGGTCATCAAACTTCTTCGCTATGTTTTCCACTGAGAAATCCCGCTCAAACACTTGCCTTGCCCGCCTTCCCATTTCCCTCCTCCGCGGTTCCGAAGCATGGAACTCGCGAAGGACATTGCATAATTCACCAACGGAATCCGCATCATAAGTCCTCCCGCAATCATTCTCGGCAAGGATATGTTTTAGTTCTCCCTGTATGCTTGAGATGACGGGCAAGCCGCCGGCGAAGTATTCAAAGGGTTTATTGGGAAGGGACATGCAGGTATTGGCTGCATAAGGAGCAAGCCCGGCAGCGGAGATTTCCATTAGGGCAGCGATTCTGGGGGCGTCCACCCATCCCGGAAAGAGGATTGAATCCACACCGGATGCCAATTTCCTGTAATTCTCCAGGCTGCTGCCATCGCCGCACAGCACAAACTGCATCTTAAATTCACTCGTTATAGATTTTGCCGCTTCAATAATTGTTTCCAGATTAAAAAAACGGCCGATGGTACCGAAAAAACAGCACACGAAAGCATTTTCATCGACACCCTGTTCTTTCCACCATTGCCTTGCAGGAACCAATTTTCGCTCTTCTATTTTCTGAGCGGAATATCCGTGCGGAAAGATGCCATCAAATTCACCTTGGGCACGGTTCGCAAATGATAGCCCATAATTCAATTGGCGACGTGACATGGCGATGATCCCTGTCGCGTTTCTACAAATGTAGGACATCCGCTTAAATGAACCATATAGCATCAATCTTGCCAGCCATTTCAGTGAAGGGGGCGCCAAATTCACAAATTCGTCAGGCCACTCGTCCCTGATATCAACCAACACCGGAACTTTATACTTAAGCCCCAAGGAAACAGCAGCTGCCGCTGTTTCCAGCGTGGGCACGGGGCTGATGATAATATCCGGTAACGGATAATCTGCGGCTTTCTGAAAAAACTGCCTTGCGAAATGTTTTTGATGGACGATTCTCTGATAAGAGACATTTTTTCTGTAACCGGGACCCTTCAGAATTCTCAGGGTAACTCCGTCTATGACCAAGTCTCCATTTTCATGGTACACATTTTTTTTTACGGCGTGGGAAAAACTGGAAGTCCACCAAACCACGTCATGTCCAAGTTCCGCCAATGCCTTCGTGAACATCCCGTATCTATGTAAGCGGACATCTTTCTCGATGGGCAGGGGCTCACCGATTTCGGTAAACCATAGTTTCATGTACAATGACATTCCGGGAGCAATCTGGGAAAGATCATTTCTCGATCATTTCTCGATCAGGCCATGTTCTTTTTCCAGATACTGTTTTCCGCACTCGGGACACAACAGCTCAGCCCCTAATTTATTCCCGCACGCACAGATCCATCCCGTCTGCCTGGCCGGATTCCCCGTCATCAGAGCATGATCACGGACATGGGTCGTAATTACCGCCCCGGCTCCGACAAAGGCATAACGCCCGATCTCATGACCGCATACGACGGTACAGTTCGCACCCAGGGTCGCCCCTTTTTTCAAAAGCGTTGGGCGTATTTCATCCATGCGCCGGATATGGGCCCGCGGGTTAAAAACATTTGTAAAGACTGCACTGGGCCCGCAAAAAACCTCGTCCTCCAGCGTCACACCCTTATAGACGGAAACATTATTTTGAATCTTGCAGCGGTTGCCAACGATTACATCCGGTCCAACAACGACATTCTGACCAATATTGCAGTCCTGTCCGATCCGCGACCCCGACAAGACATGCGAGAAATGCCAGATCTTCGTCCCCTTGCCGATTGAGACATCTTGATCAACCAGCGCCGAATGATGTACATAAACATGACCGGCTTCCACAGCTTGTCCGGACAGGGACGGCATCATAATCCTTCTGCCGTTTTCGTTCAACGAAATCTGGCCGGCATTGAGCACCCGCAGTACACGTAACCCTTCCCGCCCGTCGGTGATCGGGGTCCGACCTGTTGCGATGCAGTGGAGGAATTGTTCACATTCGACGCGCAGAGGTTCTCCCTGAGTCAGGGCAATATGTTCCGGTTCGCCTTTTTCCGGTATGGGCATACCCATTTCCCACTTAATCTCATGGGGATATAAAAGCAGCTTTTCTGACCAGGGTTTTGTATCATCAAAGACAGCCATCTTCCGATCGCCAACCACGACCAGTTTCTGCTCCTTGAAAGGGTGAAGCCAGGAGACAAAAATATGGGCCTTGAGGCCTGATGGAAACTCCAGATGCATGGTTGTCACGTCTGCGATCCTGCGATGGAGGTAATTTCCGCCCGTAGTCAATACTGCCTCCGGTTCCTCACCGGCCAAAGCAAGGATCATGGAAATATCATGAGGTGCAAAAGACCAGAGGATATTCTCCTCCCGGCGGATCTTGCCCAGATTGAGACGATTTGAATAAATATAATTGATTCTGCCCAGTTCTCCCGAGGAAACCATATCCTTCAATGCCTGGAAGGCGGGATGGTATTGCAGCAGGTGCCCGACCATCAGGCAGCACTGTTTCTTATCCGCCAAATCAATGAGTTCCGCGGCTTCCCCGGATTCCAGCACCAGAGGCTTTTCCACATAGACATGCTTTCCCGCAAGGAGCACTTCCCGGGCCAAAGCAAAGTGCGTCTCTGCCGGCGTTGCGATGACAACCCCATTGATATCACTACGGCGGAGAATTTCATTAAGAGCGAAACAGGTATCCACGGCAGGATACTGAGATTTTAATAATTTCAGGATAGTTTCATCTTTATCACAGATTAACTTCAGAACCCCCAGTTCAGCATAATTCCGGACCAGATTCTTCCCCCAATAACCAGTCCCGATAACTGCAACGCCCGGGACATTCTTACGCTTTGCCTTAATCATGATAAATCCCTTCCACGATGTTTTCCCATTAGAAGACGGTTATATTGAGATTCCATTTCTTCCATGCTGCGCGCCCAGGAGGCCCGTGTGCTTATAATTTTCCAGTTTTCCGGCATTACCGCCCGGCGCAAATCAGGGCTGCAGAGGGCTTCAATGATCCGGTTGGCCAGTTGTTCGGCATCTCTGCAGGGATAGAGAAAACCATTTTTGCCCGATTCAATCCAGGCGCGGTTTGCCGGGATATCCGCTGCGATGGGGAATGCCCCGCAGGCCATCGCCTCGTTGAGGGAGATATTGTTGCCGTCAGATGGCGAGGTCGAAACAAACACATCCGCCTGCCCCAGAAGGACAGGCATGTCCTGATGCGAAACCTCTCCGCGAAATTCAATAACATCCACCACCTTGAGGTTCCGGGCAACACCCTCGATTTCCCGGCGGCGGGGACCGTCACCGGCAAAAATGAATCTTATGGGTTTATCTATAATAGACGCCATCACCAGGGGAATTGCTCTGACCAGAGTATCTACGTCCATGCCTGCGTCCAACCGGCGCGTACTTACTACCTTAAGCGGTCTTTCTCCGTGCGGTTTGCTTCTGCTGTCCAGATTAAAATGATTCGTGTCAACCCCAAACGGCAGTGTTACAACCTGCTCCGCGGTTACATATCCTCTGTGTAACAAGAGCTGTGTCATATGATCAGCCATGGAGGTCACCAAATCGGCTCGGCGCAGCGTAAAACGAACCATTTGCCGGTACATTCTTGATACTTCCGGCATAATCAAAACGTCCGTACCCCAGGCAGTAACAACATATGGGTGCCTCCCCGTCAAGGCGCCGGCAAAACCGTAGCTGGTTACATAATGGGCATGCAGGACATCCGGCCTTATCTGCCACACCATTCTGCGCACCTTGCCAAGATTCCAAAGGATATTCAACCGGTGAAAGGGTAATATCTTGGAAAGGGCAAAGACTTCCACACCTTCAATCGATCCTGGTTCAAAAGAAACGACACTGACCTGATTGCCCTGTCCCGCGAAATGACGTGCCCAGCGTTGCGTATGAATACTTTGCGCATTTGCCAGGTAGCATATTTTCAAGCCATTTAGTCCCGATTTGCTTAGCACTTAACGAGTTTATTGATATCTGAAAACTCGGCCCGCATGCGTTCATTCCACGTCCAGAGTTTCTCCTTTTCCGTAATCCTGATATTTTCCTTGATTCTGTTCCTCAAAGAGGGGTTGCCGATCAGATCAACTATGTCATGAGCCATTCTATCCACCATTGAATCATTTTCATCATAGATAAATCCATTCTCACGGTGCTTAATCCAAGCGGATGTGTCGCCATTATTCAATGTAAAAATAATCTTGTTTGCTCTAATCGCTTCAAGCAGCGGATTCCCTACATTCGAAATACGATAAGTAGACAAAAAAATGTCGGAAACCGCCAAATAGTTCTTGACACACCGGTTGTCTACAGCCCCCACAAAAACAATATGGTTAGCAACGCACAGGTCCACTGCCAATTTTTCAAACCTGTCCCTTTCGCTTCCATCACCAACAACTATTAATTTGAAGTCCGAAACGCCATACTTGTTAACCACAGCTGCGGTTACTTTAATGCATAGATCAACTCTTTTTGAGCTAATTAATCTCGTAACACACACTGCAGAAAATACATTGCCGATCTTCAACGAGTCTTTTAATCCAATCAAATCAGATGGATCAATAGAGTATTCATCGGTACCGTTCACATAAAAACGAAGCGACTCCCTGTTTGATGAACGAATGAAATTCAACGCTTTATCGCCGTGTGTACCATCATTGGTAATAATTTTGAGGCTTGAGCGAATGTAAAGAGCTGCACACACAGCAAAGTTGAACATCAACCTGAACCATTTTTTCCCGGATATCGTCTCCGTATAAAGATCCCAAACTCCATAAAATCGAGCCACTGTTATCAATTTTCGACGGTGTTGAAGGAATTTCACAATTTGGGCTGCCAGCACACCATGAGGCCCACCGCCATAAATAACATCTATTTTGTTATCTTGAAGCACCCTCTGTCCGATCCAAACCAACTTGATAATTGCAGCATAGTCTCTTAATTGTGAATAAATCACCCTCAGTAGATGTTTTTTAAGCAGCTCCCCAACCCAACAAGACGGCATATCCGATCGATGTACGAAGACGCCTTCAGGGTTAATCACGGGCTGATAGTGATAGCTTCCATTTTTTGAATTATCCCTGGTGACAACATAATGCACATTCCATCCATGTTTCGCAAAATACTCGGGTGTGAGCTTAACAGACTGGATTCCTTTATCCGTGAAATCCATAATCGATAGAAACATGATTCCCTTAGCCACGGGCGCTCCGATTGCTCACATACCCCTCGGTCAGTCCATCCTTTAAGAGGGCGTGCTGGGCAACGGTTTTTTCCGATTTTCCCAGGATGTACAAACATCCCAACAGGGACCAGAAAACCAGCATTCCCGTCGCGATTGGGCTCCCGAGAGGGTCGATAACGTTACGAACGTTGTGCGCAAACTCGGCGCCGCCAGCCAAAGCATGAGCAAAGTAGCCTGCCAGACATGAAAGTATTCCTAACCCCAACCTTGCGACATAGGGGTCCATTGAGGTTCTAATCAGGTGTATGCCGTTTCTGACTGAAGCAGCCACAATCCAAACGAAGGATAATGCCCCTATAACTCCCATCTCGACTCCGATGTCGAGGAGCAAATTATGAGCCGCGTCCAAAGGGAAAGGCGTATTCTGGGTCTGGTATATTGGCCAGATACGTTTAAACATCCCCAAGCCGATGCCGATGGGGTTATCCATAATCATCACAACTGCTGTTTTCCAAGCAATAAGGTGTTGTCCCGGAGAAGTTGCCAGATCGCCAAAATCGCTTAGTCTCATAGGGCGTAGTGCGAATAGTCTCAAAATCGCATCGTGCTTCATTACCACGACAATCAGCGCAACTGGTATCAGCCGATATAAATACGATCGAATCTCTCTATTGAACATTAAAACACTCAAAGAGACAATAAGACCCAGCCAAGCTGATCTTGCTTGAATCACCATTATCGCAACAATCATGCATCCCAAGAGGATATCCAATGATAACGTCACAGCAAGCCTGGGTTTCTGCAATGATGTTCTGGTAACAACAACAAGCGGGAAGGAAAGAAGTAATATCTCAGCGAAAATCGCCGCTGTGTAATAGGTCGAGACAATTCTATAAGAGAACACATCACCGGTTGCACTTATTGTTAAGAAAACCTGCCAGAGACCATAAAAAGTTGCAAACGTCGCAGAAACCATTAGCGCGTATATAACTAATTTTACCTGATTAATGCCTTTAATATTATTTATTATAAGATAAAACAATACTATTGGTTCAATAACACCAGCAATCAAC
>JANXZC010000179.1 GCA_025355725.1 Syntrophus sp. (in: bacteria)
CTCTTTCCATGAGGCGTTCCTCGCCAGCATCAAATCCCGCGGTCGGATCAATGAACCGTTTATGATGGTTGACTATAAGCTCAAATCCGGGGATCTCTTCTCCGATATGGGGATGGGCATCTCCATGTTCATGAAGGGGAAGCTGTCCCTGAACTCACCCAAGACTAAAGACATTGATACCATCCGGAAGATGTTCGACAAAACGAAGAACCTGTGACGCGGTAAGCGACAGTAAGGAGGCAAGTGTTGAAAGTTTCATATTATCCGGGATGTTCCCTCCATGGCACGGCAAAGGAGTACGATCAGTCTGTCAAGGCCATGAGCCGCGCCTTGGGGATCGAATTGAAAGAGGTCGAAGACTGGTCCTGCTGCGGCGCCACCTCGGCTCATTCCACGAATTTCAAGCTGTCCGTCGCCCTGCCCGCCCGCAATCTCATGATTGCCGAAAAAGGCGAGGCGAAAGAGGTCATGGTTCCCTGTGCCGCCTGTTTCAACCGCTTCAAGATGGCCCAGCACCATCTTGATCATGACCAGGCTCTCAAGAAGGAAGTGGAGGGCATCGTCGGTCAGAAATACACAGGGGGACTGAAGGTCAAAAATCCCATCGACATCCTCTATAACGATATCGGCTTGGACACCCTGGCCGAAAAGGTCACGAAAAAACTCGGAGGGTTAAAGCCGGTTTCCTACTATGGATGCCTGTTGGTGCGACCGCCGGAGGTATGCCAGTTTGAGAACTATGAAAACCCCTACATGCTCGACGATATCCTCAAGACCCTGGGAGCGGATGTAAAACCGTGGTCCTACAAGACCGACTGTTGCGGCGGCAGCCTGACGATCAGCCGGACGGATATCGTTGGCAAATTGGTGGACAAGTTGATGACCATGGCCAGAGAGGCGGGAGCCAATTGCGTCGTCACGGCCTGCCCCGTCTGCATGACGAATCTTGACGCCCGAGCCAGTGAGAACCTGCGGTTGCCGGTTTTTTACTTTACCGAACTAGTGGCGTTGGCCCTTGGCCTTCAGGGAACGTCAACATGGTTTAAACTGCACAATGTGGATCCCGTGCCGCTGGTAAGCAGCCTCGGGCTCGTTTAGTCATATAACTCATTATTCGAATACTGAAGGACGATATGGAAAAACGGTTGATCAAAAAAGACGCCCTGACAGGGATCATCGGTAAGATCGCGGCAGATACGACGGTCTATGCCCCGGTGAAGGTGGAAGACAATGTCCTCTTCAAGGTCCTGGAAAAAGGGGACGAGCCGCTCGTTACATTTGCCAACAGCAAAAACGCTCCGAAGAACTTTTTCTTTCCCCGGACGGAAGTGATGCTCCGCTATACCCGGACAGCGAAGGGGATGGAATTCTCGGGAGGTGAAAAGGAGGCCGGCGAGGCGGTCCTTTTCGGCGTCCGTCCCTGTGATGCGAGAAGCTTTGTCCTGCTGGATATGCTCTTTGATCAAGAGAAATACAAGGATCCTTACTTTATCGACAAGCGTCAGAAGACGACTATCGTCTCCCTGGCCTGCGCCCATCCTCCGTATGCCACATGTTTTTGTACCTCCGTGGATGGACAGCCCGTGTCCTCGGCAGGGGCTGATATCCTCCTTGTCGACCTGGGAGATCAGTATCTAGCCGAATTCATTACGGCCAAGGGAGAGAAGCTGCTTAAATATTATGGTGATGTAAAGGCCGACGCGGATGCGGATGCGAAGAAGGAGGCCATCGCCGCCCAGGCGGAGAAAGAGATCAAGGTACAGATCCCGGCCAAGGCCATCAAGCCCATCCTCGATGTCAACTTTGAGCATCCCTTCTGGAACACCATTTATCAGAAATGCCTTGCCTGTGGAACGTGCACCTTTCTTTGCCCCACCTGCCACTGCTTTGATATCAGCGACGAGATGAAATACGGTGACGGACGCCGGCTGCGGAACTGGGATTCCTGCATGTTTCCCATGTTTACCAAGGAAACATCGGGTCATAACCCCCGGACGTCGCAAAAGGAGCGCTGGCGCCAGCGGGCCATGCACAAGTTCAAATATTACGTGGACAATTTCAATGCCATCGCCTGTGTGGGTTGCGGGCGCTGTGTCATGTATTGCCCCGTCAATATCGATATCCGGAAAATCGTCGAAGACATTTCGAAACTATAGAGCTGGGAGAACGTCATGGAAAACCCTTACATACCCTATCCTGTCGAGGTCATAAAGATTGTCACCGAAGTGGATACAAAGGACATCAAGACCTTTCGTTTCGCCTTTGTGAACAAGGAAGACGAGGAGAAATACAAATATATCCCCGGTCAGTTCGGCGAATTGTCCATCTTCGGGAAGGGGGAGTCGCCCATTGGCATCGCTTCGTCGCCAACCCAGCCAGGCTATGTTGAGTTCACCGTTCAGAAGGCGGGGGTAGTGACATCGGCCCTCCATGAAATGGAAGAAGGGACAAGAATGGGCCTGCGGGGGCCCCTGGGCAATTCCTGGCCCATCGAATACCTGGAAGGGAAGAATATCGTTATCGTGGGCGGCGGCTTTGCCTTTACTACCCTCCGTTCCCTGATCAACTACATGATTTACGGCGACAATCGCAAGCGCTTTGGGAAGATTACCGTTGTTTACGGGGCGAGAAATCCGGGCCTCCTCATTTACAAGGATGAGTTGGAGGCATGGGGCCAGCGGGACGATATCGATCTCAATGTGACCGTCGATAAAGGGGATTCCACCTGGAAAGGCCGGGAAGGATTTGTCCCGACCGTATGCAAGGAGGTTGCCCCCAGTTCCGAGAACGCCGTAACGGTCATCTGCGGCCCCCCCATCATGATCCGCTTCACCCTTCCCGTTTTCTTCGATCTGGGCTTTTCCAAGGAAAACATCATCACCTCTCTGGAGATGAGGATGAAATGCGGCATCGGCAAATGCGGCCGCTGTAATGTGGGGAGCAAATACGTCTGCAAGGACGGTCCCGTGTTCTCCCTTGCTGAACTGGACAAGCTGAC
>JANXZC010000092.1 GCA_025355725.1 Syntrophus sp. (in: bacteria)
GCAAGAAAGGCAAGCACGATCCAGGCCGTAAAAGACGGCGCGACGCTATCAACAGAGGCTTACGATCCGGTGACAATGGTTAGGGTAGAGGCGTCAAGGTACAACAGCGGCGGGGAATGTTTGCTTTACTATCACGGCGAATATTCAAGATTTGATTCAATGATGGGGAACGGGCGGGAATGAAGGCAGGCCGGGGGTAACCACAAATAAAACAGCAAAAGGAGAAACCAATGAACAACGCACTTGAGAAGCGAGTAACAGAACTTGAGAAAATGGTTTTTGTCAAAGATGATGAAGACAAGGTCAGTGCAGTTTTCCGCCGGGTTGTTAATGCCAGGAAAGATGCACCCCCCCTCGAAGAGCAAATGAAGAGTCCGGTTAAAGGCTGGGCGTGGGAAGGCCACAGGTGGCTGAGGAAGCCAGGGGAGAGCGATGAGGATTTTGAGGCGCGAGTTATCGAGGGCGCAAGGGTACTGATGGTTGATCGTCACCCTCTTGCTGTTCCCTGCTTCCAGGTGATGGATGATGAAAACGACACAGAGTAAGGCCAAAAAGGGCCGGATAGTGCAGAAAAAACAGGCCGCTAAGCCCGATGGACAGCGGGAAGGCGGCACCAGACCCCCCAAACGATACAAGAAAAGGCTTAAATCCTTGCCCGATGTCCGGGTGTACCTGTCCGAGCTGATCCATGCGACCAGGAGCGGAGAGGTGGACGCGAACCTTGCCGGGAAGCTGGCGTTTATGCTCAATATCTTGCGAGGGGTTATCGCAGACAGTGAGCTTGCGGATAGAATCGAACAATTGGAAAAGGAGATGGAGAAACGTGACAAATCTTGAGCAAAGAGTCAAAATCCTTGAGGGAAGGTACGGGGCGGGCGAGTTAGGTAAGATAGCGGAAAGCCAGGTCATGAATGCGACCATCACAGAGGACGGGCTTCTCGCGTGCGGTGATATCTGGGAGAGGCAACCAGGGGAAGACGACAGCGCACTAAGGAAGCGTGTCTTGTCGGTCTTACTGCAGAATGACAGACGCGCCTTAATTGGTAAGTGTTGAGTGCCACGACATCGTTAATGAAAAATTGTGCCAACACATCGTAAACAACGTTCTTTGACAATCGAATAGTCACCACGTGTCATTCTGTGAACACCAAATAAAATTCGGAGGTGTTCATGGGAGCCAAAATCAAACAGCATCGTATTCTGGCCGTGCAGCGATTCAAGAATGGCGAAAGTCCTGAATCAATCTGCACATCACTCGGCAAGTCGAAGGTCTGGCTGTACAAGTGGATTAAGCGGTTTAGTGGAGATGAAACCTCATGGTGTGAGGATCGATCTCGCCGTCCTCTCTCAACTCCACTACGCACTCCGGCAGAGGTTGAGGAGATCGTCAAACTGGTTCGCCTCAATCTCTACAACCAAGACCTGTTCTGCGGTGCTCAGGCCATTTACTGGGAGATGGAGGAGCTTGGCGTGAGGCCGCTGCCGTCCATCAGAACCATCAACCGGATCCTGAGCCGGAATGACCTGACCCATTGGCGAACAGGAAAATATGAAGCCAAGGGTACGGCGTATCCCAAGTTACCATCACTTCTGCCTAATCAGACCCATCAGGCCGATCTTGTTGGCCCATGCTACCTGAAAGGCCCCGTACGGTTCTACAGCCTCAATGTGGTCGATACAGCAACTGTCCGGTGCGGACTTTATCCATCCATGTCCAAGTCCGGGCAATCCATCCTTGACGGTTTCTGGGCCATCTGGATGCGCATGGGAATACCGGACAAAATCCAGATTGACAACGCTATGTCCTTCTTTGGCAGCCCGACGCACCCTCGTGGGATGGGCCCTCTCATTCGGCTATGTTTACATAACGGGATTGAACCCTGGTTCATTCCCGTCTCTGAGCCTTGGAGAAACGGTATGATCGAGAACTTCAATGACCGTTACCAGCAGATGTTTCTCGGCAAAGTTGTCATGTCATCGCAAGAAGACCTGAAAGCCGGATCGCTGGTGTTCGAACAACGCCATAACAGCAGGTATCGCTACAGTAAGCTCGGTGGGAAGACCCCCCTGAAGGCTCTCGCTGCCACGAATACAAAACTGCGGTTCCCGGTAGAGGACAAGGCCCCAAAGCATCGGCTGAAGAAGCCGGAAACGGGGAAATATCATTTGGTTCGTCTCATCCGCAGAGATTTGAAACTCAATGTCTTCGGTGAGATATTCCGGGTCCCGCCGGAGCTCCAGCTTGAATATGTGGTGGCTACAATTAATGTCAAAGAACAAAAGCTGAAACTCTTCCTGGACAAAACCCAGGTCGATGAATTTCAATACAAGTTGCGTTAAAACAGCTGAGTGTTCACGATGTCATGGCATAAAAATCTGTTAACGATGTCGTGGCACTCAACAAATAAATAATAAATAATAGAGAAAAGAGGAACATTTAATGATTATCGATGTCCATCATCATTGTCTACCGGTCAACGTTTATCAGGAGTTTCATGATCCCACTGCGCCTCCCAAGAGGGTTATTATTGACGAAAA
>JANXZC010000098.1 GCA_025355725.1 Syntrophus sp. (in: bacteria)
CAACGAGGAAGCAACTGATCCCCTTGCCCTTGGGGGCCGCTTTGTCCGTTACTGCCCAGACAACGAATACTCCTGCGTATTCGGCGCTGGTGATGAAAATCTTGTTGCCGTTCAATACCCACTCGTTGCCGTCCAGCACGGCGGCGCAACGCATCCCGGCCGGGTCTGAACCTGCCGTCGTTTCCGTCAATCCAAAGCCGCCGGCGGGGTACTCGCCCGAGCAAATCTTCGGGATATATGCCTTTTTCTGCTCTTCCGAACCGATGGCCTGGATGACCTCACAGACCATGTTATTCACTGATGTGGTCACTGCTGTAGAGGCGCATGCCCGGGCGATTTCCGTGATCGCGAGGCTGAAGGCCACGGTTCCCGCTTCCGAACCGCCGTATTCCCCTTTTACCGCAATCCCCATAAGTCCCAGTTCCGCCAGCTTTTTGAGGTTCTTCAGGAACGCCTCCCGATCACCCTCCTCATCCAGTTTTGCGGCCAAAGGTTCCAGCTCCGATTTGGCAAAGTTTCTTGCCGTATCCTGAATCATCTTTTGGTCTTCAGTTAAGTCTAAGTTCATTGCATCTTCTCCCCTTCCTGATAGTGTTTATTAACACCATCTGTCCCTTGAACAGATGGGTAATTTCCGGATTAATGAGAAAGATAAAATGAAAAGAGGGGAAGAATTCTTCCCCTCTTTTCGGTGATATGTCGTTAACCCTTGTCGACGATGGCCTGGATGTCAGGCGTATAAGGAGTTTTAGCCGGCAGGAAGATTAATTCAGGATCCACGAATTCGCGGAGAATGAACAGTTCCCTGTAGGTCGGACACGGCGTATCGCCGCTCAACTTTGACACGTTGAGGTCGAAACCGCAGTTGTCCTTAACCTGTTCTACCGTGACGCCGGGGTGGCACGTTTCCAGGTAGATGATACCTTCGGCATCAAAACGATAGACCCCCATGTTGGTCACGACGCCGCAAGGACCGTTGTTTGCGTATGCCGTGTTTTTCCAGACTTCTTTCTTGGGTTTCCATTCGTTGGTCTTGAAATCCCAGCACCACCAACCCGGTGTGGTTGTATAATCGTTTCTCTCAAGGAAGCGGCGCTTTTCCTGAAGGATGATGTACGCCACTCTGTGAGCCATCGTGCCGATGTCGGAGTTGCCGCCCGAACCGGTGAAACGGTGGGATGGATTGTAATAGTCGCCGATGGAGGTGACATTAACGCCGCCGTATTTATCAATCGCCGCGCCGCCCAGGAAGCCGAGGGTGACGTAACCCTGCTGGAGATAATACCCGAAGGTATCAACCAGACCGCCTAGGGTCGAACTCATGTTGGCCGCCCGCTGATCACAGACGGACATGGGGACATGCATCGTCTTGCCGTCGCAGATGCCTGATTCATAGATCAGGGTGGCTTTCGGGGCGTTGGTGAAGTTTGCCGTCATAATTCCTACCATCGGTAGCCCCGTGCCTGCAAAGACGACGTCGTCGTTATGCACCTCGTGGGCAATGGCGATAGCCATCAGTTCAGGCAGAATAAATTCTCCTGGCTTTGCCGGTGTATCGGGAATCTTATCGATAAGTTCCATCAATTCTTCCATTGATTTTGCCATATATACTCTCCCCCCTTTCTTTTAGTAACCACTTCTTGCCACGGACAAGGGCATCTTCATCCGGGGTGCGGGTTTCTTGCCTCTCAGCATGCGGGTGCTGTAACCGGTGCTTTCCGCTTTCAGATCGAGAAGCTTTTTGGCTCCCAACTTGACAAGGAACTCTTCCCAGCTTGCCGGACCGAATACCCACTCATCCAAGAATTTCTTGAGATCATCCGGGTTGCGCGAAGCCGCATCCATAACTCTCATGAAGGGGGCGTCGTAGTCATAGTAGTAGGGTACCGAACTCGGGAAGGCGCCCCAGGGACATTCTACGATGGCGTCAACAACAAAGTAGGGAATCTGATTCGCTTCCGGATACTTTCTCATCTCTGCTTCGGGAACGATTTCTTCGGCGATGATAACGACCTTATCGCAGGCAAAGGAGATTTCCTTGTCAATGGTGCCGACGCCGCGCCATTTGGCTGTCCCCTTGTCACCGGCCTGGGCGACATGGATGACGGCCAGATCGGGCATCGCTGCGGGCAGGAGCACGGTGTCTCCATTTCCCCAGAAGGGTTCTTCCATCTGAATAAACTTTTTCTTGGCGATTTTGGGGTTTTTGCCGTCTCTCAACCCCGCCTTCCCCAAGGCGTCGTATTTTTCATTATACAGGTCTGATCCCAAGGGTGCGCTGTAGGGGATGAACGGTGCGCCGATAGCGCCGGCGAGAAATCTCATGGCCATGGCGCCATGGGCATAATCCTCAAGAATAACTTTGCCCGCTTTATAGTTGCGGCCAAGATTGATATCGAGTTTGCCGGCCATTTCGCCCCAACCCATCCAGTCCGTTTCAAAGATCTTGATGGCGCTGGCGGCGTTGAGAAGCCAGGTGCAGCAACTGCCGTGTCTGTCTATAGAATGAATATCCTTAACGCCCTGCCTTACCATTTCCCAGGCAAAGGCAAAAGGATTCCTATTAAACCCTGTAAAGCCGCTGAATGCAATTTGACTTCCGCTTAGTGCATACTTCTTGACCGCAGCATCGAGGGTCAAAATTTCAGCGGTTTTAGACTTTCCACGAATTCTTGCCATAACTACCTCCTTTTGTTATTAATTAACCCCTTACAAAAAAAATAATAATTAGATAAAACTCCCCCTTTCTGTTTCACCTCCTCTCACAAAGAATTTTATAAAACCCTTTTGGGACGATCTGCGTTTTCCGGTGATGCCAAAAAAATCTGTATAATTAAATATATATGGAAGATGGTTAGACTGTCTGGTACAAAAAAACCTCGTATTCTATATTTAATCCTACCTAACGTGTCAAGAAGAAATAAAAAAAACTTCGGCTGCTCGGGGGCTGGAATCCAGATTCATTCAGACTCCTGTATTCTATCTTCTGTTTCCTCGTGGACCATTTCTGCCGCCAGCATTTCAAGAAAGTCGCCGGGAATTCCATCCCGGATGCTTGTGAGCTGTTTTTCGATAACTTCACAGTAGGCGTGGGCAAATCCTTCGTAAAGCGTGATAAGATAGTCAAGACCACAGTCAGTGCTTCCCATGCGGAATTCATCCTCCATTGTCAGCAGGATGAATTCGTCATCGATCAGGTGGAGGGATGATTTCTCAAGGACCTTCATGTAATGGGCGGGATTGGCCAATTCGAGGCTGCGCAGGCAGCTCAACTGGAAAAAAACAAGATAACAGTATTTTGCCCTTTCCTGGATTTCTTCTTCAGAGAGCATGCATGGTTACCTTCATTGAATTTGGCAGAGGGTTAAGGCCATATGCGACTTTCTTGACACGTCTCACAAATGCTCCAACATGTCAAACGATGGCAGTCAGGGTTATCATATTTTTCCCCCGCTCAGGAACATAGCTTGCGATCCCGGTTTTGCCCACCAGCTCTGTCTTTTCCATAAGGTCCAGCTCTGTTGGGGATGCGTCAATGTCGGCCAGGGCGCGGCGGCCGTCGGCAAGACGACCGATCACGGTTCCCCGTTCCGGGGCGCCGGTAGCGTCATGCCGAATCATATATGCCTCGATGGTGAGAGGACCGCCGGCCTTCTCCACCGGCAGCGGCAGTTCTTGCCTCTCTATTTCCCTCTGTACGGAGCTGTCGTCGCGAGATTCCCAGCGATTACCGGGCGGCGTCGCCCCATAGATACCCACGGATTGTTTGGAGTTATACCAGCCGTTGGCTGTTATCATAGCGTTCAATTTGGGGTTGCTGCGAATCTTGTCGGTCATGGCGGCAATGGCGTGGAGAGAATAATTATTCCCCGGCCCGCCAAAGTAGGGAAGACCGCCGGTTAGGGAGATCGCTCGGCGATCGTTTGCCGCCAGCCCCAGGGATTGGCGGGCGATTTCCACGGCGGAGGGAAAACAACTGTAGATGTCGAAGGCGCCGACGTCGTCCATGGAAAGATCCGCCTGTTCCAGAGCTAGCCGGGCCGCTTGGGTCAGGGCCGGGGAATCGACCAGGCAAGGACGTTGGCTCACATGCCAGACATTACGGAAATCC
Source organism: Syntrophus sp. (in: bacteria) (assembly GCA_025355725.1). Classification (GTDB taxonomy): domain Bacteria; phylum Desulfobacterota; class Syntrophia; order Syntrophales; family UBA8958; genus UBA8958. Next base: position 4,112 of record JANXZC010000098.1, read on the forward strand.
GCACCCCCCAGCGGGTAAACCCAGCGGGAGCGATTGATGCCCAGGGTTGCGGCCATTTCTTCACTGGTCAGGATGACGCCGGCTGCCAGGTCAACGTTGATGTTGGCCATCATAAACTTTGTGTAGGGATAAACGATCATACGGTTCTGTTCTGCGGGCCGGGTAATGTCTGCCCCGGAGAGAAGAGAACGGCTCCAGGCGTAAGGATTACCGGCGGCGACGGTGCAAAGATTATAACAAAGTTTGCCGAGCCGTCTCCGGTGCTCCTCAATACTTTCTTGCGCAGCAGCCCGCAGGGCCGTTTCAAAAAAAGGATACATGAAGTGAGGAAGATAGAGATCGTATGCCTCTTCCACATCATTCAACGGATAGCGATATCCTTCCAGGGTCTTACTTTCCAGGCCGTCTCCGGCCCGGAGCAGGACATCGAAGTTGACAGCGGTGGGATGGTCTTTAAAAAATGGCTGGGATTCCTGCTCCGGCCAGTCGAAGGGGACTTTTCCCCCCAGGGCGCGGTTCAGGCCATAGACCGCTTCGGCCCCCGTGATCAAAACGGCTTGGCATTCGCCACGGGCAATAGCGCGGCAATAGTGGTTGACCAGCATCTGGGGGGTGTTGCCGCCGATGGGTCCGTAGTTTAGGGAGGTTGCCTGTATCCCCAATTTCTCGCAGAGGCTTTGCGGGGCGTTCCCGTAAATCCAGGTAAAAAGATTGACCACACAGATGGCGTCAATGCCCCGCATCATCTGCCGCCCAATGCCGGTGTCTTCAATGGCCAGGCGGCTCGCGGTGGCCATCAGACCGAGGGGATCGAGGGCGGGCAGGGCGTTCCTGGCTTGGGTATATTGGGCAGCTCCGACGATGACAGGCGTGGCGATACGCTTCATTCTATAATCGTATAATAAACGATATCCATCCTGTCAACCCATAATCCTATCTCACCTGTTCATCCATGTCTCCATGCGGGCGACTTCGGCGGGCCAGCCCGCCGATAACCTCAGTCCCATGAAGAAGGCAAAAAGCTGATCCATTGTTTCGATCGCTTTTTCCAAAAGGAAGATCCGCTCCAGGAGACGTCCTTCTTCCTCCAGCGCACTGCTTTCGTCAGATTCTTCTGTCGGGGCAGGCAGTTTCATGGATTGGAATTGAAAAAGATCCGCCTTGAAGGTGAACTCCCACTCCATTGAATCGATCTCCAGGGATAGACGGGCTTCGCGGATCTTTTTTCCCTGCCGGAGGGCCTCTTTCCCTTCCAGCAACAATGCATGCTGCCCCTGGCAGACGACGGATTCGGCGTAGTCTCCCTCTCCCGATTCGAGGATTAGACGTCGCACAAAGGCCAGACCGATTTCCTCCTGGCCTTCCAGGGCGATCCTTCCATCACGCTCCTCGCTCTTGAACCATAACCAGGTAAGGAACTCCCGGCCCGGCTGCCGGGAAAGGAACTCCTCTGCGTCCTCTTTACTTTGTCCCAGGGCGTCCAGCCAGGGCACATGAAGAGCAATATCCATTTCGAAGGTTTCCCGGAAGAAGTCCTGGAAATCCTGGAGGATCTTTTCGGCGTGGGAGGAAAAATAAATCATTCCTTTTGTCAGAGACCAGCAGACATCCAGCATCGAGGGGACGGGATGCGCCTGTTTCATCATGTCCTGGCGGATCGACTCGCGCAGGGCTTCCCTCTCTTCCTTGTAGAGTTTTTTCGTTTCCCGTTCCGCCAGCATGCCCCGTTCCGCCTCTAAAAACCGCAAACGCAGCAGCGCCGACGGGGTAGTCTTGCGGTCGATGCGCAGGGAAAAGACCCGGTAGTCCCCCAGAGTATGGGCAGCATAAGCGAATTCCCTATCGAGAATTTCCTGTAATCCTGTCCAGCCCAGAGACTTCTCTTCATTTTCGGGAAAGAAATCCCGAAAAGCGAATGACTTTATCTTTTCATCAAACAGATCGGCGAAATTGCCGGGCAGGGGGGTGGAAACGCCAAATCTTGAGAATGAAAAAGCTCCTTTTTTTAGACCCATCAGTATTATCCTTCCCTTGAGGTTGTTTTTTAAGGTGGTTGCGCCTTATATACAACCCGGGAGACAATTGCAACGTAGCATCCTTGACTGCTGATAAATCAGGGATATAGACAAGGATTGAGGGTTGTGAAAAAGAGGTGTTTGTTGTATGCGGAGCGTTACAGATTGTATTTCTCGGGGATTGGATTGTTTTTATGCACCGTTACTATTTCAGTCTATTTATTGCCTTCATCCTGATAATTACGGGAATCGGACCGTCTTTCGCCGCTGATTACCAGCAGATAGCCGGCCTGATGGACACGCGGACAACCTTTAGTGACGGCAAATATAGCATAGAAGAATTAGTCCTCCTCGCGAGACAACGGGGTTTTAACGTCCTTTTCATCAACGATCACGACCGGATGGCGATGGAATACGGCCTCCCGCCTCTGCGCAGTATTCTCAAGAAATCAGTCGAACAGAACTCTATCAACAAACAGGGGGCGGGGAAGTTTATCCAGGCGATCCGGGAGGCGGAAAAGAAATATCCCGACATGATCATTATTCCCGGATCGGAAACGGTTCCCTTTTATTACTGGACAGGAAATCCCATAACCGGCGTCCTTACGGCCCATAATCACGAAAAGCGTCTTTTAACCGTCGGGATGGAGAATGCGGAGGATTACGAAAATCTACCTATTCTTCATAACAGCCTCTCTCTCAAAAATATCCGGAATGCCATTCCGGAGCTTATCTTTTTTTCCGCCGCATTCATTGTGGCCCTGATAATGACCTTTTGGAAAGGCCTTTTACGGATTACCGGCATCATTGCCCTGATACTCTCCGTCATCTTCACTCTCAACAGTTCCGCCTTCAGAAGCAGTTCTCCTTTCGATCCCTATCACGGAGATCAGAAGATGGCTCCCTATCAACTCGTGATCGATTATGTGAATGAAAAAGGGGGGATGACCTTCTGGAATTATCCGGAAACGAAATCCGGGGTCAGGAAACTGGGGCCGATTCAGGTGAGTACCCTGCCTTACCCTGCGGCGCTTCATGAATCGCGTTCTTATACGGGGTTTGCCGCCCTTTATGGAGAAAATGTCACCTTGACGGAACCAGGCAATATCTGGGATATGACGCTGAAAGAGTACTGTGCAGGTTATCGTAGTCACCCGCCCTGGGGCATTGCCACGGCTGATTTTCATGGAGAAGGGAAAGGCGAGGAGAAGTTGGGGACATTCCCGACGGTATTTTTTGTCCGGGAGAAGACTAAAGCCGCCATCTTGAAGGCGCTGAGAAACGGAAATATGTACGCCTATCAGGGCGAAGTCCCTCAGATAATGAAGCTTGACGAGTTTTCCCTGTCCTCTGCGGACGGTCAAACAAGAGGGAATTCGGGAGACACAATAGCTCTGACTGGTTCCCCAAAGATAAAGATCGCTATTTCAGCGGTCGGGACCGCGCAAAATTCCGTGAAGGTGCGCCTGATCCGAGCAGGTGCATTGATTAACGTCTTTGAAGAAAAACTGCCGTTTGTGATTGAGCATACAGATCAATATTACAAGCCGGGTGAGAAGATTTACTACCGGATAGACATTAAAGGCCCCGGCATCATTGTCAGCAATCCGATTTTCGTATCTTTTCGTGAGGATAAAAAAAGCGCTCCGCCCTGAGGGGCGAAACGCTTTTTTTGCAGATTACCAAACTGAAATATTAAACTATTTCTTGCCTTTTTTAACAGGCTTGTCAGGGATGGCGGCCAGCTCCTTGAAGGTGGCGTCCCATTTGTCGATGATGGATTTCAGCTCAGCGGCCTTCTTCTTGGCTCCGGCCGGATCACCGGCGATCATATCTTTGGTTGCCTTCAATCCGTCCTCAAAGACTTTCGCGTCAGCCGCCCAGGCCTCCTGCTTGTCCTTCATCTTCTTCTCGACACCCTTGGCTGCGTCGGCAAGATTCTTCCAGCCATCTTCCACAGCGGCCACGGCTGCGTTCGCCTCATCGGTCATGGCCTTCTTGCCTGCTGCGGCAGCGCCGGCAGCTTTATCGAAGGCGGCCTTGGCACTCACATAACCCTGCTTGGCTTCCTCGTACTTCTTGTCATTCATCTGCGCTTCCGAAGCATCCCAGGTGCCCTTGGCAGTCTTGAAATCGGCGGCGGCATACTTGTCAGCCCCTGCGGTTACGGCGGCATCCATAGATGTTTTCGCAGCCGCCTTTTCAGCTTCGGGTGGTTTAGCGCAGCCGATGAACATCATAATCAGTGCCATAACCATGATCGACGATACTGCAAACTTAAAATACTTCATAACTAAATCCCCTCCTTAATATAATTATTTGGTCCATTGTCGAAAATTAGCCTTTGTATTTATATCGTTTTCCATAGTTGTCAAGAATTTTTTGATTAAGGATAGCTCATTGTGATTTAGTTTCCTTCAAACATTCGATTATTATTAACAGTCGAGAACTGAAAAGGCATGACTGAAAGTCATTAAATCATCATAAAAAACATTGGGATTCGTCTTGACAACCAAATCTGAAAGGTATATAGGTGCCGTGGTTGTGCGGATGAAGACTTTTGTTAAATCTTGAAAGTCCCCGCCTCTATTACCCACTGACACACATATTGTAAGCGAGTATCTCGAGTAAATAGTCATTGAGCTTGAAATCCCTGATGTTGAAGGAGATGACCCGGCCGTGATGCGACATACTTCCGCAAGGACAGGCAGGCTAAGAGAAGCAGGAACCACCTCAGGCTTTGTCCATTCTCACGCATTAAAAACAAATAACCAGATATTAATCATTAATATTCATATGCCGGAAAGTATCGCCATGTTTTCTGGTGGCGATGAAAGGGTCAATTTTGCCCCGGCCTGATGATTTAACAACATAACAATACACACCAGCGAGGGAAGGGAGTTCCTGGAAATGCCTGACCGGAACCGGTGAAGAGGAAAAAAGGAGGAGGAAATGGAAAAAGTACCGCAGAAGTTGGATAAAACAAGGAAGGAATATTACAAGGACGCGAAGATTGCCAAATTCGGCGAGCGGAAGCCGGATTTCTCAGGGATGGGCAGAAAAATCAAAAACAATTCTAAAGGTCTTCGCGAGGTAGTCTGTGTCGAGGCCTGTCGGACCCCTTACGGTGTATTCGGTGGGGCGCTGAAGGGTTTTGATGCCCCCCAGTTAGGTGCGCTGGCCATCAAGGAATGTCTCCGGAGAACGGACGGCAAGGTAAAGGGAGAGGACGTTGATTATATTATTATGGGTCAAGTCGTTCCGGCAGGCTGCGGGCAGGTGCCCAGCCGTCAGGCGACGCTGCTGGCGGGAGTGCCGGAAAGCGTTCCCTCCATTACTGTAAACAAGGTATGTTCCTCCGGTATCAAGACTATTGACCTTGCGGTCCAGATGATTCAGACCGGCCGGGCCGAAATTGTTATTGCCGGCGGTCAGGAGAGCATGAGCAACTGTCCCTATGTCCTTCCCGACATGCGCTGGGGTTCCCGGATGGGCCTGCCGAATGGCAAGCTCGTGGATGCCATGGTTCTGGACGGGCTTTGGGATGCCTTCTACAACCGCCACATGGCCATCCACGGCTCCGAGACGGCCGACGAGTTTGGCTTTACCCGCCAGGATCAGGATGAATGGGCTGTCAAATCCCAGCTCAGCGCCGTAAAGGCGATGAAGGATGGAAAACTGGACGACGAGATTTTCCCCGTGGAGATCAAGAAGGGAAAGGAAGTCATCGTCTTTGACAAGGATGAAGGACCAAGGCCGGCGACGACGATCGAGGGCCTGGCGAAGCTGCCCCCCGTCTTCAATCACAAGAGCACCGTGACGGGAGAGCTTGGCAGCGTAACGGCGGGAAACGCCCCCGGCGTCAACGACGGCGGCGATGTCTGCATGCTCATGAGCAGGGAGATGGCCGACAAGCTGGGCATGAAGCCCCTCTTCACGATTCTGGACTATGCCGAAGTCTCCCAGCCGACGAAGGACATCGCCACGGTTCCCGGACTTTCCATAAAGAAGATCCTCGATCAGAACGATATGACCGTCGATCAGCTCGATGTAATCGAAATCAACGAGGCCTTCGCGGCCGTGGCTATCGTCAGTGCCCGGTCCATCTTGGGAATGAGTAAAGAAGAGATGTACAAGAAGGTGAATCCAAATGGCAGCGCCATTGCCTATGGACATCCCATCGGCGCGACGGGGGCCCGGATCCTCATGACCCTGGGTTATGAACTACGTCGGCGCGGCGGCGGCATCGGTGTGTGCGGTATCTGTTCCGGCCACGCCCAGGGCGACGCCATGCTGATCAGAGTTGATAAATAAGCTTGAATATATTTTTTTTGAAAGGAGAAGTAGCAGCATGAGAGAAGCGGTTATTGTAAGCGGCGCCAGGACAGCCGTCGGTGAGTTCGGCGGGTCCCTGAAGGGTGTCTCGGTTGTAGAGTTAGGCAGGCTGGTTATTAAAGAAGCCATCATTAGGGCAGGACTCCGCCCGGTCATTACGGACGCCATTAAAGCGGCCCGGCCGACCATCTTCGGAGATTTCGATATGTCGGATGTCCAGAAGAAATACTATGCCTACGACAGTTCCCTGACCCCCGTGTATTTTGACGAGGTCATTATGGGTAATGTCCTGAACGCAGGTGTGGGTCAGAATCCCCCCCGGCAGTCGGCGATTTTTGCCGGTCTTCCCGAGGAGACGAATGTTTTCACGGTTCAGAAAGTATGTGCATCAGGAATGAAGGCTATCGCCTTGGCTGCCCAGGCCATCAATGCTGGTGATGCGGATATTATCATCGCCGGCGGTATGGAAAACATGAGCAACGTGCCTTATGCCATGGCCGACGCCCGTTGGGGTTACCGAATGAGTATGCCCTACGGTAAGGTAACAGACCTGCTGGTCCATGACGGCCTCTGGGAAATCTTCAACAGTTACCACATGGGGAACACGGCGGAAGCCATCGGCGCAAAGTACGGTATTACCCGGGCCGAGCAGGATCAGATAGCCTATGAGAGCCACAGAAGGGCGCGGGCGGCTATCGCCAGTGGCGCCGTGGCTGACGAGATCGTACCTGTTGTCATTCCTCAGCGGAAGGGCGATCCCAAGGTCTTTGCCGTGGACGAGCGTCCCATGGATACAACCCTGGAAAAATTGGCGAAACTGTCGCCTGTCTTCAAGAAGGACGGTAGCGTTACGGCCGGAAACGCCTCGGGCATCAATGACGGAGCCACGGCAGTGGTTATCATGAGCGCCGAAAAGGCCAAAGAACTGGGTCTGAAACCTCTGGCCAAAATCAAGGGTTATGCTACTGGCGGTCTCGATCCGGCATACATGGGCCTCGGTCCCATTCCGGCGACGCGGAAGCTGTTCAAGCAACTCGGCGTCACGATGAAGGACATCGGGCTCATCGAGCTCAACGAGGCCTTTGCGGTTCAGGCCCTGGGCTGCATCAAGGAACTCGATGTTGATCTGGATAAGTGCAATCTCAACGGCAGCGGGATCTCCATTGGTCACCCCATCGGCAACACCGGTGCCAGGATCACCTACACCCTGGCCATGCAGATGAAGAAGAAGGGCGTGAACCTGGGGCTGGCCTCCCTGTGCATCGGCGGCGGTCAGGGGATGTCCATTATCCTCGAGGCTGTCTAATTAAGTTGGTATGATCGGGGCGGCGCCTTTTCGGGCCGCCCCTTCATGAACAATAATCTCATAAGGAGGGTTGAACATGGCAGTAAAAACCTTTGGCGTCATTGGCGCCGGACAGATGGGAAACGGCATCGCCCAGGTGGCGGCCTATCCCGGGGGCTTGAATGTCATCATGAACGACATTTCAGACCAGTTTGTGGATAGAGGCTACGACACCATCGCGAAGAACCTCGACCGGCTGGTGGCCAAAGAAAAGATCACCGCCGATAAGAAGACGGAGATTCTCAGCCGGATCAAGAAAAGCACTAACCTCGAAGACATGAAGGACGCCGATTTTGTCGTCGAGGCGGCGGTGGAGAGAGAAGATCTGAAACTCGGCATCTTCAGGAAACTCGATGAGTTCTGCAAGCCAGATGTCATCCTGGCCACCAATACCTCGTCCATTCCCATCACCCGCATTGCCGGCGCTACCAAGCGTGCGGACAAGGTCATTGGTATGCACTTCATGAACCCCGTCCCGGTTATGAGACTCGTTGAGATCATCCGGGGACTGGCGACATCCCAGGCGACCTACGACCTGACGGAGAGCCTCACCAAGCAGTTCGGCAAAGTTCCCGTGGAATGCAATGACTTCCCAGGTTTCATCTCCAACCGCATTCTTATGCCCATGATCAACGAGGCCTTCTGCGCCCTGATGGAAGGTGTGGGCACTCCCAAGGCCATCGACGACATCATGATCCTCGGGATGAATCACCCCATGGGCCCCCTGGCCCTGGCCGACCTCATTGGTCTGGATACCTGCTGGGCGATCATGGATGTCCTTCACAAGGGCTTCGGCGATTCCAAATACCGTCCCTCACCGCTGCTGAAGAAATATGTCGATGCCGGCTGGCTTGGCCGGAAAGTCGGCAGAGGCGTTTACGATTACAGCCAGAAATAGGGGAATTCGCATCTTTCGGGATGCATAGATAAAAGGGGGTATGAATTGATGGAATATCAGAATCTCTTATTTGATGTGGAAGGTGGAGTAGCGACAATTACTTTTAACCGACCCAAGGCCCTAAACGCGATGAACTCCGTCACTATGAAGGAGCTCTACGATGCTGCCATGCGCTGCCAGACGGATGCGGCGATCAAGGCGATCATCCTCACCGGCGCCGGAGACAAGGCCTTTGTGGCCGGGGCGGACATTTCCGAGATGCAGGAGATGCGCCCCCAGCAGGCCATGGAATTCATGGAGTTGGGACATGCCACCCTGCGCCTTATCGAGACGATGGGCAAACCATCCATCGCGGCGGTAAACGGCTTCGCCCTGGGCGGCGGCACGGAGATTTCGATGGCCTGTGACATGCGTTTTGCTTCCGACAAGGCCCGTTTTGGTCAGCCCGAGATCCTCATCGGCCTGATTCCCGGCTGGGGCGGCACGCAGCGCCTGCCGCGCCTTATCGGCGTCGGCCGGGCCAAGGAAATCATCATGGGGGGCGGCCAGCTTGACGCCCAGCGGGCTTATGAAGTCGGATTGGTCAACAGGATATTCCCGGCGGATCAGCTCATGGCGGAAACAAAGAAGTTTGCCGCCAAATTGGCCGGACTGCCCGGATTTGCCCTGAAAATGGCGAAACACGCCATCGTTTATGGCTATGATCTGGCCCTGGACAACGCGAACAAACTGGAAGTCGAATGCTGCGCCCAGTGTTTCAGCACCGACGATCAGAAAGAAGGGATGAAGGCGTTCCTGGAAAAGAGGAAGGCTAATTTCAAGGGTTGTTAACAGGCGAAGGGGCATGACGCTCTCCTCATCGATGAGAGGGGGCGTTGTCCTTTCCCCCATGGGGAACTTCTTGAGTTAATTGAGACAACCCCCGCTGGATGGCATCGTAGTCGTCAGTTAAACAAATATTAGGAGGGATTGGAAATGGCACATTCTACTTGGTTGTATCAAACGCGCGATATTACGTTCCAGATTAAAGAATGGCTCGGCATGGATAAGCTCCTGAACCTTGACGCTTATAAAGAATTCTACGGGATTGACGATATCGATAATTTCCTCGATGTTAACAATAAAGTCTGCCGCGACGTGATGTGTCCGGCCAACAAAGATGCCGATGAACCCGGCGCGAAGTATGTGGGCGGTAATGAACATGCGGTTGTCACCCCCGAGTCGTTCAAGAAAGTTTATAAAGCTGTCCAGGAGGCGTCGGTAGCACAGCAGTTTGGTTTCCGCGGCGAAGGCAAAATACCGCTGACTTGGTACGCTCCGATTCTGGAAATGCAGACTGCCGCATCACCGTCGATAGTCATGTTCTGGTGTCTGACCCAGGGTGCTATCACGGTGCTCCAGGAATATGGCACCCAAAAACAACAGGACTTGTTTATGCCCAAGATGATATCCGGTGAATGGTGCGGTACTATGGGCCTGACCGAACCGGGCGCAGGCTCCGAGGTCGGCGCGGTCCAAAGCAAGGCATTTCCCACCGACACTCCCGGCAAGTATAAACTCACGGGTACGAAATGCTTCATCACCTCCGGAGACCATGACCTGGCGGAAAACATTATCCACCTGATGCTGGCCAAGACCCCGGGCGCCAAAGAAGGGACCGCCGGCATTTCCCTCTTCCTGGTGCCCAAGTTCTGGGTCAACGAGGATGGTTCCGTGGGCGCCTGGAATGACGTAACCACCATGAATATTGAGCACAAACTGGGCATTCACGGTTCTTCTACCTGTACCCTGTCCATGGGTGAAAACAATAACTGTTACGGCTGGATGGTAGGCGAAAAAGAAGTGGTAGAAGGCAAAGCCGTAGGCATGAAGCAGATGTTCGCGTATATGAACGAAGAACGTCTGAACACCGGATTATTCTCCCTGGGATGCATTGGCGCAGCCTATTATGCAGCTCTGGATTATACGAAGGTGCGGGTGCAGAGCAAACACTCCACCAATCCCAAGGGACCCAGCGTCAGGATCATCGAGCACGAAGATGTCCGCCGCATGCTGTTGTTCCAGAAATCCATTATGGAGGCCTGCCGGGCGTTGATTTACCAGTCCTATCTCTACCGCGACTTGTCTATGGATGCCGCCACGCCGGAAGAGAGGGCCTATTACGACGATATGTTTTCAATCAACAACCCCCTATGCAAAGCCTATGCCTCCGACATGGCCAGGCGTACAACCGAGGAGGCGATCCAATGCCACGGCGGCTACGGCTTCATGGAAGAGTATGCCGCGGCGGAACTGTACCGGGACGTCGTGATCTACGGTATCTGGGAAGGCACAAACTTCATCCAGGCCCAGGACTATACGGGCCGCAAGTTCACTATGAAGGATGGCGCGCCGTTCCGGAAGTGGGTGGCAGAAATCGACGAATTCGTTGCCGGTAAGAAGACCGACGAATTCGCGGCAGAATTTGCGATGATGGCGGATGCCATGGTTGCTTTCAAAGATATCGTGGACATGAATGCGGCCTGGACAACCGGCGATAGGCAGATGAAACAGCTCTTCGCTACCCGGACCATGCATGCAGGTGCGAGAGTTTACTGCGGCAAACTGTTGCTCGACCAGGCCATCCTGGCGGCCGCTAAGCTCAAAGAACTGGGTGACGACCACCATGATGCCAATTTCTACAAGGGCAAAATCGCCAGCGCCAAGTTCTATGTCATGAATCATGTTACCGATATCTTCGGATATGAGAAGTCTATGAAGTGCGGTGACCGCAGTTCTATCGACATCCCTGAAGCAAGTTTCATGTAGTTCAAGTGAACCCTGCTTAAGGGCAGGAAGACCCTAAGTGTGAACAGCTAGAGCGGAATGAAATTCCGCTCTAGCTAATTACGCTAAAGTAAAGAGTCCAGCTCGGCAAACCAATTTCAACCTTCAAGGCTATTCAGTTCAAGCTGGCCGATATGGCGACCCAACTCGAAGCCGCTGAGTTGCCTCTCCTGCGCGCTGCCCGGATGGAAGACAAAAACCACCGGGATTACGAGAAAGAATCGGCCATGGCCAAGATGTATGCCTCCGATGTCGTAATGCAGGCTGCTATTGAAGGCGTCCAGACCTTCGGCGGTTGTATCTACTGCAAATATTATATTCAATTTAAGGGGGGTACTAAGTATGAATTTTGGACTGACTGAAGAACAACAAATGGTAAAGGATCAGGTAACAAGATTCGCTGAGACAGAGATTAAACCCATCGCTGCGGAATTAGACAAAACCCACCGCCATCCCCAGGAGATTTGCCGCAAGCTTGGTGAGATGGGCGTTATGGGTGTAGCAATTCCCACGGAGTACGGCGGCGCCGGTATGGATATAGTCACCTACGTCCACGCGATGATCGCCATTTCCAAGGCCTGTGCAAGCTGCGGCGTCATCGTCTCCGTGAATAACTCCCTTTATGGATTCCCCGTCAATACCTTTGGGACGGAAGAGCAGAAGCTGAAGTACCTCACCCCGGTCGCGAGTGGAAAGGTTGAGGGCTGCTACGCCCTGACGGAGGCTGGCGCTGGTTCCGATGCAGGCGCTCTTGCCTGCAAGGCGGAGCTGAAAGGGGACAAGTTCATTGTCAATGGCACCAAGCGTTTCATCACCAATGGCAATGTGGCTCAGTATTGCGTGCTGGCGGCAACGACCGATGCGAGCAGGGGCTACAAGGCCGTCATCAACCTGATTGTCGATCTGAAGAATACCCCCGGCTTCTCAACCGGTAAAATCGAGGAGAAGATGGGCATCCTGGCCTCCGGTACCGCTGAACTGGTCTTTGAGGATGCAGAAGTCCCGGCGGCCAACCTGTTGGGCAAGGAAGGCCAGGGATTCAAACAGATGTTGATGGGACTGGACTGCGGTCGCATCGGCATCGGTTCCCAGGCCTGCGGCATCGGCAAGGCCGCCCTGGAAGACGCACTGGACTATGCCAAGGAAAGGGTGCAGTTCGGCAAGCCGATCTCTACCTTCCAGGCCATTCAGTTCAAACTGGCCGACATGGCCACGGAACTAGATGCGGCGGAACTCCTCCTCCTCAGGGCCGCCTGGATGGAAGACAATCACCTGGATTACGAGAAGGAATCGGCCATGGCCAAGATGTACGCCTCCGACGTCGCCATGAGGGCGGCCATTGAAGGCGTCCAGATCTTCGGCGGTTATGGTTACTGCAAGGAATACCCGGCGGAGCGTCACATGAGAGACGCCAAGATCTGCCAGATCTATGAAGGAACCAACGAAATCCAGAGAGTAGTTATTGCCAGGAAGCTCCTTAGCATGCGCTAAAAGGGACAAAGGTTGATATTAACTTTGGTGCGGGGTTTTATTGAACCGCCCCCTTTACATTTTTACGAAGCAGTCTATCATTAGTAGTTTTCCGACTTTTTATGAGGTCGTCAAATTTTCTTATTATGGAGGAGATTTATGCGTCCGGAATTGATCGATACCCTGGCCGTACCCAACACGACAAAGATCGTATTTCTCATCATGGACGGTCTCGGCGGTCTGCCCGGCCCGGAAGGAATGACCGAGCTGGAAACGGCGCAGACACCCAATCTGGATGCATTGGCTAAGAAGAGCGTTTGCGGGCTTCTGGACCCCGTCGGTTACGGAATCACCCCGGGCAGCGGTCCCGCCCATTTTGCCCTGTTCGGATATGATCCTGTAAAGAATAATATCGGCCGAGGAATTCTGGAAGGAGCAGGGATAGATTTCCCCATGACGGAGCGGGATCTCCTGATCCGCATAAACTTTGCGACGATAAACAGCGCCGGTATTGTTGTGGACCGGCGGGCGGGTCGCATTGACAATGAGACGAACCGCCGTATATGTCAAAAGCTCCAGGAAAACATCCCTCGTGAGGGTAAGGTGGAGGTCATTTTCCAGTCGGTGAAGGAACACCGGGCCGTCCTGGTATTAAGAGGGGAGGGCCTTGCCGAGGAACTCCGGGAAACTGATCCCCAGCATACGGGCATGGCGCCCCTGTCACCCCTGGCACTCGTTCCGGAGGCAAAATACACGGAGGCTATCCTGACCGGCATTATTAATCGGGCCAGAGAAGTTCTTTCCGAAGAACCGAAGGCTAACATGATCCTCCTGCGGGGCTATGCAAAATACCGTAAATATCCCTCCCTAAATGAACGGTACCGCCTCAACGCCCTGGCAATTGCCAGTTATCCCATGTATCGCGGTATTGCCCGCCTCCTGGGGATGAGCATTGCCCGGCCGACGGAAACCGTGGCGGAGGAGATTGCCGTGCTTCGGGAGTATTACCATGATTATGACTTCTTCTTCCTTCACGTTAAAGCCACCGATTCCCGTGGTGAGGACGGCAATTTCGACGGCAAGGTAGCGGTCATCGAAGAGCTGGACGCCCTGCTGCCGCAGATTACGGATCTGAAACCCGATGTCCTGGTCGTAACGGGAGACCATTCCACCCCGGCGGTCATGGCGTCCCATTCCTGGCACCCTGTGCCTGTCATCATATCAGCGTCTACTTGCCGGCCGGACATGGCCACTTATTTCGCTGAAAGAGACTGTATTCGCGGTGGTCTGGGGCGAATGCCGATGATGTATCTTATGGGCCAGGCCCTTGCCCATGCTAAACGTCTGGACAAATTCGGCGCCTGAATTTGTCCCCGTCATGTAAAGAAAGAGAAATCTTTTGGGAACGAGGAGATCAATGATATCAAGTCCCAGCTCGAAAAAAGACTTTCCTGTGTCTTGATCAGATGATATAGGCTGGTCTCATGAAGAGAGAGTCAACTCAGTACACCCTCCATTTAATAGAACGTCTGACCAAGATTGGCGTTGCCCTGTCTGCGGAAAGAGATTTAACGAGGCTTCTTGAACTCATCATTGATGAAGCTCGCAACCTCACCTCTGCCGATGGGGGAACCCTGTATATCGCATCTGATGATGGCCAATACCTCGATTTCGCCATTATACAGAACAAATCCCTGGGTGTCCGGATGGGTGGTACGGGAGAAAAAATCAATTGGCCGCCCGTCAGACTGAAAGATGGGCAAAATAACCGTAATCTTGCCAATGTGTCTGCCTACGCAGCACTAACAGGTGAAGTCGTCAGTATCCCCGATGTTTATAATGCAGTTGGGTTCAATTTCGAAGGGACCAAACAATTCGACGCCCGAACCGGTTACCGTTCCAAATCCATGCTCGTTGTCCCGATGAGAAATCATGAGCAAGAAATAATCGGCGTCCTGCAGCTCTTGAATGCCATAGATGAAGGGACGAATGAGGTAATAGCATTTTCCCGGGAGAGCCAGATGATTACTGAATCTTTTGCTTCCCAGGCGGCGGTGGCCCTTTCTCAAAACCGGCTGATCCAGGACCTGGAAAACCTCCTGGATGCTTTTGTGAAAACTATCGCCTTGGCTGTTGACGAGAAATCACCTTATACGGGTGGTCACATACGACGGGTGGCCGATATCACGATGGCCATTGCGGAGAAAATCAATAAGGCCGATGAAGGACCTTTTTCCCAGGTGCAATTCAATGATGATCAGATGAAGGAACTCCGTTTTGCCGCCTGGCTTCATGATCTGGGAAAGATTACCACGCCCGAATACGTTGTCGATAAGGCAACAAAGCTGGAAACTATTTTCGATCGTATGGAACTGGTAAGAGCAAGGGGAGAGATCATCATGAGGGATCATGAGCGTATCTCCCTGAGAAAATCATCAGAAGCCGATCAGGAGGTCAATACTTCGCAAAACAGCGAAGAGGACTTTGCCGATCGACTTCGGGAAGACATGAAATTTATTGCTGATGTGAACACCGGGGCAATACCTTTGGGACGAGAAGGTCTTGCCCGCTTGCGGGAAATCGGGGCAAGGACATTGGTATGCGGTGGTCGAACAGAACCTTTGCTGACAGAAAATGAGCTTAATAATCTAAGTGTCCAGCGGGGAACTCTCACGGATCAGGAGCGAGATATCATCAACAATCACGCTGCGGTCACATACAAGCTCCTCTCGCAACTCCCTTTTTCTAAAAAACTGAAAAACGTGCCCGACTATGCAGCCTGTCATCATGAGAAGCTCAATGGCTCCGGTTATCCATTGGGTTTAAAGGAAGATGAAATTTCCCTGCAGGCGAGAATTCTGGCCCTGGCTGATATATTTGAAGCCCTTACTGCAAAGGATCGGCCTTACAAGCGGGCCAATACCATTTCAGAGGCTATTTCCATTCTCAGCGGCATGGTTAAGGCGCGACATATTGATGCGGACCTTTTTAAGTTATTTATGGATGAAAAGGTTTATCTCGATTATGCCCGCCGGGAAATGAATCCCCAACAAATAGATAAAACGGATTTATCTGCTTGATTATTAATCAAACAACTCCGTTGGTTCTCAAATTCTCTATAGTTGACTCATCGTAGCCCATGGTTTTCAGAATTACCTGTGTATGTTCCCCCAGGAGCGGCGGCGGGATTCGCAATTCCGGTTGATCCTGAGAAAACTTAATTGGGAAGGCCTGCTGGGGAATGTCGCCGTCGGCGGGATGAATGGTTTGAAACCACAGGCCCCGATGCCGAATCTGCGGGTCTTCCATGGCTTTGGCGAGGGAGTTTACGGGAGAGAAGCAGATATCGTATTGACCCAGGAGCATCATCCATTCATCCCGGGTTTTCTGCAAAAAGATGACTTTGAGTTCCTGGATAATCTCCGTTTGCCGCGGGAGCGGGGCCATCAGATCTTCGATGAGATCTTCTCTCTTCAAACATCGGCACAGTTCCTCCCAGAATTTCTTCTCCAGACAACCGATAGCGAGGAATTTTCCGTCAATTGTCTCGTAGATGTTGTAGCAGGCGTGTCCTCCGCCAAGCCGCGACTCCCCACGGACGGGGGCCTCTTTGCGGGCAAGATATTCCGACATCATCAGGGCAAGAAAGGGACTTAATCCGTCGAGGATGGAGACATCGAGATACTGCCCCTTACCTGTCCTTTCCCGACGCAGCAGGGCAGACATAATGCCAAGGGCCGCATTGATTCCTCCACCCCCGGCGCCTGAAATCATAATGGCCGGGACGATGGGAGGTCTTCCCTTTTCGCCCAAAAGGTCCAGAATGCCCGAGATGGCAAGGATGTTGATGTCGTGGGCAGGACGTTCGCAATATGGTCCTGTCTGCCCGAAACCGGTCAATGAGCAATAGATCATTTTGGGATTGAGACTCTGTATGTCTTCATAAGCTAAACACAGTTTTTTCATGGCCCCCGGACGGGCATTCTCGATAATGACGTCGGCACGGGCAGCCATTCTTAGGAAAATCTCTCTCCCTTCAGGCTTCTTGATATTCAGGGTTATACTTTTTTTGTTACGGTTCAGAATATGGAAGAAACTACCATTGGCGCCAATCAGAGGTGGGACGCTGCGAAAGCCATCTCCCCCCCGGGGATTTTCTATCTTGATTACCTCCGCCCCCAAATCGGCTAAAATCTGAGTACAGAGCCCCCCGGGCAACATCTGTGAAAGATCGAGTACTTGCATCCCTTCAAGAGGTAACATGGTTATCCCTTATTAAATAATCCATTCAGCGGCATCGCTTCTATTTGCCGGTGAAAATGAGGCAAGATGAGATTGCCCGGTCCTGGTTATATTAACTATCCCCTCTTCATTTTCCGGAGCGTCACTGTAAAGAACGCAAAGGCGGGCAGCATTTTTGACAACTTCCTCGTTGCCGCCGCCAGGTATCATGACAAGCGGCCCGGGTAACTGGTTCATACTCATGACCGTATCGCCGTCCCTGATCAATTTCTGCAGGGCTTCATTATCTTTTTGATTTCTTCCCACAATAATCTTGACGGATTCACCGCTCCGGAAATGCCGACCATACTTGAGCAGTTCTACGTCCCGTATGGCATGATTGGGATCACGGGAAAAGAGATCTTTCAGGCGCCTGGAAAACATGGGATCCGTCAAGAGACATCCGCCCGCCGGAGGAGGGTAATAATGGACTCCGTAAGTTATCGCCATTGCCATCTGCACTTTCCTGCCTCGGCCCTGAAGCGCCAGCAGTTGCTGCCGGTTGACCTTGCCCTCCTGTTCAGGTCGGGTCTCGGCAAGAAGCTGGGCGCTGAGCGGCCTGATAATGTAGTCTGCGTACCCGGAATTTTTTGCCACGATGTACAGGGATTGTCTGGTCTGAGACATGGGCCGCTGCCCCAGAACTTCTCCTGTAAACAGAAAGTCAGCCCCTGTATCCTCCATGATTTTTCCCGCTCCGCTAAGCATAAGGGTGTGGCAATCGATACAGGGATTCATGTTTTTGCCGTATCCGTATCTTGGGGCCTTAAGCATGGCAAGATGACTGTCTGTTATATCGACAACAAGGAGGGGCAACTGGATATGTCTGGCCGTTTCTCGTGCCTTGCGGGCGTTAAAAAAGGGGGTTTCGAAGGTTACTCCCTGCACGGAGATGCCTTGATCCTGGATGACTTTCACTGCGAGAATGCTGTCAAGGCCGCCGGAAAATAGTGATATAGCCTTGGTTGTCAATATTTTATAACCAGTAGGCCCATTTTTTCGGAAAGAAAACCATTCATCCGTTCATCCAGGTCAAAATCGATTAAAAACATAATTTTGCTCTTATCAATGGATATTTTCAGGGCCGGGAAAATGATGTATGTATCTGCCGTTTCCGTTTTTTCTGAAACAGGAAGGGAAAAGGTGTTGAGCTCGCAGGGGATGTTCAGGGCCTTGAATGACTTTTCCAGAAGAGAGCTTTTTGTTTCTCCCTCCATGGCGAGGATGACTTCCATCCCGTTGTTTCTGAGCATGCTCAAGAATTGATCGGGCAGTTTTTTTGACATGAAGATGAGCTTTCGCTCTCCTCTGCTGACCACCAGATCGGCCTCGACTCTCAGATCAAAACCGTCGCGGGCAGAGTCAAAGATCTTTAACTCTGCTTTCTTTTGTGTCTGTAACCCCAGTCTCCGGAAGCAATCATCTGCCAAGTCGATCAATGATGTTGACGCTAGTTTTGAGACCGGCCTTGCCGGAATGGGATCGTCAGGCGCAGGTTTGACGATTCTGTCCTGGTCCAATTCGAGGATTTTCCATCCCTTTGTCTCGGCATAGGATTTGAGGGGTTCAGGGAGACCATTCGTCCCTTCCGGTCTGGTCCAAAGAGCTATGGAATGTGGGGGATTTGCCACTATGGATGATTTACGAGTTATTGTCCAGGAGGCAGGAATCTGCAGGACCGGTTGGGATCCAATTTTTAAGGGTTGTTCCTGTCGAATCATGGCATGGGTGTTTGACGCCTGAATGATCTTTTCCAAAAGGATGGGGGCTTCCGATTGAGGATTCACCTTGATGATAGCGTAGTGCCTCCAGGTGCGACGGACCAGTTGCCGGAGATTCTCGGGTATTTGGTTGCGAAAATCAACAAAGACAATTCCCTTGTCCGCAAATTCGACCATGGGGATTTTCCCGCAGTCGATGGTTATCTGCCCCATATCTCGCAGGGGAAGATAATATTTGCCTTGGGATGTAACAGTGGCGCCAATTTGCTCGAGGACGTGTCTTACCAGATTCCATTTGATCTGGGACGGGTAGGCTAGGTCATCTTTCAAAACGCCCGCCTGCTGAATAGGGGGAACCGGGGCGCTTACGGGAGAGGTGTCTGTTGAGGAAACGGTCGTCTTTACCTTGGTGGGCAAAAATATCTTTTGCCCCGGATAAATACGGTTTAGATCCTTGATGCCAGGATTATACTTACGAATGATTGAATAGACATGCTTTGTCTCCCCCGTCACCCGGCGTCCAATATCAAGCAGCCACTCACCCTTCTTGACCGTGTAGACCGTGGTTGCCGGTTTGGATGGAGCGGACTTCTGGAAAGTCAGGTATGCCGTATCCTCTTTGGCCCATACTGATGCACCGGCAAGAAACACGCCGACAAGGAAGATCGTAATTAACCGTAAGCGATAAGACATATAAATGCTCCTCATGTTACCTGTCCTGTGCCTGGTCTCGATACCTGATTTTCGGAAGATTGTCAAATGACCAAAAAAATGCCATGGCCGGGATCAGCCATGGCATTTTCTTTAGTTCGTTATTAAATCAAACAGCTTAAATCTTACAAACCACTCTTGAAGTCGTCTCTCATGAGCTCGCGGGCGATGATCATGCGGCGAATTTCCGAGGTGCCGGCGCCGATTTCCCAAAGCTTCTGATCCAAGAAGTGACGGGAGATCGCGTATTCGGTGCAATACCCGTAACCGCCGAAGATCTGAATGGCGTCAAGACCAATCTTGGTGCCCATCTCGCCGTTGAACAGCAGGGCGGCGGCGGCCATACGGTCAAGGTCGGTTCCCTTGCCACCGGACTTGTTCGTCAGGGTGTCGCAATACGCGGCAGCGCTGTAAGCGAGGAACTTGCCTGCTTTGTAACCGCAGTACATGTTCGCCAGTTTCTCCTGGATGGTCTGGAAGGAGGCGATGGGTTTGCCGAACTGTACTCTTTCCTTTGCATACTTCAGGGAGAGTTCCAGGCAGCTTCTCTGGCCGCCGAGGGTGCAGCCGGACAGGGTGATTCTCTCGGTGCACAGACCGCTGGTGAGAACGGCGACGCCCTTGTTCAGGCCGCCGATGAGGTTCTCTGCGGGGATTTCCATGTCTTCAAAGGTTACGAGGGCCGTGGGGGAGGTTCTCATGCCCCACTTCTTGATCTTCTCGAATTTAACGCCTTTGACCTTGTCAACTTCGAAGAAGAAAGTGGAAATTCCCTTGGGACCGGCTGCGGGATCAGTCTTAGCGTAGAACACCATGAACTGGGCCACGGGACCGTTGGTGATGAAAATCTTGCTGCCGTTGATGATGTACTTGTCGCCCTTCTTTTCCGCTTTCGTTGCCATGCTCATGGCATCGGAACCGGCGTTGGGTTCGGTGATGCCGAGGCAGCCGATCCACTCGCCCGTAACGGCTTTGGGAAGAACGTATGCTCTCTGCTCTTCCGTTGCGTTTCTGCGGAAATTGTCGAAGCACAGGGTCTGGCTCGCGCCTACGGTCATCGAAAGGGCGTTGCTGACCCGGGCGATGGTTTCGTATGCCAGCAGGGTTTCTACGTAACCCAGACCGGCGCCGCCGTATTTCTCGTCAAAAACGATACCGTTGATGCCGAGCTCGCCCGTCTGCTTGAACAGATCCTTAGGCATTTCATCGATCTCATACATGTGTTCCATCTGGGGTTCTAGCCAATTGATCGCCCATTTGTAAACTGAGTCCTCGAGCATCCTTTGCTCATCTGTAAATGTGAAATCTAACGCCATAACACTACCTCCCTTTTATAAAGAATTTATATAACCTGACACGAGCAAGCTCAGATTGCCGGGTGCCGCTTAGACAGATCCCTGGCAAGGTGAGTTCATCCCGCACATTGGTTACGACCTGCGTGTCATCTCAGGAATAATCAAGAAGCGATATTCTGAAGAAAATTAGCCGAAACGCGGAAGGCTATATATATGAATGCAGGCAGAGTGTCAAGGTGTTTTCTCAGAAAAATCGAGGTTGCAAGGAAGGTGGGAATTGATATAAGGCTATGTTCGTAATTGGAAGAATGAAATTGTGTGAGGAGAGAAAAGATGGGGGACAAGGGGCAGGAGGCATTTATTAAGGAGATGCAAAACAGGTTCGATAAAAAATTGCGGGAACATGAGATCAGCGTCGTTGAGCACTGGCGCGAACAGTTAGCCAAGGTTCTGATAATGAAACCGGAAGGCGTCGGGGCTCTCCAGACCCAGATTAAAAAAGTGTCGGATATGATGAACAACCGGATCATGAATATAAAAAGGACTCAGAATGATTAAAGAATCATTATTCCGTTCGCAATTATGAAAGATATTGCGAATTTTCTCTTCGAAGTAGGTATGCTGCAAAAGACCCCCCGTTCGGGATATCAGTTTCTCGGTTCCGGTTGCGAGTCGGTGGCTGAGCACATTCTGAGAACAATTTATATCGGTTACACCCTTTGTCAGCTTGATCGTCAAGCCGATGAACATCGGGTGCTCAAGATTTGTCTCGTCCATGATCTGCCGGAAGCGAGAACGGGGGACATGAATTACGTCAATAAGAAGTATGTCGCCGTCAACGAGAAAAAGGCTGTTGAGGAACTGACGGAAACACTTTTTTTTGGCGGCGATATTGCGTCGGCTATTTTTGAATTCAATGAAAAAAAAACCAGGGAGGCGCGTATTGCCCATGACGCCGATCAGTTGGCGCTGATCATACAATTGAAAGAATATGGCGATTTGGGGAACAAATACAGTCAGGAATGGATTTCCTTCGCCGTGAAGCGACTCTGTACGGAGGACGCAAAGAAACTCGCCGAGAGCATTTTGAAGACAGATTCTTCTGCCTGGTGGTTCAAAGACAAAGGAGACTGGTGGATCAATGGCAAAAACAACAAAGAAGCCTAAAGAGACATGGGGATATGATCGCGGTCAGCATGGGACATGGTTTGCGTGTGCGGCTGTTTGTCTCGTACTATGCATGGTTGCGAGCCTCTTGTCTTGTGCGGGGACGCAAAAGCGAAGGGAGCTTGCGGAAAACCATTTGAATATCGGTAAGGCCTATGTGGAGGGGGGAGATTACAACGCGGCCCTCAAGGAACTCCTGGAAGCGGAAAAATATACGCCGGAAAACCCCAAGATCCATTATTATCTTGCCGTCGCCTATTTCGGAAAGGGCTACAGCGAAAAAGCTATCGATGAATGCGAAACAGCCGTCAGGCTCAAGCCTGATTACTCAAGTGCCTATAACTTTCTCGGAACACTTTATTATAACCGTGGGCAGTATGACAAGGCGATAACTGCCTTTAACAGTGCCCTGGCCGATATCCTCTATGAGACACCCGAGATGTCCCTGTACAATATGGGCCGGGCGTATTACAGTAAAGGCGACTACCAGCGGGCCTTGACAAAGTATCAGGAAGCCGAGCTCAAGGATACCACGCGTGAACTTCTTCCCCTGATCGAGAAGGAAATGGGAAAGGCAAAGTACGCCCAAGCTGACATCGACGGTGCTATTGGTCATTTCAAAAAATCAACGGAGTTAGTCCCCAATCTTGTTGAATCTTATTTTTGGCTGGGTGAGTGCTATTCCAAGCAGAAGAGAATGTTGGAAGCGAGACGGGCCTATGAAATGGTTGTCAAGCTTGCCCCCGTCTCAGATATCGGTCTCAAGGCTAAGCAGGCCCTGAAATTGATCAATATCTGAGTTGATGGGCCGTTCTAGTATCATTTTACGCATCCATCTTTCCTTGACAGCAATAGCAAAATGACCTACCCTCACCGATCTTTTTAAAAAGGGAGATCTACATGGCCTCAAAGAAGCAGCGCAGGACAGCTACGGTCAAGACCAAGCAGCAAAAGAGAAAGATGAAGAAGTCGGTTCTTTTTCTTGTCATTACTGCCTTGGTAGGGTTCTTGGTATTTTTTTTCCTGACCCTGTTTGATTATGTTTATCCACCCGTAGACGGTCAGGGTAAAGTCGCTAAAAAGAAGGACAAGCAAGAAGTCACAGTTTATTTTTCCGATGCAAATGAGCGTTTCCTTGTCCCGGAAAAAAGGTATGTTTCCAAAGAGGAGAAGCCTTCCGACCAGGCTAGGGAGCTGGTGAAAGTGCTTTTGGACGGATCGAGGACGGGTTTCGTCAATACCTTCCCAGAAAAGGTGGAGGTGACTAATGTCAAGATCGACGACGGGACAGCCTATGTAAGTTTCAATAAAAATCTCATGAAAAATCATCCCGGCGGCAGCGCCAGCGAGATGGCGACCATATACTCCCTCACCAATACTCTGACGGCAAATATACCCACCATAAAAAAGGTTAAAATAATGGTTGCCGGCAAAGAAATAGAATCCATCAAGGGACATATAGATACCAGGCAGGCCTTTGGCGCCAACAAGGAATTGATCGTTCAAGCGGTAAAAGAGAAGTAGGATACAGAGTTATGCCTCCCAAATCCAAGCTGGCCAGAATCAGAAATATCGGCATTGTCGCTCATATTGACGCCGGTAAGACGACCGTTACGGAAAGGATCTTATATTATACCGGCAGGTCTCATAAAATGGGCGAGGTGCACGATGGGGAAGCGGTTATGGATTGGATGCCTCAGGAGCAGGAGCGGGGAATCACGATCACCTCGGCTGTTACTGCCTGCAATTGGCAAGATCACGATATTCACATCATTGACACTCCCGGTCATGTAGATTTTACAATTGAAGTCGAAAGATGCCTGCGGGTGCTTGACGGGGCCGTGGTGGTTTTCTGCGCTGTTGGCGGGGTCGAGCCGCAGTCGGAGACGGTCTGGCATCAAGCGGACAAATATGGCGTCCCCAAAATAGCCTTTATTAATAAAATGGACAGAGTTGGAGCTAATTACTTTGGAACCATCGATATGATGCGCCGAAGATTCAATTCCACGCCTCTGCCTGTTCAGATACCCCTGGGTGAAGAAGATCAGTTCCAGGGCGCTATTGATTTGATCTGGAACAGGGTCATTACTTGGGACAATACCTCGCTGGGGGCTGCTTATTCCTTCTCTGACGTACCACAGGATATACAGCCCAAAGTACGTGAGTACAGAGACAAGTTGATAGAAACCATTGCCGATCTGGACGATAATATTGCCGAAAAGTATCTGGGGGGCATAGATATAACGGAGGATGAACTAACCGAAGCGATTCGGAAGGCCACCCTTTCCCTGCAGGTGGTTCCGGTGATGTGCGGGTCTGCCCTGAAAAACAAAGGCATCCAGCCGGTTCTGGATGGGGTAATCTCCTTTTTGCCGTCCCCGGAAGATGTTCCACCGATCAAAGGGATAAATCCCATTACCAGGATGGAAGAAGAAAGAACCAGCAATCCCCGGGGGCCCCTCGCGGCCCTTATATTCAAAATAATGCAGGATGAGGGCAGGAAGCTGTCTTACCTGCGGATCTATTCAGGACAGATAAAGGCCGGGGATGATCTCTACAATGTCTCGAAGGGCAAGAAGGAAAAGGCATCCCGGATACTGAAGATGCATGCCAACAAACGTGAGAGGCTGGATCAGGCCCAGGCAGGCGATATAATTGCCGTTATGGGTTTAAAAGAAGGCAAGACAGGGGATACTATCTGTGATGAGACTCAGCCAATTCTCCTGGAAACTATGGATTTTTATGAATCCGTGATCAGTCAGGCTATCGAGGCCAAAACTCCGGCCGATCAGGAACGGGTCTCCCTCGCCCTCGTCAAGCTGATGGAAGAAGATCCTACCTTGCGTTTGAAATATGATGATGAGACCGCACAAACTGTATTATCCGGAATGGGGGAACTCCATCTGGAGATTGTGATCGACCGTCTACAAAGAGAATTCAATGCCCATGTCAACGTGGGCAAGCCCCGGGTGGTTTATCGGGAGACCATTCAATCGCCTGTGGAGGTGGAAGGGCGTTTCGAGAGGGAGCTCGGGGAGCGAAGACATTTTGGCCATGTCTTGCTGCAATTACGACCCAGGGAACGGGGAACGGGGAACGCTTATGTGCTGAACGTAGCTGCGGGGATGATCCCGGAGGAATTTCATGCGGCCATTGCGGAAGGCGTCCAGGAGGCCATCATGAGCGGCGTCCTTTCCGGCTATCCCGTGGTGGATGTGGAGGTCATTGTCAAGGGCGGGTCCTTCAAAGATGGAGAATCATCTACCCTGGGATATAAAATTGCCGCTTCTACCGCCTTCCGGGATGGTTGTTCCCATGGGGACCCACTATTGCTGGAACCGATTATGGTGGTGGATATTATAACGCCCAGTGAATTTATGGGAGATGTTATCGGTGACATCAACGCCCGGCGCGGGGAGGTCCAGTCCATAAGCCCAAAGGGGCCCGTCAGTGAAATCCAGGCGAAGGTACCTCTTAAGGCCCTCTTTGGCTATTCGACGGATCTTCGCTCGGCAACCCAGGGGCGGGCAATCTTCTCCATGCATTTTCTCGTCTATGACAAGGCATAACTATGGGTCGGATGAGGTCTATTCAGCAATTCATTAAGATCCTCTCCGGTATCTACAGAAAAACCATTGTTCAAGTAGCGGCGATTACCCTGGCGATTCTCTTTATGAGCGCCCTAGCGGTTCATTATTTCGAAAACGTCGAGTCGGGCTCCAATATCAACACCGTTTGGGATGGTATCTGGTGGGCCATTGTGACCATGGGGACGGTCGGTTATGGAGATAAGTACCCCGTCACCACGGGTGGGAGAATGGTGGGGATCTTTCTCATTTTCACAGGAGTAGGACTGATGTCGCTAGTTACCGCAACCATTGCGTCGACCTTTGTAGAAAGAAGAATGAAGGAGGGCAGGGGATTGGAGACCATCAAAGCTAAGGGACATATAATTATCTGCGGATGGAACAAGTATACGGATGATGTCATTCAGGGCCTTACGACCTATGGCAGCATGAGGGAGAAGGCCATTGTGTTGATCAACCAATTGACCATTGACGAGATCGAGAGCCTTCGTCCGAAATACAGCCGCTACAACCTGAAATTTCTGCGGGGTGATTACGTACATGAGGAGGTCTTGCTTCGGGCCAATGTTTCTCAGGCCACGTTTGTTCTGATCATGGCGGATCAGTCAGGCGGGCATCTCCGCGAGCGCAGTGATGAAAGGACCGCTCTAGCTGCCTTGACCGTAAAATCACTTGCTCCTCATGTCAAGACAATCGCCGAACTCCTGGATGGAGAAAGTCGCCCCCATCTCAAGAGAGCCAATGTGGATGAGATTGTTGTCCGGGGCGAACATGTCGGCTCATTACTGGCCAGTGCCATTAATTCTCCGGGACTTCCCAGAGTGATATCCAGTATCGTATCACTTGGAGACAAGAACAAGCTCTGGCGGACAAACATTCCGAGCATGTTTGTCAACAAACCATTTAAAGAATTATCTTCCTATTATCGTGAGAAGGATCATGCTATCCTAATCGGGATCATGAAGGAAAAAAAGGCGATCAAATTAGAGGATATTCTTTCCGATAATACCTCGATGATTGATACCTTCATCAGGGAAAAGATCCGTGAATCAAAGAAGGAATTCAAGGATGCCGTCAAGATCAACATTAATCCTGATGATGATTATATGATTGCAGCTGACGACCTGGCGGTTGTCCTCTCCAGATCCGTGCCGGAATTATAGACCGATTTCTAATTATACAGAGGCGAATCCATGCAGGATGAAGCGACTTTATTAAAAGAACCGGAAATCTTCAGGGACCTATCAGCTGATCAGATCAGGGAAATAATTAATATTGCCCGTCGTGTATCCTTTCCTGCCGGGGCCATCATCATGAAAGAAGGCGATATTGGCGATACTATGTATATCATGATGGAGGGAACGGTCGAGGTGGTGAAGAGTCTGATCCTCGGTGATTTCGATGATGAACAGGAAACCGCGAATAATAAGGTGTTTACCCGGCTAGACGCCAGCGACCATGCGGTATTTGGAGAGATTGCCCTTCTCGAAGCCCAGAGGCGGACAGCGACAATCAAGGCTGTTACGGACTGTACTCTTTACGAAATTCGGAAGGATGATTTCCTGAATCTGGCGGAGAGCGATTGTGCCCTAGGATACAGGATCCTGCTGAATCTGGCAAGAATTGTAAGTACCCGCCTGAGGAAATCAGATGAGGAAACAGTAAAACTGACGACTGCACTCAGTATCATTTTGAAGGAAGTATAATCGTAAAGGCCTATGGCGATAACAGAATTCATGCCCATATTTTCCGTAACCGACGGAATTATAGAACTTTCAGACTGGGTGCCAGGTCCTCTCCTGGATAAGGACAAGCTCCTGAAAAGCATTTTCAGGATCAGTAATCTGCTCACTGTTCAGGCCAATCAGGATGAGATACTTGCGAAAATACTCGATGAACTCATTGACGCCATCGGTTTTGACCGGGGGATTATTCGTCTCTTTGATGAATCACAGCAGTACCTGGTGGCGAAAGTAGTAAAGAATTACACCTCGGAAGAAGCCATAATGGCCTTCAAAACACCATTAAACATAAAAGAGCATGAATGCCTGGCCACGAAAGTGGCGCGATCTGGTGAGCTGATCACGATTCGAGACGCCTCGACAGATCCCATAATTACCGATATCGACAGGATGCTTACGAAAATTGTTGATCGTGGCTCCATCGTCTGTGCGCCCCTGAAGATCGGAGATCATGTTATCGGTATTCTTGCCGCGTGGCGCAGGGAGGAGATACATTTTTTTGCCGAGGAAATAGATCTCTTCCTTAGCTTTTCCAACCAGGTGAGCGTCATCATTCACAATGCGAGGCTTCTGGAGGTTAATGCCGAGAAAATCCGTCAGTTGATGGCTCTCCAGGAAGCCGTTTCGGGGCTCAATCGGAGTTATTCTCTTGATAATCGCATCCTTGAAATTGTATTTAACAGTGCTCTGAAAATTGCCTGCGCCGAGCGCGTCATGGGTTATGTTTGGGATATTGAAAGAAATAGATGTCTTGTTAATGATGGCGAGCACATCTTCATTGAAGGCAAGGAGGAATGTGATGAAAAGATCGGCGAGAGCATTATCAAAGAGGCGATTGAAGGCGACACGATTGTTGTGAGGCAGACTTCCGGTGAAGAAAATAACCGGGTTATGTTTGCGGGATTCCCATCAGAAATTGCCATTCCTTTCCAAATCAAGAATAAATTTGCCGGCGCCCTCTACCTTGCAAAGCAAAAGGGCGGCTATACCTCTGATCAGATCAACATTCTTGATGTCCTGGTCAAAAATGCCGCTACTTCTTATGATAACGCCATTATGCATTCGCTGCTCTCCCGCGAAGCGGAAAGTTTGAAGACGGAGGTTGAGAAACTCAAGGAACGGGAAGATCAGATCATGGGGTTCCACGATATCCTTGGTAAATCACAAAAAATGATTGATATCTTTCATGTCATTGCCGATGTGGCTGGTCATGATACGAATATTATCATCCAGGGCGAAAGCGGAACCGGCAAGGAGCTCATTGCCAGAGCCATTCACCGGCATTCGCACCGGAGCCTGAAACCGTTCGTTGACGTCAACTGTGCGGCCATACCCCCCACGCTCCTGGAGAGCGAACTTTTCGGCTATGAGGCCGGGGCCTTTACCGATGCCAGAAAGAGAAAAATCGGGCTCCTCGAATATTGCAACGGGGGAACAATTTTGCTCGATGAGATAGGGGAAATGCCAATCCAGCTTCAGGCAAAATTTCTGCGGATGATTGAGGACGGACATATCCGGCGCTTGGGGGGGAATGAAAATATTCCCAACGACGTTCGCTTTGTATTCTCAACCAATCGTGATCTCAGCGATATGGTGGCCAAGGGAACTTTCCGCGAAGACCTGTATTATCGTATCAGTGTCGTTCCTGTCTTGATTCCTCCCCTGCGGGAACGGGCAGATGATATAATTATGCTGGCCCGTTACTTCGTCCAGGAATTCAACAAGAAATTCAGCAAACGTGTCAAGGGATTCAGCATAGATGCGGAAGCGATCCTCCAGGCTTATCCATGGCCGGGAAACGTCAGAGAATTAAAAAATATCATCGAGAGAATCATGATTCTAAAGAGTTTGGGAACAGTTATCAACCCTGATAATATGCCCTCTGAGTTAAAGTCTCTGGACCAGAAAGGCGTTGATATTAAAATTGAACCGTTTCTTCAGCAGTTACCGTTGGATGGGATCAATTATGATGTAGTGACAGACAAGATCGTCAAAGATGTCAAATCAAAAATATTGAAAAACGCCCTTATCAAATCGGGTGGAAACAAGTCAGAGGCTGCAAAACAGTTAGGTATTTCCAGATACAAATTCATCAGGGAACAGAAGAAATTTGATAACCTGAATCAAAAGCTGCCTTGAAGCCGTCCGGTGTGCGTATATTGCACGGACCGTGCGAAATATGCACACTGTGCTGAAGGCCGGTAGTAAGTAACTCCCGCTGTTCCATCAATACCAGATGTTCGATACTCGCACGTTAACCTCCCGAGGCTTTCCGTTCAATCTGAAAATCATCTTGTATAATTTTGGGAAATTCGGGATCAAAATACATTTATGTGGGGTATATAGATATAAAAAGTACTCTATAGCATATTACTTATCTTTTTGAACAATTTTCCGAATTTGCATTTCTTGCTATGGCATCGAATTTGCATTTCATAATAGCAAAAATGAAGCATAGATTCCCAAGATGAGCGAGGAGGAGAGAAATAATTCACGGCAGGACTCAGGTGGAAAAGAAGGGGTTGAAGATTTCCGGCTTGACATGCAAAAGGTGCACGATTTTTTTCTTTCTGTAGATAGCGGCAAAGTTGATCAAAAGTTAACCATGGATGAAACAGGTGATAAAAAAACCCAAGAGGTGATAGAAGACCAAAGCAGTACCTTCTTTCTACCTGAGTAGTCCTGCGATAAGAGTTTTTTTAATGTCGGTGGGTGGTTTTGGTCCCTCCTTTCCACCCGCCGACCCCCCTTAGTGGGCGATCTGAGAGGGAACATTTAGAATCCCTTTCAGTTTATATACAGGCGGATGGTTTAAGTCCCTCCTTTTCCATCCGCCTTTTTTTATACATTAAATCTGAAGAGCACAATATCACCATCCCTGAGTTGATAATCCTTCCCCTCCGAACGGATCAACCCTCTCTCCCTGGCATGGGCAATGCTGTCTACGGCAAGGAAGTCGGCATAATGCAGGATTTCAGCCCTGATAAATCCCCTTTCCATGTCGGTGTGAATCTTGCCCGCTGCCATCGGTGCGCGTGTTCCCTTAGGAATTGTCCAGGCGCGCAATTCCGGCCCGACGGTGGTGTAAAAAGTAATTAACCCGAGAAGTTTGTAGCCTTCCCTGATAAGTTGCTCCAAACCCGATTCCTGAAGGCCAAGATCAGCCAGGAAAGCTGTCCGTTCATCCGTCGCCAATTCTGCTATTTCCGCTTCGAGATCTCCGCAGATTGTAATGACGGATGATCCTTCTTTTTCGGCAATTTCTTTAACCTCTTTTATATAGCCCTGGTCACCTTTAAGAACCGCCTCGCTGACATTGGCCACATAAAGAACCTTCTTGGCGGTCAATAAGTGAAGATCTTTCAAGGCCGCCGATTTTTCGTCCTCAAGAGAAAAATTACGGCAAGGAATCCCCCTTCCCAGGGCGTCCTGAAGAATACGCATCGAATCCATGTCATGAGCCGCAGATTTATCGCCGGCCTTGGTCTTCTTATCAATAACAGATAGACGCTTTTCAATAGTTTCCAGATCAGCAAGCATTAATTCCGTATTGATGATCTCAATATCCCGGATGGGATCGACTATTCCATCAACATGGACAACATCGGGGTTGTCAAAGCACCTGACAATGTGGACCACGGCATCCACTTCCCGGATATGGCCGAGAAACTTGTTTCCCAGTCCCTCGCCCCGGCTCGCTCCTTTAACAAGTCCCGCAATATCAAGGAATTCCATGGTTGTATATGTCTTTTTCGGGGGGTGAAGAATTGCGGCTATTTTTTCAAGGCGTGGATCTGGAACGGCAACCATACCAATATTAGGATCGATGGTGCAGAATGGATAATTGGCCACCTCGGCCCCTGCGGCTGTAAGGGCATTGAAGATTGTTGATTTTCCAACGTTGGGAAGGCCGATAATACCACAGCGAAATCCCATAACTAGACTCCTTTCTCTTTTATCTAAGCATCAATTTTACAACTGCAATGGCGATGATAATTCCCACACCGTCGGCAATCAGGCACACAGGCACCAGATACTTTGTTCTGCGGATATTCACGGCGCCCAGATATACGGCAAGAACAAAAAAAGTCGTTTCCGCACTTCCGATGATCACCGCGGAGATCATGCTCGCAAGCGAGTCCGGGCCTGTGGTCCTGACAATATCGATAAAGATAGCCGTTGATGCACTTCCGGAAAGAGGCTTGATGAGAGCCACAGACAGAACCTCAGGCGGGATGCCACAAGCTGCGAAAGATCCGGAAAGAGCCTGCCTGAGAAGATCAAATGCCCCGGATGCCTGAAAGGCCTTGACCGCAACAAAAATAGCCAGCAGGTAAGGAAAGATTTTAAAAATGATTTGTATTCCGTCTCTTGCACCTCCCACGAATGAATCATAGACGCGCACTTTTTTAAAGGCGCCGTAGAGTACCGCAAAGAGTATGAATGCAGGAATTGCTAGCTGGGAGATAAAGGAAAAGGTCTTCATTTCATAAGTATCCTGAAAATCAGGAGCACGCAGACTGCGATAATAGCAGAGATTACGGTGCAGATTATTGTGGGAAAAACAATGACCGAGGGGTTTGCAGACCCAAAATCAGAAAGGATACCTACCACTGTAAAAGGAATCAACTGGACGCTTGCGGTATTTAGAACTATAAAGAGCATCATTTCAAAAGTTAGGGAGTCTTTATCTTCATTGAGTGTCTGAAGATCCTGCATGGCCTTGATCCCGAGGGGGGTTGCGGCATTGCCAAGGCCGAAAAAGTTGGCAAGCATATTAAGAGTAATAGAGGTGATTGCGGGGTGGTCTGGGGGAACAGTTCTAAAGAGCCTGGTAATTAGCGGCCTGAAAGTATGGGAAATCCTGTAGATAAGTCCTGAATCTTCGATAATTTTTGTTATGCCGAGCCATAGCGAGACTATTCCCAGCAGAAAAAGCGATATTTCAACCGCTGCCTTGGCTCCGTCAAACATGGCTCTGGTAACCGCTTCAAGACCGCCCGTCCAGAAGGCGGCGACAATGCTCACGGCAATCAAAATAACCCAGATAATATTCATGATATTGAAGCGTCATCCATGATTTTTAAATTCTCTGTTTATTCTCAGCGAGCCAGTCCTCGATAGAACTCGCAGCCTCCTCCCATCCCGGTTCGGCGATAATAAAATGGGAATGTCGATCGAATTCCCGATAGGTGGAGACAGCTTTATATTTATTATGAATCTTTCTCGCAATCCTGGGAGTTATAAGGCGATCCTCGGCACCCACCATGGTGAGGATCGGGCAGGTAACTTTTGATTCATCGACGGACGTGGCCTTGGCCCTGTCGAAGTACCAGAAGCTGATCTCCCAGGCCACCCGGGGGGATTCGTAGGTAAATTTCTCGAATACCGTCTTCTGTTTATCTGGGGGCAGCAGATGCAGGGAAGAATAGATGGCCCCTTCAAAAGTAGGACGAAGCGGTTCGCGCCAATGTCCGAACCGTTGCCGGTTTATCCAGAAACTCTTTGTCCCTGTCCAGGATATGGCGTTGATACCCCGGGGAACTGCCGGTGCAATCAGGATTGTTGCCCTGGCCAGACCTTTACTTGCCAGAAGCTGGGCGATCAGTCCGCCCATGGAATGACCGATGATGATGGGCTTCTGATCCAGGGCGCGTACCTCCTTTTCCACATCGGTGA
The DNA here is from genome assembly GCA_025355725.1 of Syntrophus sp. (in: bacteria). Lineage (GTDB taxonomy): Bacteria > Desulfobacterota > Syntrophia > Syntrophales > UBA8958 > UBA8958. The sequence continues at coordinate 37,184 of JANXZC010000098.1, forward strand.
GATAGTCGCGAATACCTGTTTCCATCAGCCCGGGATTCGGAGGAGAACTCAGGGGCAGGTCATGGTATCTCAAGGTCGGGGTGATGACGCGGTATCCCCGCTGTTCGAAATAGTTCCGATATGGATCCCAGCACCAGGGACCGACAAACATGCCGTGGATCATCACAATGACCGGTTGCTTTGCTTTTTTTACAGTATGATCTGCTTCTTCGTGTGCCAGTGCATTGCCGGGTATGTAGATGACACCTGATATTATCAGGAAGGAAATAAGGCTAAGTGCCGCATTGAAAATAGCTTTCCCCATCTACATTTTCCCTTGCATCCATGCTTGAATCGATTGTTATTATCCTGTAATGCAATTCAAGGCCTAATGGCAAGGAAAACCATTCATAAAGATTATCATCCGAAACCAAAGTGAATTTCCTTCCTTAGAAAAGATGTTCTGCAAGTTCTTTCTCCTTGACAAGAAAGGACATCTTTATTCATAATCAAGGCGTGAATAGGCCGGGGTTGGAAGATGAAATTGTCAAAATCCATAATGAGGAGGTTACATCGATGAATGAGAAAAAGTTTTCCCTGTTGCTGCTTGGAGTTATTTTATTTGTGGTTATCGGGGTGTCAAATATTGCCCAGGCCTTGGAATTAGGAGTCAGGGGGTATTACTGGTTTCCTGCGTTTTCTGCTACTCAGCGGGTCGATACGGCATCCATGAAAGGCACGGAATTTGATGTAAAAAATACCATGGGTGTCAGCAACCAGTCTTTCTGGTCCGGCGAGATCTATGGCGGCGTCGGTAAGCATCACCTGAGTGCCATGTATACACCAATGAAGTATTCAAACGATACAACTCTGACTACGGCGATTAATTATGGTGGGACAAATTTTACCGCTAATACGGCGGTCAATTACAATCTTGATTTTTATATGATGGATGTAAAATACCTTTACGATATCATCAATATGGAAAACATCCTCGCAGGTTTTTCCGTGGGGCCCATGTTGCAGGTGAAATACGTTTCCGGGTCTACGGAGCTGAAAGCAGCGGCAATTGCCGGACAGGATGTCAAGCAGAGCTTCAGCGCCCCGGTCCCCATGGTGGGTTTAGGAGCCCACATAGGTCTGATTGCCAATATTTTAGAGGCGCGTGCGCAGGTAACGGGGATGGGATATTCGGGTAATTCTGTCATTGAGGCCTTGGCGGATATTTCCGTGACCCCCTTCCCGTTTGTTGATATCCATGGCGGCTACAAGTATATATGGTTAAAATTGGATAGGAACGACTACTACATGGATGCCACGTTCAGCGGACCCTACGTAGCCTTAACAGTTGGATTTTAGACCCATCGAATAGTAAAGATTAGCAGCAGTGATAATGATTAAAAAAAGAGGGGTTCCTTTTCGGGAACCCCTCTTCCGCGTGAAGCGGAGTAGTGTTCTTCAGCTTAGTGGTGCTCTTCCATCGCCCCGGCAATGTACATCATAGAAAGGAGCATGAAGACCAGGGTCTGAATGAAAGAAATCAGGAGCTTGAGGACGAGGATGGGCAGCGGCACCAAGAGGGGGACCAGAATGAACAGAACGAAGAGGACGATATGACCGCCCTCGATGTTTCCGAAAAGACGCATGGACAGTGAGACGGGACGAGAGATATGGCTCACGATTTCAATGGGCAGCATCAGGGGCGTCAGCCACCATATGGGGCCAAGAAACTGCTTGAAATACTTGAGGCCTTGAATCTGAACGCCCACAATGTGGGTCAGGAAGAAGACGACGAGGGCCATGGCGACGGTTGTGTTCAGGTTGGCGGTGGGAGATTCCAGCCCCGGAATCAACCCGACCAGGTTCGAGGTCAGAATGAAAAACCCCAGGGTGGCGATCAGGGGGAAGAAACGCATCCCATGAGTCCCCATGGTATCGATCAGCAGTTTATGGATCGCGCTGACGAAAACTTCCATAGTGTTCTGAAAGCCCCCCGGTGTAAGTTCCAATCGGCGTGTTGCCAGGATTGAAAAGAGGGCGAGCAGGGCCATTACAAACCAGGTATAGGTAATGTACGTGGGAATACCGGGAAAGATTAATTGCAGGAAAGACAGAGTGTGCATCTTCTAATTGACCTCCTCAACGCAAGATTTTTTTGTTAATGCCACGATGGCAGTTAAAACGATGTTAATAATGACCGTGGAGAGGCCGATCAAAAGGCCGATCACATCCACGATCTGACTGGAAACGATAAAGAACAGGGCAATGGCCGTAACTCCGAAGCGAATGTAGTATTTGAACATGATCCGAGACTTTGCCCGATCATTGAGGTGTTGGAAAACATTTTTGACATCCCGATAGAGCCAGTGATAATTAACGATGCTGATCAGGCCGCCAAGGACGATGCCGAGGGTAAATTTTGGAGAAAACAGAAATGCGCTGACAAGGACGAAGATGCCAAGCATGACCCAGTTGACGATTTCAAGCCTTCGCTGGAGCGGGTCTTTTCCGGTGTGGTTCACTTTTTACACTCTTGATAATCGTTTTATCGTCCTGAATAGATCTGCTGATCAGGACATACAAATTCCTAAAGCCCCCGAAGACGCCCATAATGAAAAAAAGGACTGTAAAGAAGAAGGAAGTACCCATCTTCTTGTCCAGCCAACTGCCGACAAAGAGCCCCCCAAAGATCAAAAGGACAAAGGCGAAGCCAATACTGCTGGCATAGGCCATCTGAACGTATGCTTTCCTATCTTCCTTATCCATTGGCGCAGCGCCTTCTATCACGGCCGGTCAGTGAAGTCAACAAAAATGGCATTGAATCTTCAATAGTCTTTCTGCAACCGTCCTGGCATTTGCTAATCATGGAATGGTCTCTCTCATCTTCTCTCGATACCCTCGGCTTCGTACCAAGAGATGGTCTTCCGCAGACCTTCACGGAAGTCGGTTGCGGCCCGGAAACCGATTTCCTGTAGGGCCTTGGTGGTATCGAGCATCCTCCGGGGCTGGCCGTCCGGCTGGGTAGAATCCCAGGATATTTTTCCCTGAAAGCCCGTAAGCTCTACAATCAGTTCCGCAAGATCACGAATGGATATTTCGAAGCCGGCGCCGATGTTGACCGGCTCGGACTTGTTGTATCTTTCTGTAGCCAGAACGATGGCCTCCGCCGCATCCTCCACATAAAAGAATTCCCGGGTGGCCTTTCCGCTTCCCCAAACGATAATTTCCTTTTCGCCACGGATTCTTGCATCGACGCACTTCTTGATTAAGGCAGGGATTACGTGGGAGGAGCGGGGATCGAAGTTGTCCCCCGGACCGTAGAGGTTAACGGGCAGCAGAAAAATGGAATTGAAACCGTATTGCTGGCGATAAGCCTGGGATTGAACGAGCATCATCTTTTTGGCCAGGCCATAAGGGGCATTGGTCTCTTCGGGGTAACCGTTCCAGAGGTCATCTTCTCTAAATGGAACGGGGGTGAACTTCGGGTAAGCGCAGATTGTTCCCAGGGCCACGAATTTGTCGATCTTGCGCAGATGACCTTCATGGATGAGCTGGACCCCCATCATGATGTTATCATAGAAAAGCGACCCGGGATTCTCTCGATTGAAGCCGATTCCACCCACTCTGGCAGCCAGATGGACAACGATATCCGGTTTTGTCTCTTCGTAGAGACGCCGGACGTCGCCCAAGTCGATCAGATTGTAATCGGGCAGATCAGCGACGGCGATGTTTTCATGACCATGGTTCCGGAAGGCCTTGATGAGGTGTTTACCAAGAAAGCCCTTACCGCCGGTGATGGTAATGCGCTTATTTTTCATGATTCCCTCATAGCATGTGATGGTTTCCCGTTATGTACCCAGCGTTGCAAAGGGTTTTTTCCTTCTCGGCGCTTTCCAGGTCGGCGGCGACCATCATGTCGATCAGCGCTTCAAAACCGATCCGGGGTTGCCAGCCAAGATGTTTTCTTGCTTTTGTGGGATCCCCCAGCAGGACGTCAACCTCAGTGGGACGGAAATAACGCTTGTCGATAATTACATATTTTCCATAGTCCAGATCCAGTTTCCGGAAGACCTGCTGGGCAAATTCCCTTACCGAGTGGGTCTCTCCCGTCGCAATAACATAATCGTCGGGCTTGTCCTGCTGGAGCATTATCCACATAGCCTCCACATAGTCCCCGGCAAAACCCCAGTCCCGCTTGGCTTCAAGGTTTCCCAGGAATAGCTTGTCCTGAAGGCCGAGCTTGATCCGGGCCGCCGCCCGAGTGATCTTCCGAGTGACAAAGGTTTCTCCCCGTCGGGGAGATTCGTGATTGAAGAGGATGCCGTTGGCGGCAAAGATCCCGTATGCCTCGCGGTAGTTCTTTACGATGTAATAGGCATAAACCTTGGCGGCAGCATAAGGGCTCTGGGGCTGAAAGAGGGTAGTCTCGCTTTGAGGCGGCAGAGCGGCTCCAAACATTTCACTCGACGATGCCTGATAAAAACGGGCCTTGACACCGGACTTGCGGATGGCCTCGAGGAGACGCAGTGTTCCGAGGCCGGTAACATCTCCCGTATATTCGGGCATGTCAAAACTAACCCGGACATGGCTCTGGGCGCCAAGGTGATAGATTTCGTCAGGCTTGATGTCGTTTATGAGGTCCGTCAATTGCCCCGAGATGGCCAAGTCGCCGTAATGGAGGTAGATCTTGGCCTCCGGGTCGTGAAAGTCCTTGTAGAGATGGTCAATGCGGTCAGTATTGAAAGTGCTGGCCCGGCGGATCAGACCGTGGATCTCGTAACCCTTGCCAAGGAGAAATTCGGCTAAATATGATCCATCCTGTCCGGTAATGCCGGTAATAAACGCCTTCTTCATGTAGGTGCTTTGCCTCCTGTTATGTTGTTATGGTTACACTATCTTTAATAATATTAATTATTGCAATTGGTAGTAGTTCCGGTACCAATCAACAAATCTTCCTATCCCTTCTTCTATCGGGGTGGTAGGCTTGAATCCCACGTCAGCCATCAGGTCGTCAACATCGGCGTAGGTCGCCGGTACATCGCCGGGCTGCATGGGAAGAAGATTCAGCTTTGCCTTTTTCCCCAGGCTTTTCTCCAGGGTAGCGATGAAGTCGAGGAGGGCGACGGGTTGGTTGTTGCCGATATTATATATTTTATAAGGGGCAAAACTCGTCGCGGGATCGGGATGAGCACCCTCCCAAGCAGGATCGGGAGCGGGCGTCCTGTCCATGACTCGAGCGATGCCTTCGACGATGTCGTCGATATAGGTAAAATCCCGCTGCATATGACCATCGTTATAGACATCGATGGGTTCGTCGGCAAGGATGGCCCGGGTGAAAAGAAATAGCGCCATGTCCGGGCGTCCCCAAGGGCCGTAAACGGTGAAAAAGCGTAGTCCCGTGCAAGGTATCTTATAAAGGGCCGCATAGGCATGGGCCATAAGTTCATTGGCTTTTTTCGTCGCCGCGTAGAGGCTTACGGGATGATCAACGTTGTCATGAATGGAAAAGGGCATGTTCGTGTTTGCCCCGTACACGGAGCTTGAGGAAGCAAAAACAAGATGACCTGCCTTTATAGCCCGGCAACCTTCCAGGATGTTGAGGAATCCTGACAGGTTGCTGTCCAGATAGGCATAAGGATTGGTGAGGGAATAGCGGACACCGGCTTGGGCGGCCAGGTGTACAACCAGGCGGGGTTTTTCCCGGGCGAACAAGGCTGAAAGCGACTCTCTGTCGGCGATATCGAGGCGGATGAACCGGAAGGCGTCATTCTCTTGGAGTATCCGCAAACGGTCCTCTTTCAGGCGGACATCGTAGTAGGGATTGATATTGTCAATGCCGACAACGGCTCTGCCCGCCGCCAGCAGTCTGCGTGACAGATGGAAACCGATGAATCCGGCGATACCGGTGATGAGGATTTCGGCCATATCTTACAAGCTCCAGTACTGTATGTTCTGCTTTTCCATGTCCCGGCCTTTAAAGAGACCCTTGATGTCGATTACCACTGGCGGTTTCGTCTTGCACAGCCCAGCGATTCTCTCAATGCCCAGCTTGACGTATTCGTCATGGGCTACGGCAACGATAACGGCGTCCAGGTCGGCAATATTTTTCAGGGGCTTCAGGTTAAGGCGATAATGGTCGTGGACCTCTTCCGGGATGGCAAGGGGATCGTGAACAAGGACTTCAATCCCGTATCCCGCCAGTTCCGTAATGATATCGACTACCCGGGTATTACGGATATCGGGGATGTTTTCCTTGAAGGTCAGGCCAAGGACAGCGACGCGGGCCTTACGGACATGCTTGTCGGCAGCGATGAGCATCTTGATCGTCTGTTCGGCGATGTATTTCCCCATACCGTCGTTGATCCGGCGTCCGGCCAGGATCATTTCCGGATGGTAACCAAGGCTTTCGGCCTTATAGGTAAGATAGTAAGGGTCGACGCCGATGCAATGGCCTCCGACCAGTCCCGGGCGGAAGGGGAGAAAGTTCCATTTCGTTCCCGCCGCTTCTAGGACTTCGAGGGAGTCTATGCCCAGGCGCTCAAAAATAATGGACAGCTCGTTCATGAGGGCAATGTTGATGTCCCGCTGGGTATTTTCAATGACCTTGGCCGCCTCCGCCACCTTAATGGAGGAGGCTTCATAGATGCCCGCCTTGACGACTTTTCCGTAGATTCCCTTGAGAAGCTCCACTGTGTTCCGGTCGGAGCCGGAGACGATTTTAACGATGCTCTCCAAGGTGTGGACCTTGTCGCCGGGGTTGATCCTTTCCGGAGAATAGCCCACGAAAAAATCCTGCCCAAAAATTAATCCCGATTCCGCTGCCAGGATGGGAACGCATATCTCTTCCGTAACGCCTGGATAAACGGTTGATTCATAAACCACGCAGGAACCTGGCTTCAGGTGTCTTCCCACCAGGGTTGAGGCGCCGCGAATGGCGCTGAGATCGGGAATTCGGGAACCGTCTATCGGGGTAGGAACAGCCACGATAATCAAACGGCAATCGGCAAGCTTGCGGGGGTCGCTCGTGAATGTCACAGCCGCGGCCTTGAGCTGTTCAAGGGTGATTTCAAGCGTCTGGTCGAATCCTTGTCGCAGTTCTTTGATCCGGGACTCTTTGACATCGAAACCAAGGACGGAAAAATGATGGGAAAGATGCACCGCCAGGGGCAGGCCGACATAGCCTAACCCGACTACGGCGATTTTTTCGGAATGGGCGACAAAATTATCAATATTCGCTCTTATGATCATGATAAATCCGTTCCTTAGAGGCTATTTAGGGTTGAGGCGCAGGCTGACAGGGTCTTGTCCATGTCCTCGTGGTTATGGGCCAGAGAAAGGAACCATGCCTCAAACTGGGAAGGGGGCAGACTGATGCCGTTTTTCAGCATCCCCCGGAAGAAGCGGGCAAACATGTCCGTATCCGCACGGCTTGCCGAGGCAAAGTCGCTGACAGGTTCAGAGGTAAAAAATACGGTAAACATGGACCCCATCCGATTGATGGTCACGGGAATTCCTTTTTGGGCGAACAAAGGTTTCATCTCCTCGCAGAGACTGAAGGCAAGGCGGTCCATAGCTTCGTAGCAATCCGTACTGTGCTGCAAGAGGGCCAGAGCGGTGAGCCCGGCGGTCATGGCCAGCGGGTTTCCCGATAGGGTTCCCGCCTGATAAACAGGACCGAGGGGGGCCAGCTGTTCCATGATGATCCGCTTGCCTCCGACCGCGCCTACGGGAAGACCGCCGCCGATAATCTTTCCAAGGCAAGTGAGATCCGGGTCGATACCGGCGATTCCCTGGTAGCCCCCCCAGATCAAACGGAACCCCGTAATGACCTCGTCGAAAATCAGGAGACTCCCATTGGCCATTGTAAGTCCACGTAACATATCAAGAAATCCCGGGTGTGGCACTACGACGCCCATATTGCCGGCCACCGGTTCCACAATGACCCCGGCGATTTCCCGGCCCTGCTCCTCAAAAAGCTTTACTATGGATGCCTGATCATTATAGGGAACGGTGAGCGTCAGTTCGGCAAGGTGTTTCGGGACTCCCGGGCTGCCGGGAATCCCCAGGGTGGCGACGCCTGATCCCGCCTTGACAAGCAGGGAATCGGCATGTCCGTGATAACAACCTTCAAATTTGACGATTTTCTCCCGTCCCGTCAAGGCCCGGGCTAGGCGGATGGCCGTCATTACCGCTTCCGTCCCCGAGCTCATCATGCGCACCATATCCATGGAAGGAAAGGCCTCGATGATCAGTCCGGCAAGACCAACTTCCAGGGGCGTCGGGGCGCCATAGCTTGTTCCTTTCCCGGCTTGGTCTTTAATGGCCTCAACAACCGCCGGATGGGCATGGCCCAGAATCAGGGGGCCCCAGGACATGACATAGTCCACATATTCCCGGCTGTCGACATCGGTGATCCGCGCACCCTGGGCTTCACGCATGAATACCGGGTGGCCTCCCACCGCCTTGAAGGCGCGGACGGGACTGTTTACACCACCGGGGATAATTTTTTTTGCCTCCTCGAATAGCTGCGTTGACATTTCGTTCATGTAAAGTACTCCATAGAGCTCTTTTTCAGTTCCTCCTCGCTCAACAGGATTTGATAGTCCGGAATATCCAGTTTTGACGCGATACCACGTATGAATGACTCGGGATCAGTGTCTTTCAGATGGACCATGGAGAATAGATTATATTTCTCAAGAAAAAGAGGCTCCCTTTCATAGCAATGGGTAGTTTCTCGCAGCGACGCCATAGCCTTCCCGACTTCATCCATTCGTTCTTCTGGGACCGCCCATACGACCATGGCATTTCTGGTGAAACCTACCTTCTGGTGCCGGATGATGGCACTGAATTTCCGAATCCAACCAAGACTGATGAAATTACGAGCAATCTTTAGAACATCATCTTCAGTTGTACCTGTCACATTGGCCATGTCCTGAAACGGACGGCTTACGATGAAAATATCCTCCTGCAGACGCCGGGCAATCTGCTTTTCCCTATCTGAAATCATGGGCCTCACATAGATGATCAAAACATCGTGCTGTCATTTAAAGCCGCCTATATCATATTTGACGGTTAATACAAAAGGAATTGACATTAAACCGAGATGACCGCCGAAGAGACAAGGCGATACTGGGCTGTTGAATAGTACTCTGCCAGGGTTGAAAGGGGTTATTCCCCGGATTGCGTCCGGATAAAACTGCCGGGATATGACTCAGACAGCTTAAGTTTATTCATGTTATTGGAAGCTTCTTTCGTACTCGTAAAATTTCCTACCCATATCCGATACCAGGCACCATGTCCCGCGATATGGGTTGTTTTCATCTGAATATCGGGAAATCTCTTTTTAACATCCTCCATGAATGCATCGGCGTCTTTTTTCCTCTTTTCGGGGAAGGCCTTGATCTGGATCACGTATTTCCCTTTGTCGTGAGTTTTTAACGATGCAGGTGCGGCTGTTGACTCCTCTGGTTGGGTTTTAATAGGACTCGTTTCGGGAGGGATAATGGCTGATTGGTTATTTATATTTCCGGCAAAAGGTTTCTTAATTGCCTTGGCAACGGGAGGAGTTGACCATTCAGTCCCATTGAAATACAAAGTTTCTCCCGTCAGTTTGTTTGTCCTGATCGGATAGACTTTTTCCCCCAAATTTATGGATTCATAGTTGTAGATCGTTGGCCAGACAAAGATGACGACCAGACATAGAAGGCTAAGGGAAAAAAACGCCCCTATGGCCATAAGGGGAAATCGTCGTTTGCCTTCTTCTTTTCTTAGTGTGGGACAATCGTTCGTACGCTCAGGCAGCCCTGGTCCTTCAGGGGCAGCAGTTTCTGTTTTCAACTGTTGTAAAGGATAGGATGAATCTCCCAAAGTATCTGTATTTGCGACCTTCCGATAAAGGTCTTCCAATTCCTGTTCAAGGTCAGCATCTTTGGGCTCCTTATTGTCCATCAAACACCAGTTATGGTCACTTTCCCTTATCGATATATTTTATGAAACCATCAAGAATAACAACCTCGTCAAGCTGAAGGTATCGCACATAAGATTTCAAGAATCCAGTCATGTAAACCATAGGCAGAAAAAGTTCCTGGTTGTCTTCTTCAATAATCCGGAGCATTTCAATTCTCACTTTTGTTGCTTCGGCAATCTCTTCGAGAGTGATTTTAAGCTCGGTCCTTATTTTTTTTACATCCCTTCCGGTAATGGTGTCCTGATCCAGGATATTTTGAATTACCGGGTTTTGTGAGGCGCGATATTTGAGTTCCTCTGGATCTCTTATTGTCACCAGCCCTTGAACATGGGTTTTTTTGAAATCATATATAGAAGACGGATTTTTCTTATGATTGGAATATGTCCTTTCTTCTTCCAGCCCTCCGAGTCCAACCAGATCGCGATCATACAACTTCCTTGATTCAGGATCGATCAGAGTCAGATAAGCCTTTTCAAGACTGGAAAGAATCTCCTTTCTTTCCTTTTCAGAAAAGAAAGAATAGGTGGCTATGGACTCATCCTGATAAAGATCAAAGAGTATTTTGTAGGCATGGCGGATTTCTGTCGGAGCTACGTCAGGATGAATCTCAAGCAACTCATAGTTGTTTTTCTCCTGGTAGAGTTTCATGGGCCCTTGTTTTTAACCTTTATTTAATCGTTAAGCAGTTAAATATTGTTGCACACTGGTTTTATCTTTGTTTATTGATAAATGATTTTTGCAACATTCCCTGAGATCAAGGGCAGTCCGGGTGTAGGGATAGAGATCGACGAAAGGAAGCTTTTTGCAGACTGAATTGTGAACGTGGTCATCAAAGCTGAGATTACCTATAAAAGACATCTTCAGGGCAAGGTGTCTTTCGATAATTTTGCAGATCAATTCCCCGATATTTGGGTTATCCTGCTTTCTTACCTGGTTGAGAATAAGTTTGAAATCTAAGGTCCGTAGCGCCTTTTCCACAATATCTCCCTTTTCCGGATCCAGCTCCTTAATGACGTGGAGGAGAATCTCCGGATTGCTGACGGTGGCATTGCCGTTTTGCCTTTCGGCCTCGTCGGCCAATGTGCGGAAATCGTGTGCTTTAAGCACATGGTGTATTTTGCGGAAATAGGCAGAACGAATGAAACGGTAGACATTTTCTATCGAAGTCGGTTCAGGCGTTGTTACAAAAATGCCGGAATCAGCAATCATAAAATAGTCGATTGTGTTAAAAGACGTTCCCGCGCCGATGTCCAGTAGAATATAATCGTAAGAGAGTCTGGCGATGTTTCGCAACAGTTTAATTTTCTGCTGATGAGTAAGATTGGCGATATCCAGGTTATTCATGGCGCCGCTTATGAGATAGAGGTTTGGAATGGGTGTGGGTAAAACGGTCTCGTCAAGAGTGGCAAGCCTTCGATTTAAAAAGTCGGAGATGCTTCTTTCAGGCTTGGAAATTCCGATAATGGTGTGAAGATTTGCCGCACCAAAGTCAACATCGATAAGGAGTGTTTTATAACCCTCCTTTGCGAGCAGAATCCCGAGATTACCGGCAATGAAGCTCTTTCCGGTGCCCCCCTTTCCACCGCCTATGGACCATATCTGTGACATAAGCCCCCTCATATCATAATTGAAAAAAAATAACATTGTTTATTACCAGTGTAGTGGATGCCTCCCCGCTACTTTTCCAGGAAAAGGCTAATGGTGGGATGAATTAAAATTCGGGCGCTATCATGTATTCAAATATTTCTTGACAATTTGTTCCCATTTTTATATGCACAGAGGCACAAACGGGGCTGTTTTCTTATTATGAGACCCTGTAAAGTATGAGATAAGGAGGTGATGATCGGGCAGGAATATAAATAGAATATAAATAGACGGAATCAGTGTTGGTCAACATTAAACAAGTTTAATCAAAAGGAGGAAAGCAATGAAGAAAAGTTTGGTAAGAGGTATTCTGGGTATGGTGTTGGTGCTGGTAGTTGCTCCGCTGGCTATGGCTGCAGAAGCGGCTGCTCCTGGTGGTGCGGTTGATTACACCAAGGCAATCATTCTGGGTTGCAGTGTTATCGCTGCTGGTTTGGCCATGGGAGTCGGAGCTGTTGGCGCTGGTCTCGGTCTTGGGCAGGCTACAAGTGGTGCGAACAATGCGGTGGGTAGAAATCCGGAAGCCCAGGGTAAAATTATGCTTACCATGATGGTCGGTATGGCCATGACAGAATCAGTCGCTATTTATGCGCTGGTTGTTTCGCTCGTCATCCTGTATGCAAACCCGCTTCTCAAGTATGCAGGCATCGGCTGATAATTAGAACATACATAATCCTGTAATTATTGAAAAGGGAAAAGGGGCACTAAAAACAGACTCCTTTTCCCTTTTCTTTTTCCATTACCCACATAAAATTCCAATTCCAAACCAAAGGTGAAATCGAGGCGGCAAGGAAGAGGCGACGCAGGCGTATATGGAAATACATCGAGGAGGCTATGACGAAGCCAACGAAGATAGCGATGAAGATAGCGATTTGATTTGGAATTGGAATAAGTGGAAATGAGTAATTGTCGTGAATTTGCCCTGTTCAGGACCCGTCAGAAATCAGGGGACGGGCACGCTGGACCTTCTTTTCCGTCTGATGATGTTTATCCTGCAGGATCTTTTCTTTAGCCCTTTTTGATCGCTTCCGCTTCTGGCGACGAATTTTTTCGTTACGAATTTTTTCCGCTTCAATCAATCCCCTTTGCAGGCGCTCAATCCGGTCCAGCAGGAGACGGCGGGCTAAAAATCGATTAAGTAGTTGGGATCTTTCCTGCTGACACTTGACGGAAAGGCCCGTAGGCACGTGCAACAACTGTACACAAGATGAGGTTTTATTGACATTTTGTCCCCCGGGACCGGAAGAACGGACAAAGGATTCCCTCATCTCGTTTTCCGAGACGCCAAGCTGTGCCATTCTTTCCTTCATGGCATTTTCTTTTTCCGGGGAGACGGTAAACATGTTCATAACGACTTGAAAAACATTCTAAACCAGCCTGAAGGGTATTAGTCACAGGGGATATGGAAGATTACCTTTTTTACTTGAGCTGAGAGCGTTATTTGTTAGAGAGAATAGATCTCGTCGCCGATGAAGTTAACCCAGTGTTGGCTCAGGATTTCGACCGCTCTCTCGATACTGTCGCAACCTATAATGAGAATGGTTTCTTTCCCGATTCGTTCAATGGTCGTGTAGATATAGTGGATGTTGACCTCTCCCTCAGAGAGAGGCTTTACTATCGCATTCATGCCCCCGGGATGGCAGGGCACTTCAACCGCGATGACCGGGGCGACTTCAATTCTGAAATTGAAACTCTCCAAAATGGTGACGGCCTTTTGGGGATCGTTTACCACCAGGCGCAGGGTGGATTGCTCGTCCGTACTGGCCGCGGACATGGCCTTTACCTTTATGTCTTCCTTGTCGAGGATATCGATAAGTTTCGTCAGAGCCCCGGGGACGTTGTCAAGATGAACAGATACCTGTTTGATGGCCATGGTATTGAAAGTTCCCATTTCTCAGATTTCCAGCTCGTATCCGGCCGCAAATGCCTTGCGGTTTATTTCCATTGCCGATTTCTTCTTTTCCCCAAGAATCTGTTTCAGACCCTTCATGAAAGATTCGGGGGTGATCAGACCGGTTTTCTTGATGAATGATCCCATCATGACAATATTCTGTACCCGGGGATTGCCTAATTTCCCAGCCATATCTCCGACGGGGACGTCATGTATATTCACGTCTTTGCGTGTCGGTTTGGTATCGATTATCGAAGAGTTCAGAAAGATGCTTCCTTGCGGGGCGAGGCGGTTCTGGTAGGTGTATAAAGAAGGTTTATTCATGACCACCAGATAGTCAGGTTCGGAGGCTATGGGTGAAGCGATTTCTTCATCCGACACGGCGACCGTGCAATTAGCCGTTCCCCCTCTGACCTCGACGCCATAGGACGGCAGATACGTGACATGGTAGCCCTCGTTCATCACGGCATGGGCATAGATATAGCCCATCATCAGCACACCCTGACCGCCGAAACCTGCAAATATGGTCTTTCTGATCATAGCTTTCTGAACCTTACCGTTTGCTGTCCTTTATTATTCCCAGAGGGAATTCTTTCATCAGCACTTCATTCACCCATTGACAGGACTCAAGGGGAGACATTTTCCAGTTTGTCGGGCATTGGGACAGGATTTCAATGAGGGAAAAGCCAACATTGTCCATCTGATACTGAAAGGCCTTTTTAACCGCCTTTTTAGCCTTCATGATATTGGCCGGGGTATTGACGGCACAGCGTTCGATGTACATCGTGCCGGGGAGCTGACCGAGAATCTCACTGAAGTGAACCGGGTGTCCATCGAGGAGGGCTGACCGCCCCGGCGGCGTGGTTGTGGATACCTGTCCCAGGAGGGTTGTCGGGGCCATCTGTCCGCCGGTCATCCCGTAAACGGCATTGTTGATGAAAATAACCGTAATGTTTTCCCCCCTGTTGGCGGCATGAAAGGTTTCCGCCGTGCCGATGGCCGCTAAATCGCCGTCTCCCTGATAGGAAAAGACCACCCGGTCGGGAAGAACGCGTTTGATACCCGTAGCCACGGCGCAACCACGGCCATGTGGGGACTCCAGCATGTCGATGTCAAAATAATTGTAAGCAATTACCGCGCATCCTGCGGGCGGCACGCCGATAATACGGTCCTGAATGTCCAGTTCATCAATAGACTCGGCAATAAGACGATGGGCAATACTGTGGCCGCAGCCGCCGCAATAGTGAAAGGCCGTATTTTTTAATGATTTGGGTCGGGAAAATACTTTCTTCATATCATTTCTTCCGGGCATGATGAGCGATTACCTTGGCGAGTTCCGCAGGCGTTGGGATAACTCCTCCCGGCCTTCCATAAAACTGAACCTTCCCAATTCCACCCAGGGCCAATTGAACGTCTTCCACCATCTGTCCCGTGTTCATCTCGAAAACGAGGAAATTATCTACCCGCTCTGCGAAGGACCGGATGACTTCCATGGGAAATGGCCAGAGGGTTATGGGTCGGATCAGTCCGACCGGGATTCCCATTTCCCGGCTACGCTTGATTGCCCCCTTGGCGATCCTTGCCGCCGTTCCGTAGGCGACGATCAAAATCTCCGCATCGTCGGTCCAGAAGGTCTCGAAACGGACTTCCTTCTGGGTTATTACCTGGTACTTCCGGTAGAGCTTCCAGTTGTGCTCCTCCATGCGGATCGCATCCAGGATGAGACCCCGGATGAATTTGCTTTTCCCCTTGCCCCTCCCATTTAGTACATAGCATTCAGGGTACTGTCTGGGAGCGGGTTCGCTGAACTCAACGGGTTCCGACATCTGTCCCATCATGCCATCGGCCAGGATGAGTACGGGATTCCGGTAGCGGTCCGCCAGATCAAAGGCATCCATGGTAAGATCGGCTAATTCCTGTACAGAGGCGGGGGCGAGAACAATGGTGCGATAGTCGCCATGGCCACCGCCGCGGGTGGCTTGAAAATAATCACCCTGGGAGGGAAGGATATTGCCAAGTCCCGGTCCGCCCCTCATGATATTGACGATAACAGCAGGAAGTTCGTCCGCGGCGAGGGATGATATGCCCTCCTGCTTGAGAGATATGCCGGGGCTTGACGATGATGTCATGGCCCTGGCGCCGGCGGCTGCGGCCCCCAGTACCATATTAATGGCGGCTATTTCACTTTCCGCCTGAATAAAAGTACCATCCTTGGTGCGACGCATATTGTCGGCCATGTACTCAGTCAATTCATTTTGAGGGGTGATGGGGTATCCGGCGTAGAAGCGGCATCCGGCGCGGATGGCCGCTTCCCCGATAACACGGTTGCCCTGCATCAGTATCCTATTCACGGTAAACCTCGATGGCGATGTCCGGGCAGATGATGGCGCAGAGGGCGCAGCCGTTGCAGTCGGCATCCGCTTTTAGAATAATGGGATGAAATCCCTTGGAATTGAGTTCAGTGGAAGGAAGGAGATTTTCTTTTTTACAAGATATCGTGCAAAGAAGACATTCCTTACACAATTCACCGCTTATTTTGATTGTTCCCTTCAATGGCGATAATCTCTCAATAAGTAGAAATAGTTATGTTTCCAGAAAATATGCTGCGTCTTTTTGCTCATAATGGCGAGAATGTCAAGGTTAAATTTTTTTCGGGCTGGTATAAATTATAATTGTCAGACCTTGGCGACTTGAAAACCCTCCAATTTTATGGCCACAGAACGCTGAAGAAGTTCAATGGTGATGACGAAAAGCTCCCTATCGAGATCGGTGCTGACCACAAGTCCCTCGATGCCCAGAAAGGGACCATCTACAATCTTTGCACGTTCACCGACCTTGGGATACTGGAACTGCTGAACTTCAATCTTTGAACGGACGATCCGCTGAATGGCTTCAATTTGATAATCAGGTACGGCAATAGGTTCATGACCATAAGGTTTGCCCAAAATTCGCACGACGCCAAAAGTCTTGAGGACTTCCAGTTTGGTATCATTGTTGAGATTCATCAGTTCCACGAAGGCATAACCGGAGAACATGGGGACAAAGATCTTCTTGCGCCGGTCTTTCCGCTGGCTCCATACCTCTATCTTGGGCAGAAATACGTTTAACGACTTCTGTGAAAGACCAAGGAACACCCGGTCTTCATGACGGCTTCTTGTGTGGACGGCGTACCAGGCCATAAAAAATCCTTGCGGCAAAGGTTTGAATCTGCGAATGGGCTGATTATATCAAACCATCTATTTTTGCAATGGAGAAATTCATGAAACGCTGGCGAATTGAGGGTGTTCCCCTCACCCTGGATGAAGACGAACAGTTATTATACTCTAAAGTCGCCGCGATGTTGCGTATTAATGAAAATCAAATCGATGATCCGCAGGTGGTCAGGAAATCTCTTGATGCCCGGCGCAATCGGCCTCCCCATTTTACCTATAACGTCGCTTTTACCGTGGGAGACGATTGGTCGGCTCCCGAAGATCTTCCTTCTGTAGTCAAGTTGAGCAGCGTCCAGGCAGAACCGGCGCCCATTTCTTTTGTTCCCGTTTTGCAGGCAGGTGAAAAGGTCATAGTTGTCGGCTGTGGCCCCGCCGGGCTTTTTGCCGCTCTTTTCCTTGCTCTCCAACGATGTCCAGTCCTCCTCCTGGAGAGGGGAAAGGCGGTTGAGGAAAGACATCGGGATGTCCAATCCTTCTGGGATCAGGGAATGTTACTTCCCGACAGCAACGTCTATTTCGGGGAAGGCGGTGCCGGGACCTTTTCCGACGGCAAACTGACAAGCCGCGTTCGCAATCCCTATACCGATTGGGTGAAGAAGACCCTGGTGGATATGGGGGCCGCGCCGGAAATATTAACGGATGCGAAACCTCATATCGGTTCGGATCGTTTGCGAAAGGTCCTCGTTAATCTTCGCAAGCATTTGATGTCATTGAACTGTCAAATCAGTTTCAATTCCAAGATGACGGACCTTATTATCCATAAGAATCATCTGGAAGGGATCATCGTCAACGGCGCCGGGGAAGTCAAGACCACCCATCTTGTCCTGGCGATTGGCCAGAGCTCTGAAGAGACATACCGATTGCTGGAAGACCGAGGTATTGAACTAGTCCCGAAAGCCTTTGCCATGGGGTTGCGTATCGAACACCCTCAAGAGCATATCAACCGGATTCAGTATGGCCGCTGGACAGGCCATCCCGTTCTGCCTCCGGCGGACTACACTTTGACGGCCCGTGTGCCGGAGTTGAAGAGGTCCGTATATTCATTTTGCATGTGTCCGGGCGGCCAGGTAATCGGCAGCAGTTCCGGGGAAGGAGGTATCGTGACCAATGGGATGAGCCTGTCGGCTCGCAGCGGTGTTTACGCCAATAGCGCTATTGTCGTGAATATCCATCCCGGAGACTATGAAGCCTGCGGTGCCTCGGGTCTCAGCGGTCTTGCCTTTCGGCGGACCTGGGAGGAAAGGGCCTTCCACGCCGGTGGAAGGACATATAAGGCCCCCGCCCAGGGACTGATCAACTTTCTTGAGGACCACGACAGCCCCGAGACCGGCGCCACCTCCTTCCTTCCGGGAGTCAGGGCCGCTTCCCTAAGGTCGATCCTTCCCGACTATGTATATGATTCGATACGGTCGGGCCTCCGGCAATTCCAGCAGGCGATGCCCGGATTCATAACTGCGGAGGCCAATCTCATCGGAGTAGAAACACGGACGTCCTCCCCGGTCCGTATTACCAGGGGCGGCGACGGACAGAGCGCCACCGTGCGGGGTATTTACCCCTGTGGGGAAGGGGCGGGCTATGCGGGAGGCATAATAAGTTCCGCCCTAGACGGCGTCAGGGCAGCCCTGCATGTCTTGACTCGACTTTGACGGCTTCGTAAAAAGTCCGGATGCTGCGTTGCGCTGCATCCTTCGTCACTGCGGCGTACGGCAAGTACGCCTTGTTCCGAAGTGTTTGCGCGCCTTACCTGCGGATCTTTTTACGAAGCCGTCCATTATGGCGAGGGAACTGCAATTTTAGCTTCCAGGAGGAAATCGGCTCCGAGTTTTTTTAATGTGATTGGAAACAGGGTCATGGCCTGATCCATGAGGGTAATGCCCAGGTCGCCGACCCCTTCGATGCCTTTACCGACAATCTTGGGGGCAATAATGACGAGGAGCTTGTCGGCCAGCCCTTCCCTGAGGATCGAGGTAATGACCGATGATCCCCCCTCGACTAGAACAGATGAGACGCCCTTTTGTCCCAGGTTCAGAAAAAGGTCGGACAGATTGATTTCCCCTTTCTCTGTCATATTGGTACACAGCAGTTCAATCCCCATGTCCTTAAGACGCTTCAACTTACCTTTGGCGGCCCTTTCTGTTGTGACGATCATGGTCCTGGCCTGATTCTGGTTTTGCAGGATTCTTGACTCAAGAGATATGCGCAGCCTGCTGTCCAGAACGATCCGCAAGGGACTCCTGCCTTTGACACGGCGGACAGTGAGTTCCGGATCGTCAAGTAAAACCGTTCCCGAGCCGACGAGAATAGCGTCATGGGCGCCCCGGAGCCGATGGGCATAACGTAGGGATTCTGGAGAGCTTATCCAGCGGGAGTGCCCTGTTGCCGTGGCAATGCGACCGTCGAGGGTCTGGGCGTATTTCAAGGTGATAAAAGGAAGACCCGTAGTCATGAATTTGAAGAACTTTTCGTTTAAGAGTTGGCACTCTGCTTCCAGAACCCCCACAAGCGTCTCAATGCCACGTTTCTGAAGAAGGGCGATACTCCGGCCTGCGACAAGGGGATTCGGGTCCATGGCGCCGATGACAACCCGGTTAGGTTTATGCTTGATCAGGGCCTCAACGCAGGGGGGAGTTCTCCCGTAATGGCTACATGGTTCCAGGGTGATATAGAAGTCAGCCCCGGCGATTGTTTCGGCACTCCCTTCTATTGCATTGATTTCAGCATGGTTTTCTCCACAGCAGGCATGATAGCCCTCTCCGATGATCCTGCCGTCTTTGACTATTACGGCGCCGACCATGGGATTGGGACTTGCCCGTCCGGCACCCTTTTTAGCTAACTTCAGCGCCCTGCGCATGTAATATTCATCATTTTTCATTGGTAGAGTGACCCTTCGCTTTCTTTATCATGTCCCCCATATCATGTCTGGGCCGGATTTACATCCCTCATTAACACTCGGGAAACCAAGTTGACTATGACATATTTTATGATTGACCTTCATGGTGGATGTGTAATAGGGACAGCGATAAAATTTGTGAAAGGAGATTTCAATGAAAGGTATCGTACTGGCAGGTGGACTTGGAACCCGGATGTTCCCCCTGACTAAGGTGACCAATAAACACCTCCTTCCCATTTATCATAAGCCAATGATTTATTATCCCATAAGTATACTCGTAAATGCAGGTATTGATGAAATATTGATCGTGACCGGCGGAAACAGCGCCGGCGATTTCCTGCGGCTCTTGGGCAATGGCAGGGAGTTTGGCCTGAAACATTTGAACTACGCCTACCAGGAAGGGGAGGGCGGCATCGCCGCCGCGTTGAGCCTTGCCGAGTATTTTGCGGATCAGGACAAGATCGTTGTGGTCCTTGGGGACAATATCATCGAAAAAAACATTCATGTGGCGGTGGAAGCCTTCCGACAACAAAAGGAAGGGGCAAAGATTCTCCTCAAGGAAGTCACGGACCCGCAACGTTTTGGCGTTCCCGCCTTTGAAGGAGAACGGATTGTCAGGATCGATGAAAAGCCTTCGTCCCCGGCGTCCAATTATGCGGTGATCGGGATCTATATGTATGACAGTAAGGTCTTTGATTTTATCCGCACCCTCAAACCCTCGGAACGAGGGGAACTGGAAATCACGGATGTCAATAATTATTACCTCCGTCAACAAAAACTGACCTGGGATCTCCTGGACGGTTGGTGGACGGATGCGGGAACATTTGATTCCCTTTTGGCCGCCGGAAACATGGTCCAGCAAACGGGGGCCAATAAGGTAGAATAAGAGAGTAGTCCCCTCAATAATGACTTCGGGAGATTATTTCGATGGTGCTTTGGTGGGCAATCGTGCTGTTTATTCTGGGGGCAGTCGTGGGGAGCTTCCTCAACGTCTGTATTCACCGCCTTCCCCGGGAGGAATCGATTGTTTCCCCATCGTCCCGTTGCCCCCATTGCCGCCACGCCATCGCCTGGTATGATAACGTTCCTCTCTTCAGTTATATCTTTTTAAGAGGACGTTGCCGGAGCTGTCAGGAGGCCATCGGCGGTCGTTATTTCCTTATCGAGGCCCTGACTGCCGTCATGGCATTGTTGACCTATTGGAAATTCGGAATTTCTCTTTCTTTTCTTGCCGCCTTTTTGTTTGTGGCGACGTTGATTGTGATCACCTTCATAGATATTGAACACCAGATCATTCCCCATGAGATCGTCCTCCCCGGAATTCCCATCTTTCTCCTTGCTGCGGTACTTATTATGGAGATTCCCTTAGTTGATGCATTTTTGGGGATCATGGTGGGGATCGCTTCCCTTTATCTTGTTGCCGTCTATTATGAACAAATAACAGGGACGGAAGGCATGGGAGGGGGTGATGTCAACCTCATGGGGATGTTAGGGGCCTTTTTGGGGTGGCAATCCCTCCTCTTTGTCCTGATGACGGGAGCCTTCACCGGGGCCGCCGTTGGGATCTTCATGATGATAAAAAGCGGCAAAACAATGAAATATGCCGTGCCGTTTGGTCCGTTTCTATCCTTGGGGGCGGTGGTTTACCTGTTCTGGGGCAGGGCACTTGTTACCTTTTTCTCCTGAAAAGTACAGTCATTGTCAAATAAACATCAAAAATCTTGACTTCCATCATACGGTAAATATATGGTGGGGGCCTGTAAAATGACAATAACGGGAGAGGACGAATCGGTAATTATCGCCCGGATTAAAGTCGATCCGGACAGGGAAAAGTTGGCTTCCCGCCAACTTTTTTTGCGATTGGCCGGATGACACATAAATGAAAAATCGTATCATCAGTATTATAGAGAAAGCGCTCGGCAAAATATTAGCGACCGGTCAAATGGGCGACATCGCCATTCCCGCGATCGAATTGGAAACAACCAGAGACCCGGTTCATGGCGACTATGCCACGAACATAGCCATGATCCTTTCATCAAGGCTCAAGACTAATCCCCGTCAAGTTGCGAAAATGATCTGTGATCAACTCCCTGAAGACGGGGAGGTTATCGCAAAAGTTGAAATTGCCGGACCAGGGTTCATAAACTTTTTTATCCGGGACGAGGTGTGGCACGCGGCCCTGGAGAAGGTGGACAGGGAAGGCGTTCACTATGGATACTCGGACACCGGCAAGGGGCAGCGGGTGCAGGTGGAATTTGTCAGCGCCAACCCCACGGGTCCGTTGCATATTGGTCATGCACGGGGCGCCGTAGTCGGGGATGTGCTGGCCAATATCCTCCAGGCGACCGGATATCAGGTCAGCAGAGAGTATTACATCAACGACGCCGGCAACCAGATGTTTAATCTCGGACGATCCGTCCTTTACCGCTACTACGAGATTCTTGGCCGGGAGATTGTCTTTCCCGAGTCTTGCTATCAGGGTGATTATATACTTGATATAGCAAGGGAAATAATCGAAAAAGAAGGAAGGATTTATCTGGAGAGGTCGGAAGATGAGGTAATTCCATATTTTACGGACTATGCCGCCGCGATTATTCTTGCCGGCATCAAGGAAGACCTGTCACAATTCGGGGTTGTTTTTGACCTCTACTTCAGCGAGCGGGCTCTCTACAAGGATGACGGTGTGGCTGTGATCCTTCGGGAACTCGAACAGGAGGGACACATTTATCGGGAAGAGGGAACCTCGTGGTTCCGGACGACGGCATTTGGGGATGAAAAGGACCGGGTGGTCGTAAGGCAAAATGGCGAGCCCACCTATTTTGCCGCCGACATCGCTTATCATAAAAACAAGTATGAGCGGGGCTTCTCCTGGGTGATTGACATCTGGGGCGCCGATCATCATGGCTATCTCCCGCGTATGTCCGCCGGGATCCAGGCCCTTGGCTACAGGGCGGATGCCCTGAAAATAGTCTTGGTCCAGTTAGTCAGTCTGCTGCGCGGGGGTAAGCCGGTGGGCATGTCCACCCGTTCCGGTGAATTTGTAACCCTCCGGGAAGTCGTTGACGAGGTTGGAAAGGATGCAGCAAGGTACAATTTCCTCATGAGGCGCACCGACAGTCCCCTAGATTTTGATCTTGAGCTGGCAAAGGAGCAAACGAACGAAAACCCCGTATATTACGTCCAGTATGCCCACGCCAGGATCGCCAGTATTTTGAGGCTTGCCGCTGATCGCGGTTTTGTTGTCCCCAGTTATGGAGAAGTGAATCTGAGCCTCCTCACCATGCCCGAGGAATTGACGCTTATGAAAGCCCTGACCCGCTTTCCGGAAATCGTTGCCGGGGCGGCCAATGCCCTGGAGCCACACCGCCTTACATTTTTCCTTAATGACCTGGCATCTCTGTTCCATAGTTACTACAACAAATGTAAAGTGATATCTGAAGATGATTCTCTGACGAGGGCGCGAATTTTCCTTATGAAAATCCTGCTTATTGTCCTGAAGAATAATTTAAAATTATTAGGGGTTTCCGCACCGGATAAAATGTAGTCTTATGGCCATAAAGAATATTCGCTCCTTCGAATTCAAGCTGGGGAAGCTCGGACTCATCCTGTTGATTACCGGCGTGGGTGTCCTGGTATTTGGCGCCTTTGTCCTGGGCGTCAATGTAGGCAAAGACATCGACAATTATCCGGATAAGATTGTCCGGGGAATTCCTAGGTTGATCAAGGAAGGAATTGGATTCGTATTTCCCAAGGGTAAAAGCGATGGGGACAGCAAAACACCGGATAAGGCAGCCCTGGACTTGACCTTCTACGACACCCTTACTAAAAAGGGGGCTACGGCCACGGATCTAATGGGCCAGGAAAAAAGAGAAGAAACCTCTGCTCCCGCCGTAATCTTATCGCCGGCGCCACCGGCAGTTTCCGAAAAACCATTGCCTCATTCCCCGTCGGCTATACCGGCAGCGCCTGGTACGAACTTAGCGCCGGCAGCGCCTGGAACAGCGATACCACCAACTACCAGGGATGCTCCTCCGAAGCCGTCCGTTGCAGCGTCGGCTGTTGCACCACCGAAGACGAAGGCGAGCGGTACCGAGCCGACGTCTCCTGATGTCGGTACGGCTGCGTCGACGAATTTTAGTATCCAGGTGATATCCTACGACGATCGGGTCAAGGCCAATCAACTGCAAAAAAAATTGCAAGGTATGGGCTACAAAGCGGAAGTCTCAGAAATGGATATTGCCGGGAAGGGTAAGTGGTACCGGGTAATGGTGAACAATTATCAGACCAGGAAAGAAGCCGAAAAAGCGGCCGATAATATTAAAAAGACAGTTAAAGGATTGAATTGTATAGTTCGCCAGGGGGGGTAAATCTTGATCTCTATGCGAAGAATTAACAAGGTGGATGATGTTTGAGAACCTAACAGATAAACTGGACGGTATATTCAAGAAACTCAGGGGGAAGGGGCGGCTGGATGAGGAAAATATCCAGGGCGCCATGAAAGAAATCCGCATGGCCCTCCTTGAGGCGGATGTAAATTTTAAAGTCGTTAAAGATTTTATCGAAGATGTCAAGGGGCGGGCTGTAGGACAGGAAGTGACCGATAGCTTAAGTCCGGGTCAGCAGGTGGTCAAGATCGTTCATGACCGCCTGGTGGAGCTCATGGGAGGGACAAGCAGCCAGATCAGATTCGGTAACCGTTTCCCGGCCCCGGTCATGCTTGTAGGTCTCCAGGGAAGCGGTAAGACGACCACGGCAGTCAAGCTGGCAAAATTCATTTCCAGGCAGGGTAAAAGGACAATGCTGGTATCCGTAGATGTGTACCGTCCCGCAGCTATGGAGCAGTTGAAGGTCCTGGCAAATGAGACAGGTATGGAGGTCTTCCCGGGAGATGCGAAAGAGGATCCCCTAACCATTTGCCTCAATGCCGTCGAAGAAGCAAAAAGCCGTGGTTATGAGGTTCTCATCATCGATACGGCAGGGCGCCTTCAGATAGATGTGGAAATGATGGAGGAACTGCGAAAGATCAAGGAGGTTGTCCATCCGGCGGAGATTCTCTTTGTGGCTGATGCCATGACCGGTCAGGAAGCGGTCAACGTGGCCACGACCTTCAACGAGCGACTGGGTATCGATGGGGTCATCATGACGAAGATGGACGGTGACGCCCGAGGCGGGGCCGCCCTGTCCCTGAAGGCTGTTATGGGAAAGCCCATCAAGTTCGTGGGAATTGGCGAGAAAGTCGATGCCTTGGAGGTCTTCCACCCGGAACGGATGGCTACTCGTATTCTGGGAATGGGCGATATATTAACCCTGGTGGAGAAAGCTCAGGCTACGGTAGATGAGCAGCAGGCGAGGGAGCTCGAAAAGAAGATCCGTAAAAACGAATTTACCCTTGAAGATTTCCGCAGTCAGCTCACGCAGATAAAAAAAATGGGTTCTATAAAGGATATGCTTTCCATGATCCCGGGATTCAATAAAATCAAAGCCCTCAAAAATATTGATCCCGATGAGAAGGAGCTCGGCAGGGTCACCGCCATCATTGATTCCATGACCAGAAAGGAGCGGCATAATTATCTGCTCATTGACGGTCAGCGGCGAAAGCGCATTGCCCTGGGAAGCGGGACAACGGTGCAGGATGTCAATCGACTTCTGAAGAACTATGGAGAGATGCGCAAGATGATGAAAAAGATGACTTCAAAGGATGGAATGAAGGCTATGAGGCGGGGAAATTTTCCCTTTTCAAAATAAAAAAAATGTGTTAGTCGATTCGATCTTCCCATTAACTAAGAGGAAGGAAGTTTAGAAACAGGAGGTGATCGGTACACAGGATGGCAGTTAAAATAAGATTGACCCGCATGGGTGGGCACAAAAAGCCGTTTTACAGGGTTGTCGCAGCAGATTCCGAATCCCCGCGGGATGGCCGTTTCCTGGAAGTTCTGGGCCACTACGACCCGGCGAAGGACCTCGACGGTGTGAGTCTCAAAATCGAAAGGATCAAGTACTGGCTGTCCAAGGGCGCCAAGCCGACCCTTACCGTGTCTCAGCTATTGAAAAAAAAGGGGTAGAAGTCTGGTTGTGGGCGGTTTCAGTCGAAAGCTTGAAAAGGTTAACGGACTAATCCGGTGGAGGTGGGAACGATGAAAGAGTTGATCAAGTACATGGCGCAGGCGCTGGTGGATAACCCCGAACAGGTTGAGGTTTCAGAGGTGGTTGGCGAGCAGACATCGGTCATCGAACTAAGGGTAGCAAAAGAAGACCTCGGCAAGGTTATCGGCAAACAGGGTAGGACCGCTAAAGCCATGAGAACGATTTTAAGCGCCGCATCCACCAAGATCAGGAAACGAAGCGTTCTGGAAATTATCGAATAGGGTGAGCGAGTTCTTTGAAATAGGTAAAATTGTTAAAACGCACGGTCTCCATGGCGGCGTTAAAGTAAAATCTTACCTGACAGACCCCGGGAGTATTCTTCCCCGCCTGGAGGCGGTCCATCTTCAGAGGGAAGAAACGGATATGCAGCGCTGCCTGTTGACCAGATATCAATTAGGAAGCGGTTTTTTTTTCATGGAGATGGAAGGGTGCTGCGATTCCCAGGCGGCAGCGTCCCTGCTGGGTTGCCGGGTATATGCCCCGGTTGACAAACTGGCAGCGTTACCGGAGGGGGAATACTACTGGCGTGAACTCATCGGGATGGACGTGATTACGGAAGAAGGGGTATCTCTTGGCAAAATAAGGGAGATCTTCTCGGCGGGAAGTAATGATGTTTACGTCTGTAAGAATGGCGAAGAAGAAAAACTGCTGCCGGCCAGTGAGGATGTGATCAGGAAAGTGGACAGAGTCAATAATATTATGACCGTCAGACTTCTTGAGGGTCTGTGAGGTCGGGGGATGCGATTTGACATTCTCTCTCTTTTTCCGGAAATGTTTTTGTCGGTCTTTGAGAGCAGTATCCTCAAAAAGGCAAGGGAGAAAGCCCTCATTGACGTTCATGTTCATGATATCCGGGTGTACGCCCCAGGCAAGCACCGGGTAACGGACGACGCTCCTTTTGGTGGGGGGGGCGGCATGGTCATGAAGGTGGAACCGATTGACCGGGCCCTTGAAGCTTTGGAATTAAAATCCGGGGAAGGGCCGGTTATTCTGATGAGTCCCCAGGGAACTCCCTTCCGGCAGGATACGGCGGAAGAACTTGCCGCGTGCCATAGACTGGTGCTGATTTGCGGCCACTATGAAGGCGTGGATGAGCGGGTAAAAGAACATCTCGCGGACCGGGAGATCTCCATCGGGGATTTCGTCCTTACCGGTGGCGAGTTGTCGGCGATGATGATTGTGGATGCCGTTTCACGGCTGATTCCCGGTGTCCTGGGAAACAGTGAATCGGCCCGAATGGATTCATTCTCTTCGGGGCTGCTTGAGTATCCTCAATATACCCGTCCTCAGGAATACCGGGGATGGAAGGTTCCCGAGCTCCTGCTCGCGGGGAACCACCGGGATATAGATGCTTGGCGACGACGACAGTCCCTGGAGCGGACATGGCGAAGGCGGCCGGAACTGCTTGGGAAGGTCAATCTGTCCGATTCGGACCGGTTGCTCCTGAAAGAGATTCAGACGGAAGGCCCGTGATATCCAGGGCTAATTGTTATATCGCTCTTTTACATTATCCTGTATTCAATAAGCACAGGAATATCGTAACCACTGCCGTTGCCAACATGGATATCCATGATATAGCCAGAGTGGGGCGTACCTACGGCATGGAGCGTTTTTACATTGTGACGCCCATCGAGGCGCAGCGCGTGCTGGTACAAACCATTCTCGACCATTGGCAGCAGGGGTACGGGGCCACCTATAATGCCTCCCGCAAGGAGGCCTTCGACCGTGTTTGTGTCAAGGAAACCTTTGCTGCGGTCGTTGCGGATATTCTGGCCCTTTCGGGACGGCGACCCCGGATGGTGGTGACGGGGGCATCCTTGAATGGAACATTGATAGATTTCAAGAAAATGAAGGCTATTCTTGAAAGTGATGATCATCCCTGCCTGATGGTCTTCGGAACAGGTTGGGGGCTGGCGGATGAGATGATTGATCAGGCTGATTATTGTCTGGAACCGGTGCGGGGCAGATCGGATTATAATCACCTATCCGTTCGATCTGCCGTTGCCGTAATTCTGGATAGGCTGTTTGGCGAATAAGATAAAATAGATATAAAAAAATAGTAATAAACACGTGAGGTGTGGGAAGCATGAATTTCATAGAAATGATTGAGAAAGAGCAAATCAGGGCCGATATACCCGGTTTCAAGTCTGGAGACAGCGTCAAGGTATATGTACGGATTATCGAAGGTCAGAAACAGCGAATTCAGGCCTTCGAAGGCGTTGTCATCCGGAAGAGACGCGGCAGCAGTCGCGCCACTTTTACCGTCCGGAAGATTTCCTATGGCATCGGTGTGGAACGCACCTTTCCTCTTCACTCCCCCGTAATCGATCGCATCGAAGTGGTTACCAGGGGAAGGGTGAGGCGTTCCCGGCTCTATTACCTGCGGGCGCTAAAGGGGAAAAAGGCAAGGATCAAAACAGAGGGGAAGTCATAAAAATTCGTTTTTTTACATGAACAATTTTGAACAGCGGGCTCGCCAGCGAGGCTTTAACCTGATTGCGGGTATTGACGAGGCAGGAAGGGGGCCTCTGGCAGGTCCTGTTGTTGCCGCTGCCGTAGTTCTTCCTCAAAATTACCACCATCCGGATATCACGGATTCCAAAAAGCTCACTCCCCGGAAGCGGGAGGAGCTGTTCAAAGTCATCAGGGCAGATGCCCTTTCCATCGGGGTTGGTGTCATGGATGCGTCGATAATCGATGACATCAACATCCTTCAGGCGACCCTCAGCGCCATGAAGGAGGCGGTTGTCGATCTCGATATTTCCCCCGATTATCTCCTCGTGGATGGAATGCAGACCGTTCCCATCGATATTCCCCAGGAGGCGATTATCGGGGGAGACGGGCGGAGCATATCTATTGCCGCGGCCTCGATTATTGCCAAGGTAAGCCGGGATCATATCATGGCGATGTATCATCGACAGTTTCCCTGTTACAATTTTCTCAAAAACAAGGGTTATGGCACTCGGGAACACCGGCAGGCGATCAAAGACCACGGTCCCTGCAAGATTCATCGTCGCTCCTTCCGAATAAAAGAAGAACCACGCCAGGAAAATTACGAATTAAACCTTAAATGACCAGGGAGAGAATAAGCACCGGAAAACTGGGGGAAGACATTGCCGCTGAATATCTTTCCGGGGTGGGCTATCAAATTGTCGAACGCAATTTCCGCTGCCCCCTGGGAGAGATCGACATCGTGGCTCGCGATCACGAGACCCTTGTCTTTGTGGAAGTCCGCAGCCGCCGGACGGATAACTACGGCAGCCCCCTGGAGAGTGTCGGGCTTGCCAAGCAGAAGAAAATCTCTATAGTCGCCGCCTATTATCTGAACCGCCATGGTTTGCAACAGATAAAGGCGCGCTTTGACGTCGTTGCCGTAAAACTGCTGCCATCACGCCCGGAAGTGGAACTTATCCGGGATGCCTTTGATCTGATTGCCTGAAGTTACTGTCAAATATTTTATAAGCTGACCGCAATCACTTGGTGAACTGGGCGCCTAAGTGGACCATCTTCTCATAGACGATTTTGAAGGCCTTGGGCTCGATCTGAAGATTCCCGGAAAAGGGTGAGTCAAGTTCATAAATAAGGTAAATGGTAAAGACGATCATGCAGATCATCATGAAGTCGGAGATAAATTGAACCTTGGCCTGACCGGTGCTGGTAAAGAAAAGCCCGAAGAGGGAGAGGAAGCCGCCAAGGTAGATCAGTGCCCACATCTCTGTATATAGGCTGCCGTCAAGCAAGAGCAGGCGTTCCAACCGGCGTTCCCCCATATCCGTTAACATAACGATGAGATTATTATAGGTGCTGAAATATTCCGGTGATTTTGGCCTGATGGCGTTCAGCTCGGACCACAGGCGGTCGTCAATGCTGTCCATTTTCGGATGGAAAACGCCCTTCTCCATCTCCTTCCACTCCTCATCCTTTACACTCTTGACATAGTCTTGCAACAAGTCCCGGAAGTGGCCGGAGTTAGGCAGTCCCGGGGACAGGCGATACATATTCAGGGCCAATTCCGCCTCTTTGGTCACGGTAGTTTCCGCATTTTGATAAATTCCCCACAGGGTAATCATGGAAAATCCGAGGATGAACGCATAGAGGGTAATAAAATAAGTAAGGTTCTGAGAAATGAGCTGGCGCAGATTTATATCCAAAGGATGCCGCGCGTTTTTATTGATGTGATGAAGTAGAAACGGGATGGCAATGCATACCAGCGCCACAACGACATAGACCACCGTCGAACTCATGTCTTCCGATCTCCTTTGTCCATAAATCTCCCCCTTCTAGATCTTGTTACGGCTGCATAGCACAGGGCAAACGAAATTGCCACGTTCTCTTAAAATATCAGCGCCAGTTGATCCGCTACGGCAAGGCCTCGTGTGGTCGGAGAAATCCGCTCGTCGTTGACGACGATGAAACCGCGGTCAACAAGGGGCTGGATGATCGTATGTTGCTCCTTTAGCAGGTTTTCACCGAACTGAAGGCGAAAAGCGGCGAGATCGATTCCCCGGGCAGTGCGCAGGCTCATAAAAAGCGTCTCGAGGCGCAGGTCTTCCCTGCTGAGGGTTTCATCGCCCGCTACGGGGGCAGCAGTTCCCGCCGCAAGATCTTTCAGGTAGCCTTCGATACCCCGGTGATTCCACCAACGTCTACCTTCCTTAAATGAATGCGCCCCGGGACCAAGTCCCAGATAGGGGGTATGATCCCAGTATTTCTGATTATGACGGGACTTGCGGGAAGGACTTGAGGCATAGTTTGATACCTCGTAGTGATGATAACCTGATCTTTCTAGATATGCGGATGTTTCCAGGAAAAAGGACAGCGACGCGTCCTCGTCGGGGATATCAAAGGAGCCGCGCTGATGACGCTGCCAGAGGGGCGTCTCTTCTTCAATGGCGAGTTGATAGGCAGACAGATGGGGCGGTGCAAGAGAAACGGCGCGTGCCAGGGATTCCCGCCAGGATTGCATATCCTGCCCCGGGATGCCGTAAATCAGATCCAAGCCAAAATTGTCGAAGCCGGCCCGGACAGTGTTTTCAAGGGCCGCGACGGCGTCTTCTGCCCGGTGCCTTCTTCCGAGAAAGGTCAATGCCTGGTCGGAGAAGGACTGAACTCCCATATGGAGACGATTGACGCCCAGATTTTTCAAGGATCGGTACCAGGCAAGATCGCCGTCGGCAGGATTTACTTCGATGGTTATTTCAGCATTCGGGGGTATGTGAAAGTGCCTGTGAACCCCGGAAAGGATGACGTCAAGTTGTTGAATAGTCAGCAGCGATGGGGTCCCGCCGCCGATATAGATGGTATCGAAGGTGTCAAACTCGTCCGCATAAAGCTCCATCTCCCCGACGATGGATGCGATGACCACATCCACAGAAGTGAGATCTGTCGTAGAGTAAAAATGACAATAAGGACACTTGGTCCTGCAAAAGGGGATATGGATGTAGAGGCCGGGCAGGCTCATTTTTGCCTGAAGACTTGTATTGATGGTGAGTCAATCCGTAGTGAATCAATCAGTCCGTATCTGATTTCAAAACGGCAAGGAAGGCGCTCTGGGGGATGCTCACGTTGCCGATCATCTTCATGCGCTTCTTGCCCTTCCGCTGTTTGTCCAGAAGCTTTCTCTTTCGGGAGATGTCGCCGCCATAACATTTGGCGGTAACGTCCTTGCGGAAGGCGGTAATCGTAGTACGGGCGATGATCTCGCCGCCGATGGCCGCCTGGAGGGCGATCTTGAACATCTGTTTCGGAATCTCTTCCTTGAGGCGTTCACATGACTGGAGACCGCAGGCGCGGGCCCGGTCGCGATGAACGATCTGGGAAAGGGCGTCCACCTTTTCGCCGTTGACGAGGATATCGATGAGGACGAGGTTGCTGTCCCTGAAATCGATGAGTTCATAATCAAATGATCCGTATCCCTGGCTGACGGATTTGAAGCGGTCATAGAAGTCGTAAATGACCTCGGAAAGGGGCATTTCATAAATCAATTCCGCCCTTCCCGGTCCTGGGTAACTGAGGGATGAATTCATGCCCCGCTTTTCCTGGCATAGCTTCATGACGGCCCCGAGATAGCGTTCCGGCATCATCATGGCGGCCCTGATGTAGGGCTCTTCTCCCTTGGCGATGCTCATCTGGGGAGGATAATGAGAGGGGTTATCCACATAGAGGACGGTACCATCCTTCAGGGTTAAACGGAAGCGGACGCTGGGGACGGAAAGAATAAGGGACTGATCGTATTCCCGCTCCAGGCGTTCCTGAACGATGTCGAGATGCAGCAGGCCCAGGAAGCCGCAGCGGAACCCCTGTCCCAGGGCCACGGAGGCGTCTTTCTCATAGACGAAGGAGGCGTCGTTGAGCTTGTATTTTTCCAGAGCGACGGCGAGGTCCTCGTAGTCGTCGGAGGCAATAGGGTAGATGGAGGCAAAGACGACGGGCTTTACTTCCTTGAAGCCGGGGAGGGGCTTGTCACAGGGCCGGTTCTCCAGGGTGATCGTATCGCCGGTCCGGACATCGGAAATGGTCTTGACGCCGGCGATGATATAGCCCACTTCCCCCGCCGACAACCGGTCCCGCTTCTGACGGGCAAGCAGAAAATGACCTACTTCCTCGACCTTATAGGTGGCCCCGCCGTACATGAAGCGGATAATGTCGCCGCTCTGCACCGTCCCGTCCATAATGCGGCAGTGGATGACGGTTCCCCGGAACGGGTCGTACTGGGCGTCGAAGATCAGGGCCGCCAGGGGCGCCCCGGGATTGCCCCGGGGGGGAGGAACCCTCTGGACGATGGCCTCCAGGATATCCTCGATCCCCGTTCCCTCCTTGGCCGAGCATTTAAGGTGGGTATCCGTGTCCAGCCCCAGTTCCGAGTCGATCTGTTCGATGACCCGCTCGACATCGGCGGAGGGGAGATCGATCTTGTTGATCACCGGGATGATTTCCAGGTCGTGTTCCATGGCCAGATAAAGATTGGCCAGGGTCTGGGCCTGGACCCCCTGGGCCGCGTCGATGAGGAGGAGGACCCCCTCGCAGGAGGCCAGGGAGCGTGAGACTTCATAGCTGAAGTCCACATGGCCGGGGGTGTCGATGAGATTCAGGTTGTACGTCTTTTCGTCCCGGGCGGTATAAGGCAGGGAGATGGCCTGGCTCTTGATCGTGATCCCCCGTTCACGCTCGATGTCCATATTATCGAGGATCTGATCCTGGAAATTACGGATATCGCAGACGCCGGTATGCTGGATGAGCCTATCCGCCAGGGTTGATTTCCCGTGGTCGATGTGGGCAATAATGCTGAAATTACGTATATAATCCATGTTTCTCAATATAAAGAGCCCTCCCATAAAAAGGGAGGGCTCAGTGATCAGTTAATTGCCCGTGAACCTCTATCAAATCCCTCCCTCTCAGGGGGAGGGGTAGGGTGGGGGTGGGCCGGAAGTTATCCTTCCGAGCCGCCTATATATGCCTTCCTAGTCTATCCCAGCTTCTTAAGGATATCTTCGGAGACCTCTTTGACGCCCGCTACGCCGCTGACTTCAATAACCTTGACCCGCTCCTTGAAGTAATTGACTCCGGCCAGGGTGCCCGTCTTGGTGTCGTAATAGATGTTATGCCGTTTGTCGATGGCCCCTTCATCCTGGTCGTCGGCCCGGGCGGTCAGGGTCTCGCAGCCGCAGACGCGACAAACCATCTTGCCGTCTTTTTCCGCCGGTTTGATGGCTTCGATAAAGATGTTGTTCGGATGGTTGTTGTCCACCGCGCACAGCCGCCGGCCCATGATGCGGTTTTTCGATGTCTGACGGTCGAGGAGGATCTCGATTACATAATCGAGGGTAATCTTCTCTTTGGTCAGGGCGTTCCATAGCGCCTCAGCCTGGACGAGGTTTCTGGGGAAGCCATCCAGGAGCCATCCCTTGGCGCAATCCGCTTCTTTGAGGCGGTTGAGGATCATGGGTACGGTGATATCATCGGGAACAAGCTCACCGCGATCAATATATTCCTTTGCTTTTTTACCGAGATCCGTGCCTTTCTTAATGTTATCTCTGAAGATAACACCGGTCTCGATATGGGGGACGCCGTACTTCTTCTGGACGATCGCGCCCTGGGTACCTTTACCGCTTCCATTGGGTCCAAAAATCAAAATATTCATGCTGACGAACTCCTTTCAGGATTCTTTGTGAAAAGTCGGCTCCTTATAATGGATTCTTCCGGTTTTAGCAATTAAAAAAATGGTCACGACTCACGGTCATGAGAGTTTCAGTGGCCTCAAGAGGGAGGACAACTTGTGGCGGCGCAGGAACCGCAGCCGGAGCCGGACTTGCCGCCGGCAAAGGCGGACATCATCTTCCGTGTCTTTTTCGATTTGCATTCCGGGCAGGGAACTACTTCCTCCTTGTCGGAGGAAAAGAAAATCTTTTCAAATTCCAGACCGCATTTTTTACATTTGAATTCATAGATGGGCATCTTGTGGCGCCTCCTTGTTCGCCCTCAATGTAAAGATACCCGACGGAAAAGTCAAGGTTCTCAAAAACGAAGTGTCAAGAGCGAAGCCTTGAAAACAGGTTCTGTCCCACATTTATGCTTTTACATTAGCAAGTGATCGAATAGCAAATACTCGCTTTCCAATGTGCCTGTATGCCATTGCTTGCTTCCTTCTTGGCAGCATTGAAATATGTCTTTTCATTTCCCCATAGATTTCAAATGGCAGACGTGTTAACCAACCACCACAATAAACGATTTATCATGATGGGAGGTCATTATGGCGAACAAAGTGAAATCACCTCAAATGCCAAATCCCTACGGTTTAAACATCAACCTGGCGACGGCAAAAAAAATCGCATTGGCGGCAGCGGAGGAAGGGGAAAGAATCTCTGTGAATGCAATCATCGCCATCGTAGATACGGGTGGACACCTTGTCTATCTTGAGCGGTTTGATAAGGCGCAATTTGGCAGCATAGATGTTGCTATTCATAAAGCCAGATGCTCCGTAGCCTATAAAAGACCCACCAAGGCCTTCGAGGAGGCAGTAAACAGCGGTAAGATCAGTTTGCTGACTCTCGACGGTATTTGTGCGGTTGAGGGTGGTCTGCCGATCGTTCAGAGCGGCAAGATTATCGGCGCCATTGGCGTATCAGGCGGCACCGTCCAGGAGGATGGACAGATTGCGACGGCGGGTGTCAGTACTCTGAAGTAGAGGATGAAACTGCCTTAATATCATCTTTGATTTAGAATCGGAATTATTTCCTCACCGATGAGCTGAGAGCCGCGTTGACGGAATAATTTTGTTGTGTTACGCGAGAAGCCTTACATAGCCCGGAATCAGAAAGGAGTACAATATGGCAATTGCGGAGAAGATACAGGGATTTATCACCCAATCATCATGGATCAGAAAGATGTTTGAGGAGGGGATTCAGCTCAAGATGGAATTCGGGGCGAAGAATGTCTTTGATTTCAGCCTCGGGAATCCCAATGTTGATCCGCCGGAGGACCTGAAAAAGGCACTGCGACTGGTTGTGGAGGAGGATCTTCCGGGAAAGCATGCCTATATGCCCAATGCCGGCTATCCGGAAACACGGGAGGCGATAGCGGATTTTCTTTCCCTGGAGCACGATTTGACGCTTTTGAGGGATCATATCGTCATGACCGTCGGCGCCGGCGGGGCCCTGAATGTCATCTTCAAGACCCTTCTTAATCCCGGCGACGAGGTCCTTATTCCTGCCCCCTATTTTGTCGAATACCGGTTCTATGTCGATAACGGCGGCGGCGTTACCAGGATCGTCCCCACCCATGAAGATTTTTCCCTGGATTTAAAGGCCATAGAAGGGGGGATCAATGAAAAGACCAAAGCCGTCCTCATCAATTCACCGAATAACCCCACGGGCAAGGTCTATGACGCCGCTGCCATTCATGGCCTTGCCGAAATCATGAAGCGAAAAGCGAGAGAATACGGGAACATTATTTATCTCGTATCCGATGAGCCTTATCGCGACATCGTCTACGACGGCATCGCAGTTCCCAGCATCCTGAAGGCATATCCAAACAGCCTGATGGCCTTTTCCTATTCCAAGAGCCTCTCCCTGCCGGGGGAACGGATCGGCTACATCGTCGCCCATCCGGAATGCGAACATATCCTTGACATTATGGGCGGCCTCACCCTGTGTAACCGCATGCTGGGCTTCGTCAACGCCCCGGCCCTCATGCAGCGCGTGATTGCCAGGGTTCAGGGGATGAAGGTGGATGTGGAGATTTACAGACGCAAACGCGACCTCCTCTGCGACGGCCTTGCTTCCGTGGGATATACGGTTAAGAAGCCGGAAGGGGCCTTTTACCTTTTTCTCAAGGCCCCTATCGATGATGATGTCGCCTTTACCCGGGCCCTCCAGAAGGAGCGGATTCTCACCGTTCCCGGCAGCGGTTTCGGTGGGCCGGGGTATATCCGCATTGCCTACTGCGTTGGCGACGATACCATCCGCAACGCCATCCCCGGTTTCGGTGAGGTATTGAAGGAATTTAAATGATATAGATTCTTCCCCCTTCAAGGGGGAGGTCAGGAGGGGGTTGCCGATGTAGCAGCGGTGAACCAGACCCTGGAATGAAAGGTGTGGCACATGGTGTTCCGTTATGGTCTTGACGACCGTACACCGCTTTGGGAATCCGTTCTTATGGGGCTCCAGTGGTGTGCCATAATTGTTCCCTGGGTTATCATCCTGGGGAAAATTGCCGGGGTCTTCCACTGCGAGTCTGCCAACGAACAGACGGTCTACTTCCAGAAGCTATTCTTTGTTGCGGCGGTTTTTGTCGTGATCGAGGTTCTGGCGGGTCACCGGCTCCCCTTGATTTTCGGCCCCTCCACGGTGATCCTCATCGGAATTATCTCGAGCCAAGGGTTCACAACGGACACTATTTACACAGCGGTAATGATCGGCGGTGTTCTCTTGACTGCCTGCGCGGTGACGGGTTTTTTCGGCGCCCTCCAGAAACTGTTCACACCAAGGGTCGTCTCTGTCGTGCTGCTGCTCATTGCCTTCTGCCTGATGCCCACCGTACTCCGCCTCATCACGGAGACACGGGCCGATGTGTCCGTAAATGCAAACTTGCTCTTTGCCCTCGTGCTGGCGGTGACCATGATGACGCTGCACCGGCTACTGACGGGCATTGGCCGCTCGCTTCTCATTGTGGGCACCATGTTTGCCGGGACGGCGATCCATTTTTTGATCTTTCCGGGAAGCTTCGCTCACGGTGCTTTGCAGGGAACGGCTCCCCTAGCACTCTTTTTCACGAACCTGACGACAACTTTTTCTTTTGATGCGGGACTTATTTTGTCTTTCATTGTTTGCTATATCGCACTCTCCATCAACGATCTCGGCTCGATTCAGTCCATGAATGCAATCGTCTCCCCGCCGGATATGGTCAGACGCGTCGATCGGGGAATATTGGTCACAGGGATTGCCAACATTGCATCGGGATTCCTCGGCGTCATTGGTCAGGTGAACTATTCCCTCAGTCTGGGCGTCGTCCTTTCATCGGGTTGCTTATCGCGCTGGACGCTCATTCCTGCCGCGTTAATTTTGTTGCTCTTTGCCTTTTCCCCGCTGGCCATCGCCTTGATGGGAACCGTGCCCCCCCTTGTCATCGGAGCGGTTCTCTTCTACGTTCTCTCGACACAGGTGGCGGCGGGGCTCATGGTTCTCTTCGGTTCTGCAAAAAAGCTGGAACTCCGTGATGGTCTCGTCGTTGGAATGCCGCTTTTACTCTCGATCGTTGTGGCCTTTCTACCGGGCAATATAGTTTCGTCATTTCCTCATCTCATCCGCCCCGTGGCGGGCAACAGTTTCGTCATGGGCGTGTTGGCCGTGCTGTTTTTTGAGCATGTCCTTTTCAGGGATGATGGGAAAGGCCACGGCGATTGAAAATCGTCCATGATGACTAGAATGTGTAGATAAGATGGATCATCGTTTAACGCGTCTTGTGAACTCTGCGTAAATCTTCTGGGCGTCGGCGGGGGCGCCTTTTAACCACTCAGCGCGTATATTTGCCGTTATTTTTTCGAGATCGGCAATGAGCTGCTTCGAGGGAGCGACGGTCTTGATGCCGTTTTTGTTGCAGGTGGCGATCATGTCCTTATCCCACTTCTTAACCTCGGCCCACATACTCTTCTCCATCTCCTTGCCCGCCTTGACGAGGGCTTCCTGGTGGGCCCTGGGGAGTTTTTCGAAGGCCTTCTGGTTAACAGTAACCATATCGGTGGCGATAGTGATATTCAGGGGTTCATAATATTTCAGGACCTCCCAGAATTTGGCATCCACCGCGGTGGGTGACGAGGTTATGACAGAATCAATGACACCGGCCTTCAGCGCTGGGGACACCTCACTGAAGGTCATGTTGAGAGGGGTAGCGCCGACAGCTTCCATAGACTGGGCACCATTCTTGTCGTAGGTGCGGGTCTTGAGACCTTTTAAGTCTGCCAATGTTTTTATCTCATTCTTGGTCCAGAGGCCGGCGCCAGGCCAGGGGGCGGTATAAAGAATTTTCTGGCCCCATTTCTGGGCGGATTTGTCAAAGTAGGGACGGGCGATAGTAATCAGCGTATGCAGTTCGTCGAAATTTCGGACCAGGAAGGGCAGGGTGACGATCTGAAAAATCTTTTCGTCGTCGGCTACATTGCTGATAAGAATATCAGAAACAGGTACGAGACCGTCCCGGACTACCTTCAGCAGTTCCGGCCCCTTGTATCCCAAGATGCCGGAATGGACAACGATATCCAGATCTCCTTTGGTGGCGACTTTCACTTTCTTGGCAAAATATTCCAGGCCGACACTTTGGTGATTCTTGGGCGGCCAGATGGAATTGGCATTCCAGATCGTTTTGGCCGAGGCGAATGTGATCATGGAAAACATAAAGACGACTGATACCGACAACGCCGTAAGTAACTTTCCCATAGATCTGCTTCCTTCCTACTATAGACCGAGGAACGACTTCTGGATCGTTTCCGAGGCAAGCAATTCCTGGCCTGTCCCCTCCTGCGCCACCCGTCCGGTCTGGATGACATAGGCCCGGTCACAGATGTCAAGAGCTTCCTGGACGTCTTGCTCCACGAGGAGGATGGTGACGCCGTCTTTCCTGATTTCCCGGATGACGGCAAAGATCTTTTCGACAAGAATCGGGGCGATGCCCCAGGACGGCTCATCAAGCAAAAGCAGCTTGGGTTTGCTCATGAGACCGCGGGCGATGGCGACCATTTGCTGTTCGCCGCCGGACAGGGTGCTGGCCTTCTGTTCGGATCTTTCCTTAAGAATGGGAAAGATGCCGTAGACATAATCGAGGCGGCGATTGATTTCCACCGTGTCGCGAGTCAGAAAGGCGCCCAGCCGGAGGTTTTTAAGGACCGTAAGATTGGGAAACAGTCGCCTGCCTTCGGGGACATGTGACATTCCGAGGGCCACGATAGCATCAGAGGAAGCCTTGGTAATGTCTTGACCGTTAAAGGTTACCTTGCCGATAAGGGGATGGATGATACCACTGAGCCCTTTGAGAATCGTCGATTTCCCGTTGCCGTTGCCCCCGATGATCGAGACGATTTCACCCTGATCCACCCGGAATGAAACGTCATGAATGACAGGGATATTACTGTAGCGGAGCTGTACGCCCTCGACGTTTAGCATGGTATTTCTTTCCAAAATAGGCCTGGATGACCTTATCGTTGTTTACCACTTCGTCCGGTGTCCCTTCGGCGATTTTCTCCCCGTAATCCAGGACAATGACGCGGTTCGCGATGGGCATGATGCCCTCCATGACATGCTCGACCAAGACGAGTGTAATTCCCATATCCCTCAACTTCAGGATGAGATCCGTAGTTTCACGAACTTCCTGAATGTTCAGCCCCGCCATCATCTCGTCCAAAAGGAGGACTTTCGGTTCTGTCGCAAAGACGCGGGCGACTTCCAGCCGTTTCTGGTCAGAGATGGTGAGGGACCCGGCCGGTAGGTCCAGTTTTTCCGTAAAACCGAAAAGGTCCGCCGTTTCTTCAGCTTTCGCTGTCGCGTCGCACAGTTTGACGTGTTTCAGAAAGGCCCCGATCATGATATTCTCCCGGACGGTCATTTCCTTGAAGATCCGGACGATCTGAAAGGTCCTGCCGATTCCCATCCGGCAGATGGCTTCGGGTGTCTTTTTCGAAATGTCGGCGCCATGAAAGAGGATTCTCCCGCCATCGGCGTTGTAATAACAGGAGATGCAGTTAAATAGAGTAGATTTGCCGGCGCCGTTCGGACCGATCAGACCGATGATCTCCCCTTCCGCAATGGAAAAGGACACGTTCTGGTTGGCCATCAGCCCACCGAAACGTTTGGTGATATTGTCAATGATCAGCATGTCTTTCGTCATTTGGCCGTTCCTCTGGTAAAGATCGCCCATAGTCCCTGTGGCCGCCAGATGGCGAGGATGATAATCAACATGGAGTAGATCATCAGATCAACGCCCTGTCCTTCGCTGCCCAGGTAAACACGCGTCAGCTCCGTCATCGGGATAAAAACAAAGGCACCGATGACCGGTCCGTACAGTTTGCCCAGACCGCCGATCAGGCAGATGATGCACAACTGAATGGACATCATGAGGTCCATGGTGCTGGTGGGATGGATATAGAGCACGTACTGGGCATAAAAGGTGCCGCAGATCGAGGTGATTACGGCGGAGATGGAAAAGGCGATCATCTTGTAACGCTGGATGTTAATTCCCAGGCTGCGGGCGCCGTCGGTGTCTTCCTTGATAGCGCGGCAATAATAGCCGAGCCGGCTTCTCTCCACCAGATGGCTGACGCCGAGCGCCGCTACGAAAATGACGAGGATAATGTAATAATAAGGCAATTTTGACGTATGGAACTCAAAATTAATGAAAGATTCAGGTAGGATGGGCATGTAAATGCCCACAGCCGCCCCCGCATACTCCCAGTTGGTGAATACGAGTAGCATGATTTCCCCGACGGCGATGGTGGCGATGGCAAAATAGTGGCCCTGTAACCGGAAGCAGGGATAGCCGACAATAATCGCCAGCGCCACGGAGAAAAAACAGCCGACGATCATCCCCAGCCAGGGGCTGATGCCGTAGTTCACCAGCAGGATCGCCGTCGCATAGGCGCCGACGCCGAAAAAGGCCGCATTCCCGAAGGAAACCTGGCCCGTATAGCCGCCGATAATGTTCCACCCGATGCCCATCGCCGCGTAGAGCATGATCATGATGAGCATATGCCGGGGGAAGGGATCTTGATAGACCAGGGGGAAGGCGGCCAGCGCTCCGAGAAAAATGATTAATACGATTATGCCCTTTTTCATGGGTTACTTCTTCCCCAGCAGCCCCTGGGGCCGGATGAAAACCACGCCCAGATAGAGGACCAGTACGAACATGAACTTAAACTGCGGGCCAATCAGGAAACCGCTCAGCACCTCGACCAGTCCCACAATAATACCGGCGGCAAAGGCCCCCGTCACGCTGCCGAATCCGCCCAGGGCCACGACGACAAAGGCGATGAGGCCGAAATTGGCGCCCACTTCGGGGAAAACGTAATAGAAACTTGTCAGCAGCGCCCCCGCCACGCCCACCGTGGCGATGCCGATACCCCAGGCCAGGGCGAACATGCGGTCGCTGTTGATACCCATAAGCCGGGCCGCTTCCTTGTCTTCCGCGACGGCTTCCAGCGCCATACCCAGGCGTGTCTTTTTGAGAAACCAGAGAACCAGGCCGTTGCAAATAATCGCGCCGGCGGCGGCGGTAAGCTGGGGGATGCCGATATAGACATCACCCAGATGGATGTTGCCGCTCAAAACGGTCTGGGGGATCATCCGGTAGTCAACTTTCCAGAGGAACGTGGCGAGTCCTCGCAGAAAAATCAGTACCCCGAAGGTGACGAAGATCTGGGAGAGCATCGGGGCGTTGATGATCGGTTTGATCAGGAGATAATAGGTGAGAATGCCCAGACCGAACAACAGGAGCGTCACCGCGGGTAAAGAATAAAGGGGGTCCATCCCGAAGAGGGCAAAGCACCAGAACGAAAAATACATGGCCACCATGAGATAGTCGCCATGGGCAAAGTTAACAATGTCCATCATGCCGAAAATCATGGTAAGCCCCACGGCGATCAGGGCATAAAGAAAGCCGATCAACAGGCCGCTTACCAGCGTTTGGATGAATAGCCCCTCCATTGCGCTTAAGGTTTTCCTTCCTTACTATGAAATATCTTGCGCCTTCTTCGCGGTGCACAGAGAAGACGTTATTCCTATATGTAAAAATCCCTCCCTCCCCCCTTTACCAAAAGGGAGGAGGGGTGAGATTTTCATCCTTCGTTGTGCCCGTGCAGGGCATGGTTGTTGATCACGTTTGTCTTTTCCGTTCAGCGTTTTTCCCATTTCGGGAACGGCCAGACAACATCCTTCGTTGCCAGGTTGAAGGGCCAGACGGTGTAATATTCTCCGTTCTGGACCTGGACGATGATTCCTTTGCCCAGCATGTTCTGACCGGTCTTGGCATCGAACTTGACGCCGTCCCAGGGCATGATCAACTGATCGGCCTTCAGGTTTGTTTCCAGGAGGGCCTGACGAATTTTGGCCGGTTCCGTGGATTTCGCCCGGTTGATGGCGTCGGCAAGGACGATAGTTGCCGTGAAGG
>JANXZC010000103.1 GCA_025355725.1 Syntrophus sp. (in: bacteria)
GTATAGGCAAAGCGGTCTGGTCTGTCAATAAAATAAGGGATAATCGGCATTATGTCCCCGAAATATCCAGGAATATCCCGAAGCATGATGAGGAACAGACACATGTTGGTACAAAAATGTATCGTATTTTGCCTTCAGCAAGCGTTTATTCAATAAGATAATTATAAAATCATATACTTGTAAGGTTATTTAGGGCAGGAAA
The DNA here is from genome assembly GCA_025355725.1 of Syntrophus sp. (in: bacteria). Classification (GTDB taxonomy): domain Bacteria; phylum Desulfobacterota; class Syntrophia; order Syntrophales; family UBA8958; genus UBA8958. Next base: position 203 of record JANXZC010000103.1, read on the forward strand.
CCCCTTGCAACTTATAAGATCTGGAGCAACCGCCTCAATTTATGATACAAATATGTATCAAAAATAGCCTGCGGAAAAGAACATTAGATATTACGGATACTACAGCAACGTCTCGCGGGGAAAACGCCAAAAGGAAGGCATGGATGACGCCATCCCCTGCATCATCGAACCTCAGGGAAACGAAAAGGCTTTCAGGAAAAGTTGGGCCAGGCTGATTCAGAAGATATGCGAAGTAGATCCTCTGGTCTGCCCGAAATGTCTGGGCACGATGCGGATCATCAGTTTCATGGTTCGACAGGCTCACCATGCACGGTTGCCGCTCATCCTGAGCCTGTCGAAGGATGGCTGGTAAGGGCAAGGCCGCCGCCAAAAGCTCACGCCCCGCCAAGGGGATATGCCGAAATCGTGTCCCCCTGCGCCGATGGCGACCTCCAACTACAAACACACGCTGATACGATCTACGGCGATCCCGAATACACCTGGGATGAATACATTCAGTCATAACGCATTTGAAAAAAAGGCGGGCCGGAGAGGTGTGTCTGAAATGGGCTCAAAACTTGTTACCGCGAAGGCGGAGAATACCCTCTTGCCGGCTGACTCGACCAAAAGGAGAGCTGATTTATCAAAAGGGCGGCCACCGATCCACCTTCCTTACCAAATCGCATCGCCAGTTACCGGTTTTCGATGCAATACGATGCAAATTATCCCTTGACAAGCCAAAAGTAGTCCCCCTATACTCCCACCACGAAAAAGGAAGTTCTTATCAATCGCAGTGAATAGAAGAAAGGAGAAAAGTATGAAAAAAATGTTATTTATCATCATGATATGCGCTTTCCCCGCCTCGGTACACGCTGCTGATGTCGGTGTATCCATCAGCGTCGGACAACCCGGGTTTTATGGTCGCATTGACATTGGGGACGTCCCGCGGCCGGTACTTATCAACCCGAGACCAATCATCGTCCTACCCCCACCAGGTCACGTCAGTGAAGAGCCTCTTTATCTGCGTGTGCCCCCCGGCCATCAAAAAAAATGGAAGAAGCACTGTGCTCAATACGGCGCCTGCGGCCGACCTGTTCATTTTGTCAGCGACAAGTGGTACAATGATGTCTATGTACCGCAATACCAGGACAGGCATGGACACGGCCAGGAGGGGGGGCGCGGTTCTAAAGGCGACGGGCACCAAGGCGGCAGAGAACGCGGCGATCGGGGCGGTAGAGAGGACCGAGAACAGGGTGACAGAGGAGAACGCGGCCAAGGTCGCCACGGACGCTGATCGCAGGGCTTCTCAATTCACGATGGTTTTAAGAGGCCATGGCCTGAATCACCAGCACTTCTTCTGTGACGGCATTGTTCATGTAGTGATGGCAGCGCTGAACTTTACGATCAGTGACGCCATCACTCGCACCATTTGATCTTCAACGACGTGCGACAGCCGCAGGCATATCTTATTTTCACTTGCTAATGTCTTGGCAGACGGGGGCTTGCCGCAATATGCACCTGAGCCCGGCCAGCGGTCTTGGCTTGATAGAGGGCCTCGTCGGCGCGCTGCATCCATGAATCTCTAGTCATATCAGCATGTTCATACCCGGATCGGCGGTCTCCTGCCGACGATTCTTTCCTTCGACGACTACCGGACCCGCCGCCTTGCCGAGGCGACGGGCCGCACAGCTGTAGATTTTCAAATTATCTGGCCAGGCATTGTCTGATTACATGGGACTGGTTTTCTGGTAATCAGATTAAATGGAACGGAACGCCCGTTTAGGGACGTCCCGTTTTTTATCTTTGTCAGAAGTCGTCATTGCCGGGTTGCGTTTTGTTGTTCAGGAAGATATCTGCGTTATTGTCGATGAGTCTTTTTGCAGCTACCCGCATGACATCGAGGAGGAAGTATTCGAGATGGACTACGATTTCCTCCATTTTGTGATCATATATTTCATCGTCATAGAGATTCATGTTGTTCTCCTATGTGTTATCTTCAGAAGATTTCCGTGGAAGCCAGGCGGACATGATGCGCCGAGACGGTCGGGGCTTGGTCATGAGCGGCAGCGATGAGAGCGCCTCGGGCCAGATGGTTGGCTTTTCTGAACAGGCCGCCGGAACCCTGGTGTATGGCCGTGATAGCCGTTTCATCGAAGATGGCGGTTTTCACGCCGGCGATGGCCAGGTGATGTTTGAGGTAATCTCCCATCCCCTGGCGGTTGACGCCTTCCAGATGGCTTCTGGCGACGATGCGCGATGCCAGGGGCAGGGAGGTTCGGTACATGAGTTTATCGATAAGGTTAGCCTGCCCTGCCAGGATAAGGGGAAGCCAGGGCTTGGAATCCTGTTCGAACTGGCAGAGGACTTCCGGGGGACTTCCGGGAACACAACACTTATATCCTTTGAAATTCACCACCCTCGGCACCATAGATAATCCTGTTGATAACATCATGATCCGCGGCCTCCTTTTCGGGACGGACTATGAAGTTGGTAAATTTTATCGCGGGATCTGGGGCCTCTACGGCGGCTATGACTACATATCACCGCATATCTTCCGCGTTTCCAGCACGTCTCTTTCTCTCGGTACTACCTTTCAATGGTGGCTCTCACAACAGGTAGCGCTTCAGGGCTCAGCTCTCGGCGGCGTCGGCTATGCCGCGGCTGGTAATGTCACCCCCGTGGGTGTAGAATATGGGGTCAAATCTTTATTCTTGACATTTAAACCTTTGTGGTATAGATGAGTACCTCATGAGTCGCCCCTTACGAATCCAATATCCGCATGCATATTACCATGTCACCTGCCGCGGGAACGAGCGGCGGGTAATCTTCCGTAGCCTCGATGATCGGAAAGACTTCTTGCAGCTGCTTGGTCGTTCTTTGAATATCTTTGACGTTCAACTTCTGTCGTACGCTCTGATGCCCAACCACTTTCACCTGCTGATCTGCACACCGAAGGGCAATCTCTCAGAGTTTATGCGTCACTTTAATATCAGCTATACTGGTTCATTTAACCGTAAGTATAACCGGACTGGACATCTTTATCAGGGAAGATACAAAGCTTTTCTAATCGACGAAGATAATTACCTCCTGGAAGTATCCCGATATATTCATTTGAATCCGCTGAGAATGAAATCTCAGAAAACGGTAGAGCAAAGATGGCGGGATTTAATGATGAATGAGTCAACCAGTTTTCCGGGATATCTTCATCTGAAGGACAGGAAAACGTTTGTTCATTACAAAACCATTCTGGCTTATTTTGGCGGCGATCGCCGGAAGTCCATCAACGAGCACAAAACATTCGTAGCGGAAGGTATGGAAAGAGACATGTCCAGTCCGCTGGAGAAGGGAAAAGGAACCGGAATTGTTGGAAGCGACGACTTTATTGAAACAATCAAGGAAAAATTCAGAAATGATGAGAGTCGTAAACGACTATCCCAGGAGCAACCGGCGTTGAGAGCACTGGAAAAACAAATCAAGCCCGATGACCTGATCGATCGATATGCCAAACTGGTGAAAGTCAATCCGGTGGAACTGGCGAAGAAGGGGAAGCAGTCACTCCAGCGGGCAATGCTGATGGAAATGCTGTATCGGATTTGCAACATCACCCAGCCGGAGATTGGAAAACTCCTGGGCGGGAT
>JANXZC010000118.1 GCA_025355725.1 Syntrophus sp. (in: bacteria)
CCGCCATCGAAGCTGGCGAGGAGTCGATCCACGCCTTCAACCTGGTTACCACCGACCAGGCCCGCAACCAGGCGCGGGCCGTCGACGCTGCCGTGGCCGCCGGCCAGGACCCGGGCCCGTTGGCCGGGGTTCCGGTCGCCGTCAAGGACAACATGTGCACCAGGGGGATCCCGACGACCTGCTCGTCCCGAATTCTCGAGGGATGGCTCCCCCCCTACGACGCCACCGTGGTGACGCGTCTGGCCGCAGCCGGCGCCCTCATGATCGGCAAGACCAACATGGACGAGTTCGCCATGGGCTCATCCACCGAGTCCTCGGCTTTCGGGGCCACACGCAATCCCCACGACACGTCCCGCGTCCCCGGCGGCTCGTCAGGCGGGTCGGCCGCCGCCGTGGCCGCTGGCTTCGCCCCCCTCGCCCTCGGCTCCGACACGGGCGGCTCCATCCGCCAGCCGGCCGCCCTCTGTGGTATTGTGGGGATGAAACCCACTTACGGCCGGGTCTCCCGCTTCGGACTGGTAGCCTTTGCCTCGTCCCTGGACCAGATTGGTCCCTTTACCAAGGACGTCGAGGACTGCGCTATTCTCATGAACGTCATTGCCGGTTATGATCCCCGGGAATCGACTTCCGTCAACGTGGAGGTTCCCGACTACCGATCATTTCTTTCCCGGGGCATCGAAGGTCTGCGGATAGGCATCCCCAGGGAATACTTCATCGAAGGAATCGATCCGGAAATCCTTGCCTCGGTACAACAGGCAATCGGTGTCCTTGAAAAGGCCGGGGCAAAATGCGTCGACATCTCCCTGCCCCATACGGAATACTGCCTGGCCGTCTACTATATCGTGGCCCCTGCGGAGGCCAGCTCCAACCTCGCCCGTTACGACGGCGTCAAATACGGATTCCGATCCCAGGAAGGACGGGACCTCCTCGACATGTACAAACAGTCCCGCTCCGCCGGATTCGGCGACGAGGTTAAAAGAAGAATTATTATAGGGACATACGTTCTTTCGTCAGGATACTATGATGCCTATTATAAAAAAGCCTCCCAGGTCCGCGCCCTGATCCGCCGGGATTTTGATGAGGCCTTTCAGAAATGTGACATCATCGCCACCCCGACCTCTCCCACGGCAGCCTTCCGTATCGGCGAGAAGACGGATGATCCGATGCAGATGTATCTCTCCGACATATTTACTATTTCTGCAAATATGGCCGGCATTCCGGGGATTTCCATCCCCTGCGGATTCACCGGGGATGGCCTGCCCATCGGCCTGCAATTCCTGGGTGGCCACTTTCAGGAGGGAACGCTGATCCAGGCAGCGGCCGCCTATGAAAAGACGGCCGGTATGGGCACCCTCATCGCCCGGCAAAAACAGGCAAAGATGAATTTTGCATAAGGAGTTGTGATAGTTAATGGAATTTGAACCAGTTATCGGACTTGAAGTCCATGCGCAATTGCGCACCGATTCAAAAATATTCTGCAGTTGTTCGACCCAGTTCGGGGCGGGTCCCAATACCCATACCTGCCCTGTCTGCCTGGGCATGCCCGGGGTTCTCCCCGTCCTCAACCGGAAGGTCGTGGAATATACGATCAAAATGGCCCTGGCGACGCACTGCCGGATCAACCGGGAAAACAGTTTTGCCCGGAAGAACTACTTCTACCCCGATCTCCCCAAGGGCTACCAGATCTCCCAGTACGCCTATCCCCTTGCCGAAGAAGGTGGTATTGAGGTCGAAGTTGACGGAGACAAGAAACGCATCGGCATCACCCGAATTCACATGGAGGAAGATGCCGGCAAGTTGATCCATGACGAACACTTTCCGTCGAGCTATGTGGACTTGAACCGTACGGGGGTGCCCCTGATCGAGATCGTCAGCGAACCGGACATCCGTTCCGCCGAAGAGGCCGCCGACTACCTGCGACGGATCCACGAAATCCTTGTCTATCTGGAAATCTGTGACGGCAACATGGAGGAGGGTAGTTTCCGGTGCGACGCCAACGTCTCGCTGCGCCCCCGGGGACAGGAGGAATTCGGCACGAGGGCGGAACTCAAAAACATGAATTCCTTCCGGAATGTCCAGCGGGCCCTGGAATACGAGATCAAAAGACAGCAATATGTCCTCGAGGCGAGCGGCGAGGTGGTCCAGGAAACACGCCTCTGGGATGACGCTCAGGGCGTCACCATTTCCATGCGCAGCAAGGAAGAGGCCCATGATTACAGGTACTTCCCCGATCCGGATCTGGTTACCATCGCCGTCAGCGACGCCTGGATCGAAGATATCCGCCGGACCATGCCCGAACTACCCCTGGAAAAGCGGGAACGCTTCCTCCGGGACTACCAGATCCCCCCTTATGACGCCGGCGTCCTGACGACAAGCCGGGCCTTGGCGGACTACTACGAAGAGGTTGTCCGTCTTTGCGGCCAGCCCAAGGTAGCGAGCAACTGGGTCATGGGAGACATCCTGCGCTTCCTGAAAGAGGACAAACGGGATATCAGGGATTGCCCCATCACGGCGGCATCGCTGGCCGAAATGATCCGCCTGATTGAGGACGGCGCCATCAGCGGCAAGATGGCCAAGGAAGTAAGTGAAGAGATGTACCAGACGGGTAAGCCCCCTCAAACCATCATCGCCGAGAAGGGCCTGATCCAGATCACCGACGAGAGCGCCCTGGCGGCGGTTATCGAAACGATCATGGCGGCAAATCCGACCCAGCTTGCCCAGTACCGGGGGGGAAAGGATAAACTCTTCGGCTTCTTCGTCGGCCAGGTAATGAAGGCCACCCAGGGAAAAGCCAACCCCCAGTTGATCAACGACCTGCTAAAAAAAATGCTGGTATGACCAATTCGATTCGCACCGTTTACTGGGAAAATGACGCCGTCGTCTTCATCGACCAGCGTCTTTTGCCCGGTGTAGAAACATATGTCATCAGCCGTGACTACCGGCAGGTCGCGGCGGCCATCAAGGATCTTTCGATTCGCGGCGCTCCGGCCATCGGCGTCGCCGCCGCCCTGGGAATAGCCTTGGGCGCCCATTATAGTCAGGCTCCCTCCTTAACCGCTTTGAAGGCCGACTTCGAGGTCATCTGCACAACCTTTTCCCAAACCCGCCCTACCGCCCGGAATCTTTTCTGGGCCATTGAAGGGATGAAGAAATGCTTCCAGGAGGCATGCGCCGCACCGCAGGCACAACAAGGCATGGAAATCCCTCCTAACCCCCTGTTGACAAAGGGGGGATGGGGGAATTTACATATCAACAGCTATAGGGGCCAAGCCCTTAATTTCCTGAAACAGTCTCTCATTACCGAGGCCTGCCGGATCTGCGGGGAAGACATTGCCATCAACCGAAAAATCGGCGCTTACGGGGAGATCCTGATCGCCGATGGCGATAATATTCTGACTCATTGCAATGCCGGCGCCTTGGCCACGGCGGGTTACGGGACGGCCCTCGGCGTCGTCCGGGCGGCCTGGGAGGCGGGAAAGCGCATCCATGTCTATGTGGACGAGACGCGACCCGTCCTCCAGGGGGCGCGATTGACCGCCTGGGAACTGGTGCGGGAAGGAATTCCGGCCACCCTGATCACCGACAACATGTCAGGATTTCTGATGAAACAGGGAAAGGTTCAGAAAATTATCGTGGGGGCCGACCGGATCGCCGCCAACGGAGATGCGGCCAACAAGATTGGCACCTACAGCGTTGCCGTCCTCGCCAAAGCTCATAAAATACCCTTCTACGTGGCGGCCCCCCTTTCCACCTTCGATGGCGCCATCAAGACGGGCAAAGATATCCCCATTGAAGAGCGGGACCCCGCAGAAGTGACCTGCTGCCAGGGCGTCGTCCTGGCCCCTCAGGGAATCGGCGTCTATAATCCCGCCTTCGACGTAACCCCCCATAGCTATATTAGCGCCTTCGTAACCGAAAAGGGCCTGATCCATCCTCCCTTCCGGAAGACCGTTCCTGCTGTCCTGGGCTCATGAAGATGAGCTGAGAAGAAAGACAATGTATGGCAAATAAGCTTTTCCTGTTTGATTTCGACGGGGTACTGGTCGATTCCCTGGAGCTCTATCATCGGGCGGTCGCCTGGTGCCTGGAAAAGATCGGCACCCCCATCATCAAAACGCAGGAGGAATACATCGCCCTCTTTGAAGACAACTTTTACGAGACCATGGCAAAAAAGGGGGTCGATCTGGACGCTTTTTCCGTGGCCCTGACCGAATACGCGAAAAGTATTGACTATTATCGGGACGTGAAACCCTTTTCAGCCGTATTGCCGGTCCTGACAGAGCTTTGCACTGATAACATTCTGGCCATCATCTCTTCGAATTCATCCCAAACCATTCGGAAGATCCTGGCCCGCTCTCAATACAACGGGTGTTTCCAGGACATCCTGGGTTCGGAATTCCATCTGAGCAAGAAAATCAAAATTGACCACGCCGTCGCAACCTACCGGATCAGCAGGGATAATACCTATTACGTCGGGGACACTTCCGGAGACATCAAGGAGGGAAAGGCATCGGGAGTCAGGACCATTGCCGTTACCTGGGGCTGGCATTCCCGGAAGATGCTGGCAGCGGCAAAGCCGGACTTCCTCATTGACGACCCGGAAGAACTTAAAAACATCCCCGGTTAGATCTAGTAATGGCTTGTGATTATTGCCAGCTCCACCGCCGAAAAATGCGGTGCCTTAGGTTTAGCTTTCGTTGAGAAATGGTCTTGCAGTAGATTTCAACCCGTACTGTTCAGGCAAGATGAAGGAAAATACCAAGAGTAACGGTTATCGCTGTCATCTACAACTGTTTAGTGAGGAACGATCATCAGAACTGAGCATTACGGATCGAAAGAGAAGAAAAGCCTGACTTCATCGAGAGCCCGATTTATCGGCAATTAGCTGCACCCTTTATTGATTTTGTTTAGACGACTATTTG
>JANXZC010000120.1 GCA_025355725.1 Syntrophus sp. (in: bacteria)
CCTATGCCAACAAGCAGGCCGTAAAAGACCGACCATCCTGTCGGAATTGCCATAAATTGGGGCAGGAGGCGAAATTGACGGCCAGGATCTCCCATCAGCGCCATCAGGGCAAGGTGAGCTGTTACGGCTGTCACACCGCGACGGCGTACCGTCAGTGTCAGGACTGCCATCTTGGCAAAGGTGCGGCGGCGAAACCGGCCCTGGTTCTGGGTTTTAATCCCCGGGACAAAAAGACCCTGACGACCTTGCGTCTTATTCCCACCGTCAGAGAAACCTTTGTCAAGGAAGGAATCAAGATGGAGAACTTCGACGCCCTGCCGAACTACTGGGATTCGCCGGTCCATAACATTCGCAAGCGCACCGACAGGACCCGTTCCTGCGACGCCTGCCATGTAGAAAAGACGGGATTCCTCAACATGGATAACATGATCAAAGGCGGGTCAAAGGCCAATCAGGGCCTGATCATGACCCCGAAGCCCATTCACAGGTGAGGGCGTATTGAAAACAGCCAAATACAGAGTAATTGTTGTCATGCTGATTATCCTTGCCGTCCTGGCTGCCGGCGCCGGCTTGGCGAGGTCCCATCAGGACGTCTGGCTGAAAAACGAGCAGGGAGACAGAATCAGCCCCCGGGAAAACAGCGCCGATCCCTACAGCCCCCGGAAGACCTGCGGCGGCTGTCACAATTATAACTTGATTACCTCCGGTTACCACTTTCAGCAGGGTTTCGATCAGATGAGCGACCGCTACGATGAAAAACGCCCCTGGCTGCTATCGCCGGGGATGTTTGGAAAATGGCTCCCCACAGCGGCGGCAGGTCGTCTGGCAGGGAAAAACAATACCGATCCCCGGCAGATAGATCTGACTACCTATGACTGGATCGGCGGCGGCAAATATGACGCCCGGCACAAGGTAGCCGCAGTCGCCTGCGGCTGGTGTCATCCCGGCGGCGGGCCCCTGGAATACGGCCGGGACGCCCAGGGAAAGGCCGATAAGACGCGAAATCTCATTGCCGGGGAGAAATTGAACAAAACTGCCCTCGACGGCGATTACAGTGCTGCGGGGACACCGGACAAGAAAAGTCACTTCCGGGAAAGCGGTGTTGTGGAGGCGGATTGTCTCCTCTGCCATCGCAGCAATTACCGTTTCCATGAGCGCAATGAGCAATTGAATCGCCGGAATTACCGCTGGGCCGCTACGGCGGGGGCCGGGCTGGGGAAAATTTCCGGAGCCGTTTTTACATACCGCCGTCCGGGGGCCGGACCCGGGGAGGCGGGATTCAGGGATGGGTCGTGGAACTTTTCCAGGCGCCCCGTTACGACATACGACTGGTCGAACCAGAGCCTCTTTGCGGCCGACGGACGGATGAAAGGCGGGCTCATAAAAAAGACCGTGGAGGCGAATAATTGTCTCCAATGTCACGGGGAGGGAGAGGCAAAAAATACGGGAGGTCTTCATGACCACGCCAATGACGCCCATGTCCGTTCCGGGCTGATCTGTACCGATTGCCACGGTTTGATTGGTAACAATGCACAGGAGCGACTCTGCCATCAGATTGCCAAAGGGAACTCCACACTCAACACCGTCAGGGATGATCTTGATCATGTGGGCATGAAAACCTGCACAGGTTGTCATCATGGCGATCAATATAAGCCTAAGCGGGGCGGCATGCCCAAAGAGGCAAAAAATCCTCAAGCCCTTCACGGCCAAAAATTATCCAAGGCGACTTTTCATACCTACCTGGTGGCCTGTAACGGTTGTCATGCCGTGGCTCAGCCTGCCCGGGGGATGGTTGTTCTCGATATGAGCGCGGGTGGGGAAACCGGGTATACAGCCGATGATCTGGGAGGGGTCCGCTGGCTTCCTGATTATGCAGGCTTGGCGAAAGAACCGTGGAAACCATGGATAACCCGTCGCGCCACCGGGAAGAACCGGGAAGAGCGCTATGCCCCGGTTGTTCCCAAAATCATGCAATGGTTTGGAGAAAAACAGGCAAACGGAGGAATTCGTCCAGTCCCGCTCCGGTATGTCGAAGAGGCCGCAAAATCTGTTTCCGACCTGACCGCTTTACAGGTTAAACTGCGGGGCGGTGCTGCGGGGAAATATTTGACGGCGGTAAAAGATAAGGATATCATCGGAATGATCACGAGGTTGTCGGCCCTGGGTTTCCCAAGGGTGGTGTTTGTCGCCGATCGGATCTACAGTGTTAACAAAGGAGTCCTGGTTGGAGAGCCATTTGTGGGCTCGCCTGTTATTTACGGGGTGGAACACGGCGTTACCCCCCTCAATAGAAAACAGACCTATGGGGTGAGAGGGCGGCCCGACGGCTGTGGGGACTGTCATACCGATACGTCGGTCTTTTTCAACAAGATGGCCATCCGTAACATCCGGGGTTTTCTGAAAGATGATTATCCGGTCCTGAAGGAGCCCAATGCCGTTCCTCAGTATATGGATTGGGGACTTAAGGGGGTGCCGGCGTTTGAGTAATTCCGATTCTAAATCAAAGCGCCATCTGCGTTGGCATCGGCAAGCGGCTCCTCGACGTATGAAAAATACGCCTCCGTCGCCTCTGCCTCGCCGCCTTGATTTCATCTTTGCTTTAGAATCGGAATAATAATGGCTGCTAAGAAAAAGTATGGCATGAAATATGACAAGATACGAAATGCTGATAATTAAACATTTTTTTATCGTCGCGATATTCTTGGTTATGTTCATCTCCCCGGCGGGGGCGGACCAGAAACCGCCGCCGAGAATTGAACCCCGGGCGGTGGTACGGATGATGGATAACCGCGAAAATGTCGTGTTCATCAATGTCTTAAGTCCTTTAGAGTGCATGGACATCCGTATTCCCGGCTCCCTATGTATTGCCTGTGAAGAGGCGGGAGAAAAGGCGAGCATGCTGCCCCAGGACCGAAATGCAAAACTCGTTTTTTACGGCGGGAACACCCCTGTCGAAGCGGGCTGTGAGATCATTCGGGAGGCTCAGCGTCAAGGTTTTGCCAATCTTTATATTCTCAAGGGGGGCCTCACGGCGTGGAAGCGGGCCGGTTATGATGTGGAGTCCCTAACCCGGATCCCCCGTGTTCCAGGGTCGGCCGTCAAACCGGGAAACCTGAAGCCCTGGTTGAATACGGAGTCGGCGGCCTTGATGATCGATCTCCGTTCCCCGGCGGCCTACCAGTCCAATCACATTACAGGCGCCGTCAATATGCCCCTGGTCTCACTGCACCGGACCTACCAGGATCTTCCCTGGAATCGGCCCCTCCTCGTCATCGATGCCGATGGGTCTCGTTCTTTCCTGGCGGCGAGTTATCTGCGCCGTAAAGGCTTCGAGAACGTCCGTCGTCTGGAAGGTGGCATGACCGCCTGGCAGACCTGGAATAAAGGAGGGGCGCCATGAGGAGTCGCAGTCACGGCAGCGGACTCGGACTTTGTTTTGCCCTGATTGTCTGTCTGGTCATCGGGTGGGTCTGGCCCTCGGGGATCGTCGGGGCGGCGGGCGACCCGTCAGGGGGAGGGCGCAATTGTCAGTCCTGTCATGCCGACGCCCTCTTCAAGGCAGGCTTTCAGGCCTCCGCTCACGGAAACAACACCTGTGCGAGCTGCCATAGGGATATTACCGACCTCCGCCGTCACATGACCGGGGAAAGCAAGCCCCGACCGGTCAACTGCGGGAGCTGTCACCGGGATATCGCCTCCCGGTTCCGAAAGGATGTCCACTATATAAAACAAAATTTCCAGTGTCAGGACTGTCATCAGGACATCCACAGCATCCGGAAATCGCAAAACGGATTCAAGGTTGCGGCAGTGGAGAATTGCAGTCAGTGCCACAGCCGTGAGGACTATACTCTTCTCGGGCACAGCGGCGCCGTTCTGAAAGGAAACGCCGATGCCGCCGCTTGTACGGACTGCCACGGACTGCACAATACACCCTATTATGACCCTTCCCTGGAGCGGGATAAGGCCGCCGCCCGGGAGAATTATACCCGCCGCTGCCGTTCCTGCCACGCCGATGCTAAAATGGCGAAGCGGAACCGGTTTTCCACTAAAACCGTCGCCAGTTATGACGATTCCTATCACGGCAAGGTTCTCAACATCGGCTACCCCCAGCGGGTGGCCGGTTGCGCCGATTGTCACCTCGGGCACAATATTCTGCCCAAAAAGGACCTCCGGTCGGGCATGCACCGGGACAACATGAAGGCCGCCTGTAAGGCCTGCCATAAGGGCTTTCACGATCGTTTCGTCTCTTTCGATCCCCATCCCGAACCGCTGGATCCCAGGCGTTCACTCGTCCACTATTGGACGGAAGTTTTCATGATTGCCCTGCTGGGGGGGACCTTCGCTTTTTTCTGGCTCCATACCATTCTCTGGTGGCGGCGGACCTATAGCGATAAGTGCCGCGAGGGGAAGGCGGGCTTCATCGAAAAGACAACCTTTCCTGAATGCCGGGAAGAAAAGCAGATCCAGCGCTTTCCCGTCCGGGACCGGATCATGCACGTCCTGCTGATCCTGTCATTCTTTACCCTGGTCATGACGGGATTCCCCATCAAGTATTACGACTCCCCTTGGGCCAAGATCCTCATCAACATCTGGGGCGGAGCATACCGGGCCGGTCTCTTTCACCGGATTGCCGCCCTTGTCCTCTGCGGCCTGTTTCTCTACACCCTGTGGCTTTCCTTGCAGTTCCTGTTCCCGAAGAGACAGTTTCGGGGATCGCTGCAGCGTCTCTTCGGTCCCGACTCCCTGTTCCCGAACTTTAAGGATCTTAAGGATATCATTGGCATGTTCAAGTGGTTTTTCGGAAAGGGTGAGATGCCGAAGTTTGACCGTTGGACCTACTGGGAGAAATTTGATTTCCTTGCCGTCTTCTGGGGGATGACCGCCATTGGCGGCTCCGGGTTCATGCTCTGGTTTCCCGAGAAATTTTCTTATCTCTTTCCCGGCTGGATGATCAATGTGGCTGCGGTGGTCCATTCCGAGGAGGCATTCCTCGCGGCCATATTCATCTTTACGGTCCATTTCTTCAACAACCATTTCGTGCCCAACAAGTTCCCCCTGGAAACGAATGTCTTTACCGGTCGCTATCGTCTGGAGGCCCTGCGCCATGAACGGCCCCTCGAATACGAGCGGCTCATGGCGGAAGGACGTCTCGATGACATGAAACGGGAAGGACCCGGCTTCTGGACCCAGTTGTTTGCCGGTGCTTTCGGTCTGGCCAGTCTGATGCTGGGGCTGTTGCTGACGGGGCTGATCTTCTGGGCGGCACTATTCTATTGACGGAGTCATAAAAAGCCCGTACACTGCTCGGCGACTGATCATTTGTCGCTATTCATTAGGTGAGGTAACTTTTTGACAAAACAAAAAAATCCGTTCTGGTCGTTCTTTACTTCCGTTTATCTGACCATCACCCTTCTTGTCTTCACGGTTGTCATGTCGGTTGTCGGCACCTTCATCCCCCAGCAGGATGCGGCGCGGGAGTTTGTTCAGGCGATTCCACCGGGACTGGCCTCTTTTCTGCAGACAATGCAGGCCTTCGATCTGTTTCATTCCGTCTGGTTTTTCCTAATCATGCTATTCCTTTCCCTTAACCTCATCGTCTGTTCTCTGAACCGCTGGCCTCTGACGTGGAAGCAGTTTCGGGGGGCGCCTTTATCCGGGGAGGATGATCTCTTCCGGGGACTGAGCCCCGAACGCGTTTTTTTGTGCGACGAAGATGTCGGGACCATGACCGGTCGGATGGAGGGTTTTTTAGGTCGGAAGTATCGAAAGATCGGCAAGACTCAGGAAAAAGAGGATGCCGTAATCATATGCGGCGAAAAAGGTCGATATTCCCGCTTTGCCGTCTATGTCGTCCACCTGTCCGTGCAGCTCCTTATTCTGGGGGCGCTGATGGGGGCCTACTGGGGTTGGGAAGGCTATGTCAATATCGGAGAGGGAGAGACGGCGGACGCCATCGACCTCAAGGGAGGGAAGGGGTCCAAGGCGCTCCCCTTTACAATTCGTTGTGACAAGTTTATGGTCGCGTTCTATGAGAACGGCGCTCCCAAGACGTACCGTTCGGACCTGACCTTTTTAAAAGACGGCAAGACGATCTACCAGGGACCTCTCCTGGTGAATCATCCTGTCTCCCTGGAAGGAATACGGGTTTACCAGGCCAGTTATGGAAGCTCTCCCGACGGCAGGGCCTCCCTTGCTTTTTCCCGGGGCGGCAAGGAGGGGAAGCTAATAAAGCTTGGGCCCGGGGAAAGCTTTTCCTTGCCGGAAAAAGCAGGAACTGTCCAGATAGTTAGGCTGGAGGAAAATCTCATGCAGATGGGGCCGGCGGTGAAGATCATGGTCCGGTCGGGGCAGGGAGAGGTCTCATTCTGGATATTTCAGCATATCGACAAAATAAGGGAAATGAACCCCGGGGTAACGGAGCAGGTCCCGATGTTCAATCCGGCCACGTTCAAACCCTATCTATTTGTCTTGAAAGGCATCGAAGAGCGTTATTATACGGGTCTCCAGGTGAGCCGCGACCCGGGAGCGCCGCTGGTGGCGGCCGCTGCCGTGCTGATGATGGTGGGATTGATAGGGACGTTTTTTTCATCCCACCGCCGCATCTGGATCAAGATTCAACGGTTGGAGGAGAAAACAAAGATCAGCGTCGCTGCGAGAACTAATAAGCACCCCGTGGTTCTGGATCGCGAGGTGCGGCAGTTGACTGAACAGATCAAAGTCAGCCTGGAGAAGGGATCAACATGACGAACACCATGATACTGAGTTGGGTCACCTTTCTCTATTTCGGGGCCTTTGTATTTTATCTTTTTCGCCTGGTATTCGGTAAGGAGTTCTGGGGCAAAGCGGCTTTTTGTGCCGTCCTTGGCGGCCTTGGCGGCCACACCCTGGGCCTGCTGCTCCGGTGGAAGGAGTCTTATGCCCTCGGCATCGGCCACGCGCCCCTGTCCAATTTCTACGAATCCCTCATCTTCTTCGCCTGGGCCGTCGTGATGCTCTATGTCATTGTGGAATGGAGGATCAAGAACCGCAGTCTCGGCGTTTTCGTGCTCCCCGTTGCTTTCCTGCTCATGGCCTTTGCCTCCCTGGCCCCGAATATCAGTGACCGTATCCAGCCCCTGGTTCCCGCCCTCCAGAGCAACTGGCTTACCAGCCATGTCGTGACATGCTTTATGGGTTATGCCGCCTTTACGGTGGCCTTTGCCATCGGAATCATGTTCTTTCTGAGAAATATATCCCTTTTTAGCTTCATTCCCGAAGCGGATGTTCTGGATGAGCTCATTTATCAGCATGCGGTGCTGGGGTTTGTCTTTCTCACCCTCGGCATCATGACCGGTTCGGTATGGGCTCATTACGCCTGGGGGTCTTACTGGAGCTGGGATCCGAAGGAGACGTGGTCCCTCATTACCTGGCTCATCTACGCCGTAATGCTACATGCCCGTTACGTCCGGGGATGGAAGGGCAAGCGCATGGCTGTTCTGGCGATTATCGGATTTGCGGCGGTGCTGTTTACCTACCTGGGTGTGAATTATCTTCCCGGACTCCACAGTTACCTTCAGTCCTGAGTCAAAATAATCGGAGGAATGAGTCATGAGATATGCATACTGGATCGGCATCATCTGCTGTCTGCTTTTTCTCATCACCCCGGCCATTGGCGGCGAGAATGGTCTCATTGAAGTCAGGGGTCCCGAAGGGGGCGCCGCGGCCGGCTTCAGTGAGGGGATCGGTGAGGTAAATGCGAAGGGGGATCATGAAATTGTGGCGACCCTGCCGTCGAATCCGACGACGGGTTATCAATGGCAGTTGATGAAACCTCTTGCAGAAACAACTGTAAAGCTGGTCAGCCATGAGTATCGTGCCCCGCAGACAGGATTAGTGGGGGCGGGAGGGCAGGAGATCTGGATTTTCCGCACCATGGGCCCCGGAGAGACCGAGATTGCCCTGGGTTATGTCCGATCCTGGGAGAAGGGCGTTCCCCCTGTCAACATCCGGACCATCAGGTTGAGGGTCACTCCTTGAGGATGTCCAGCAGTTCGTTTCCGTATCGATGCACCTTGTCTTGAGAAAGGCCGGCGCTTGTAATCAATGAAACCAGTGTCGGTTCGCCTGTCCGGGATATCTGGAGGAGTTCCTGGTCGGAGATGATCATAAAGAGCGCCCGATTGATGTTTTTCCCCTTGTTGAAGCGCCAGAGGTAAAGACGCTTCAACCGCTCCCTCGCTTCCATAGTAAGGCTGTTGAATCCCTGAATATGGCGGTATCCCTGGCGATTCATTATTTTTTCATGCCACGACACGGAAGCTATACCTTCAAAACCATCAGCGGCTGCGTCCAGAAGACCGGCATGATCAAGTTCCTCGTGTAATTTCCTGTATAGATCAATGAGAAAAACCGTATCCTGGGCGGCGTAGTGAAGCTGCTCTTCTGTCAGGGGTCTGTTTTCCCAGCGGGATCGCTGAAGCTTTTTCTGCTTCTCGAAGTCGACGGTGAGGAACTGTCGGATCAGGGCGGCCAGAGACAACTGACGGCAGCCAAGAAGGGCGGCCGCACAATGAGTATCGAAGATCTGGTTGAAGGAAAAATCATAGTCACGTTTAAGAATCCGGATGTCGTTATCACCGGCATGAATAACCTTCACTGTCTTGCTGCCCGCAAATACCTCGCCAAGAAAAGAGATGTCCAGATTGGCGAGGGGATCGAAGATATAGCTGCACAACCCGGAATTGATCTGGAGGAGACAGAGTTTCTCGCGGAAATACCGGAAGGAATCGTACTCAGTATCCACGCCGATCACGGGCGCTTTAAGGATGTCTCGAGCTGCTTTGTCGCGTTTGGCAGTAGAATCGACCCAGCTCCATTTGATTTTCATGTGTACGTCTCCTGATGATTCAGAAATGTAATCATAGAGAACAATGGACAAACAGTCAAGGGCAGGAAGGGAATTTTTTTAGAAAAGCTAAAAATATCGAAGAAAAGGCAGTGAAAATATTTGTGGATATTTTCCCCGACTTGTATTAGGGAATAGGCCGTTATAACGCTGTGAAGAAGAGGTGTGGAAAAGGGTTTATGAGATTTGATATTGCCAGGGCGGGCAACGGCCTGACCTATGAAATCAGAAATATCGTCATTGTCGCCAATAAACTCAAGGAATACGGTATAGAGGTCCATTGGGAGAATATCGGCGATCCGGTGCAAAAAGGAGAACACATTCCCGAATGGATGAAGGAGATCCTCGTCGATATTATCAAGGACGATCTTTCCTTTGCCTATTCCCCGACGAAAGGGGTGGACGCAACACGAGACTTTCTTGTCGATCTGGTCAACAGAAGGGGAAAGACGCAGATCAACCGGGAGGACATCATCTTCTTCAACGGGTTGGGTGACGCCATCGCCAGATGCTATAGCTCTATTCGCGTGGACGCCCGGGTCATTGTCCCCGAGCCGACCTATTCGACCCATTTTCTGGCGGAGGTTCTTCATGCCTCTTTCCCTCCGAACACTTACCGGATGAACCCTTACAGCAGTTGGTATCCGGATATCCGGGAGTTGGAGCAGAAGGTGAAGAGCCATAGCTCCATTGTCGGCATCCTCGTGATCAATCCGGATAATCCCACCGGCTTCGTCTATCCCGCCGAGACCCTGCGGCAGGTCGTAAAGATCGCCAAGGAGCACGATCTCTTCCTCCTCTTTGACGAGACTTATACCAATATCGTGTACAACAACAAGAAAACCCTGTGCCTCTCGGACGTCATCGGAGACGTGCCCGGCATCAGCATGAAGGGAATCTCCAAGGAGTTCCCCTGGCCGGGATCGCGCTGCGGCTGGATAGAGGTTTATAATGCCGACAAGGACGAGACCTTTGCCAGATATGTCAATTCGATTCTGACCCAGAAGATGTCCGAGGTCTGTTCGACGACCCTGCCCCAGATTTCCATTCCGAAGATAATGACGCACCCGAAATACCAGCACTATCTCGATGAACGGATCAGACATTATGAGCGACTCTCCAATATCGCCTATAACATCCTCAAGGACGTTCCCTGCCTCATGGTTAACCGCACCAACGGGGCCTTCTACATGACGGCGGTCTTCAACGAGGCGTTTCTGAATAGCCGCCAGAGCCTGCCAATTACCCATCCGGAGATCAGAACCTTCGTGGAGAGCCTGGTGGGAGAAAATGTCGAACTCGACAAGCGCTTTGTCTATTATCTCCTCGGGGCGACGGGAATATGCGTGGTGCCCCTGACCTCGTTTTTTACCTCCTTGCAGGGTTTCCGAATGACCCTCCTCGAAAAGGATGAGGCCAAATTTGAGGCGATCGTGAAGATCATCGCGGAAAAGGTGGAAGAATTTATCGAATCGTCCCGCTGATCATTAACTGATCAAATGTATGATAAAAAAGGGAGACCCCAGAGTCTCCCTTTTTCTTTGATGTTGTTTGATGACGGCCATGTAAAAAAGTCGAAAAATTTACCATAATAGGTGGCTTCGTAAAAAAGTCCGCAGGCAAGGCGCGCAAAGACTGAGTCATGAGGCGTACTTTTGCGTACGCCGCAGTGACGACGGATGCAGCGCAACGCAGCATCCGGACCTTTTTACGAAGCCGTCATTTGATGAGGCGGCGGCGCATCTTGTTCAGGGCCAGGGGATAGAAGACCAGGGAGAACAGAAGCAGATAACCGAGGGCCAAGGGGAATGATTTTGCAAAACTGCCGTAACATAATCCCCGGGTCAGATCAACGAGATGAGTCAGGGGCAGGGCCGTAGCCAGCACCTGGGCCCACGGGGGCATGCCTTCCAGAGGAAAAAAAGTTCCGCTGAAGAGAAACATGGGGGTGATGAAGAGAAAAAAGGGAAGGTTGAAGAGCTCGATGTGAGAAACGATGCCGGTGAAGTACATGCCCATGGAACCGAAGGCGAAACCGCCGCAGAAGGCCAGGGGAATCAGCAACAGACCTGTCGGGTAATGGATTAGATTGAAAAATGTGAGAACCACCATCATGATCGCCGTGGCGATGACCGATTTGGTGGCCCCCCAGACTATTTCTCCGGTGATGATTTCTTCTACCGACAAGGGCGTTGCCATCATGGCGTCAAAGGTTTTCTGGTAGTACATGCGTACGAACGAGGAGTAGGTGTTTTCGAAGAAGGCGTTGTTCATGATGTTTATGGCCAGCAGGGCCGGAGCGATAAACGCCAGATAGGAAATTTTCCCGCTGCCGTATGACACCTCGCCGATGAGGCCGCTCAGGCCGATGCCGAAGGCCGCCAGGTAAAGCAGGGGTTCGAGCAACGGCGGCATGAAGCTGATCTTCCAGTTCTGACGATAGACGTCGAGGTTCCGCTGCCAAACCCGTAAAATACCCTTGCTCATTCCCTTAGTCCCCTTCCGGTCAGTTTAAGAAACACATCTTCCAGGGTTGCCGTCCGCATCACGCAACCCTCGGGGCAGAAACGGTTGGTGATATACCGGTAGAGATGGTCGTCGTGATCGCCGTAAACGAGGAGGCGATCTCCCAGATCCTCAAAAGTCATCTTCTGGAGGCGGATGTAGGTTCTGAGGTCAGCCGCAGGTGATGATATCTCCAGGACGTCCTTGCCGATATGTTCCCTGATCAACTCGGTGGGTTTGCCCTGAACCAGGATGCGGCCCTGGTCCATAATGATGATGCGGTCGCACAAGCGGGATGCCTCTTCCATATAGTGGGTGGTCAGCAGGATCGACATGCCCTGCCGGCGCAGGTTGTCGAGGCGTTCCCATACCTGGTGGCGGGACTGGGGATCCAGACCGGTTGTTGGTTCATCAAGGATCAGCAGCTCCGGCTGGTTGATCAGCGCCCGGGCCAGGACAATGCGCCGGACCATCCCCCCCGAAAGCTCCATAGCCCGGGAATGACTGCGGTGATCAAGGGACATGAAACGAAGGAGTTCGTCGGCCTTCCTTACCGCCAGGGGCTTCGGAATATTGAAATAGCGGGCGAAGACAGTCAGATTCTGGATAATGGTCAAGTCGGGATCGAGGGTGTTGTCCTGCTGGCAGACGCCGATGCGGGCTTTTATTGCCCGGGCATGACGGGATACATCCAGCCCGAATACCCTGAGGACGCCGGCCGTCAGCGGGGAGAAGCCATAGGTCATGCGGATGGTGGTTGTCTTGCCGGCGCCGTTGGGTCCAAGGATGCCGAAGCACTCCCCCTTGGCGATGGTAAAGGAGACATCGTCGACGGCAACAAGCTCGCCATAAGCTTTCTTGATCTGCAGGGCTTCAACAATCAGTTCTGACATGACCGTACCCCTAGCACATTTTTCCGTAAAAGTCCGCATATCGTTCAAGAACAAGACGGTGTGAATCCCATTGCAATTACGCAGGGGATGACATATGGACAAGCACTGTTGAAGAAGACGAGAGGAGAACAATAACATGAAGGTGAAATTCATGGGGGCGGCAAGGACGGTGACGGGGTCCTGCTTCATTCTGGAGACGGAGGGGCACCGCTTCGCCATTGACTGCGGGATGCATCAAGGCAATGGGGAGATTGAGAAGCGCAATTGGGAAACGAAGACCTACGACGCCTCAAAAATAGAGTGCATTCTCATGACCCACGCCCATATCGATCACGCCGGTCTGTTGCCCCGGATTGTCAAGGAAGGCTTCCGCGGATCGATTTATGCGACACCCCCGACTCTTGATCTTTTAAAAATCCTGCTTCTGGACAGTGCCCACATCCAGGAGATGGAGGCCTTATGGAAAACCCGCAAGCATCTTCGTCATGGCGACGGTGAGAATGATGTCGAACCCCTCTACACCAGGAAGGACGCTGAAGAAGTCACCCAGTATTTCAAGGCTGTTGACTATGATCAGCCGGTAACGCCCTTTGACGGTTTGACGGCTACCTTCCGCGATGCCGGTCATATTCTCGGGGCCTCCATCCTGGAATTAGGGGTAAGGGAAAACGGGAAAGTATCAAAACTTGTCTTCTCCGGGGATATCGGCCGACCTGCACAACTTATCATCAAGGACCCCACGGTCATCGAGACGGCGGACTATCTTTTCATGGAGTCAACCTACGGCAACCGGGATCACAAAAACGAGACGGACAGCCTCAACGAGCTGGCGGAGGCCATCGCTTACAGTTACCGTAAGGGGGAAAAGGTGATCATCCCTTCCTTTGCCGTGGAAAGAACCCAGGAACTGCTCTACTGCCTACACATGCTGGACCGTGATGGCCGTCTGCCCAAGGAGATGCCTGTTTACGTGGACAGCCCGCTTGCCACCCAGGCGACGGAGATCTTCCGGAAATATACCAGCTATTTTGATGAAGAGGCCAAGGGTCTGCTCATGAAGGGAGAGGATCCCCTGACATTTCCCCAACTCCATTTCACCCGCAGCACCGAGGAGTCCATGAAAATAAACACCTCCACAGGGCCGGCCGTCGTTGTTTCGGCAAGCGGCATGGCCAATGCGGGCCGGATTCGGCATCACCTCCGCCACAATCTCTGGCGGGAAGGGGCCAGCGTGGTCTTTGTCGGTTTTCAGGCCCAGGGAACCACGGGGCGGAGAATCGTGGAGGGGGCTAAGATGATCAGAATTTTTAATGAGGATGTAGCGGTCAAGGCGCGAATTTTTACCATTAACGGCTTTTCCGCCCACGCCGGGCAGAGCCAGCTTCTGGAGTGGCTCGGGCATTTCCGGTCCCAGGCATTACAGGTCTTTCTCATCCACGGTGAATACTCAGCCCAGCAGACCCTTGCCGGCCTGATTCACGAACGTTATGGCTTTCCCGTAACAATTCCCGACTATCTCGAGGAAGTAACCTTGAAATCAGGGGAAGTAATCGAGCGTATGGCCGCTCCGGAACAGGTTACTCCCCGGATCGACTGGAATTTTGTCATTTTGGATATGGAAAATCGCCTGAAGCAGCTCCGGGAACGACAGTCGCGGATTGAGGCAAAAGGGTGGGTGGAACAGTCGGAGGTCAGGGAACGAATCCTCGAACTGAACCGGCGGTTGACGGCATTGATCTCCGACCTTTGATAATTACTCCGCCAACCGGTAATGGAATACGGCTACGATGTGGAGTTTCGAGAGCCCCATGTCTCGGGGCAGGCGATCATAGGGCGCAGCGGCGCGAATGACCGAAAGGGTGTATTCATCAAGAAGTTGTGAACCTGACGAAGAAACGACGTCTTGAGAGGATGAAGCCCCGCTTTTATCGATGGAAAATCTGGCCGTTGTCGTGCCTTTTTCCTTCTTCTGGAGAGCGGCTTGGGGGTATTTCCAACTGCCTTCAATCCGCTTCCGGATCTTGAGAAGATAGGAGCGGTAACGGCTGTCCTGGCTGCCCAGATTAACGGTATCTTCTCTGACAACCGTCTCGGTCTTTTCTGCCGGTGTCGGCGTCGGTTGTTTCTCCGCAGGAACGGGTTCCTTCTTGTCGTCTTTTTCCTGAGGAGCCATAATGGGTTCGGTCAGGTGTACGGTCAGCAGGCTGGCGTCCCGTGGCCGGGGGGACGGCTTTTCCCCGATGATGGGCATGGAAAGGACCAGTACATGCGAGGCAAGGGAAATCAGGATGGCCGTGATAAAGGCCTTCGACAGGGGCAACCGGCTGAATTTCCAGAAAGACTTCATGAGAACATCATAAATCAACACGGTGAAATAAATCAATAAAAATGAAAGAGACATCCTTTATCTGCCAATGACGGGAAACTCTGATAATTATACGGATACTGAAACGACGATGACGCCGCATGGGGATCTGGACAGGCGCTACATGGACCTGGCCCTGGAGGAGGCGGCAGCCGCCGCTGCGGAAGGGGAGGTCCCGGTCGGGGCGCTCATCGTTAGCGACGGCCAGGTTATTGCCCGGGCTCACAACCGTCCCATCGGTCTAAATGATCCCACGGCCCACGCCGAGATCCTTGCTATCCGCTCCGCAGCACGGCAGGCAGGTAATTACCGGTTGTCGGGAACGACGCTGTATGTGACTCTGGAGCCCTGTCTCATGTGCGCCGGCGCCGTCATTCACGCCCGAATCGGAAGGGTCGTCTTCGGGGCGAGCGATCCCAAGGGGGGCGCCGTTGTTTCCATCGGCCGCGTCTTCACGGATACCCGCCTGAATCATCAAGTGGACTTTACCGGGGGTATTTTGGCAGGACGATGTGCTGAAATTTTGAGTAGCTTTTTTCAACAAAAGAGGTTATAACCCGCACCGCTTCGAATATAGAACGCTCCACGCGGAGAGGTACCGAAGTGGTCGTAACGGGATCGACTCGAAATCGATTTGGGGGCCAAAAGCTCCCACGGGGGTTCGAATCCCCCTCTCTCCGCCATTAAAAAAAAGACTTTTTACGAGTTTATCATAGAAGACCCGGAGAGATGCCTGAGAGGCCGAAAGGGCACGACTGGAAATCGTGTGTACGCCAAAAGTGTACCGGGGGTTCGAATCCCCCTCTCTCCGCCAGATAAGAGGCGGGGTAAATGGATCGTTCATTTGCCCCGCTTTTGTTTCATTCGTATCCAAGCGCCGCGAGCTGTTCTTCCGTCATGCCGAGGAAATGGGCGATTTCATGGACGACGGTAATTTCGATCTCCTCCTCTAATTCCGCCAGGTTCAGGCAGGCATCCTCCAGGGGCTCCTGAAAGATGATAATGGTGTCCGGAAAGAGGGGAGGGTTGGTTTCTGACCGCTCCGGCAGGGAAATGCCCCAATAGACGCCGAAGGGCGGGTCGTCGGGCGGCAACGCGAGTTCTCTTATCATGTCACGGGAAGGCCTGGGCTGGACGGAAATCACGATATTATCCAGGCGGGTGCGAATTTCCATTGGAATGCGGTCGATGGCCCGTTTCACCGCCCTATCGAAGTCTCTGCCGCTGAGCTTCATTCCCTCGCGAACCTCCCGTTGCCATAAACTTAGCTTACTAATTCCCCTACGTACCCGATAATTATGAATGTGTAAAAGGATAATTGTCGATGATCCGCCGGGAGCTCCAATGGGTTACTCTTAAGTTTTTAGGCGTGTCGCTGTCCCTTCTTTTTCCTTGACACAACCCCCCCTGTTCCCTATAATTTCTCAACGGGCTTATTCCTGCTACGGCTTGGTATGAAGGGGCAAGGCGTCTGACGGGTGTTAGCGACGTCATTTGCCGGGCCATGTGACCGTCGTGCGAAGGAGCAGTTATGGATGACGAAAAGAAAGTTGCAATCCGGGAATTAGCAGTATCGGACGGACCCCACGACCGCAGGAATAATCCCGCTGCCGACGCTGAACCTCCGGGGCATGCACAGGTTGAGATCGAGAAGGACAGCCTTTTTTTCAGCCGCTTTGTCGATCTTTCCGGCGAGGCCATGTATGTCCGTGTCAACAGCCGCCTTGTTTTCGTGAACACCAACTTTACGGAGCTTTCCGGCTATACCGCCGAAGAACTCCTTGCCCCTGATTTCGATTTCATGACCCTCATTGCCCCGGCGAGCCGTACCCTCATCGAAGGGCGGGTGGGACAGATTACCCGTCTAGAAACGCCACCCCTCCACTACACCTTCCAGGCCGTCACCAAGGATGGCCGCCTTGTTGAGGTCGAGTCCTCCGTATCTTATCTGTCCTACAGCGGCGGCCTGGCCACCATTGGTGTCTGCCGGGACGTTACGGAGCGCCTCGCCCTGGCGGGGAAGATCGCTGATGATAAATATCGGCGCCATCATTTCTCCGATCTCGGCAGTGACTTCATCCACGAATGCCGCCGCGACGGTCCGGAGGGTTTTCAGTTTGTCTGGCTTGACGGCGCCTTCACCCGGGTCACCGGCTATTCCCGGGAAGAGTTGATGGCATTTCGATGCTGGTTACCCCTGATCCATCATGAGGATGCATCCCCCATCCGGGAGGTCCTGTCAGGGATGAAAGGCGACGACCGCCATACCCTGGTATTCCGCCTTGTGACCAAGGACGGACGCATCCGCTGGATAGAGGACAATACCCTCTGCATCGTCGACCGCCGCCTTCCCGACACTTATCGCCTCTACGGCGCCTGCCGGGACATCACGGATCGCAAGGAGGCGGAACTCCTCTACAAGGTCCTGGCGGAAAGCTCCTTTGCCGGCGTTTATGTAGTTCAGGACGGCATCTTCCGCTACCTGAACAAAAATGCTGCCCTCTATGCCGAATATGCCCCGGAAGAGCTTATCGGCAGTCATGCCAGCGTTCTTGTCCACGCCGAGGATGAGGCTCATACGCGCCGCTGTGCCCGGGAGATGCTGAACGGGCAGCGGCGTACCCCTTACGAATTCCGCATCGTCACCAAAAGCGGCGCCATCCGCTGGATCATGGAGACCGTCAGCGTTATCGAATATCAGGGGCGACCCGCCATCCTCGGCAATTCTATGGACGTAACCGAGAAGATGAACATGGAAAATGCCCTCCTGGAAAGCGAAGCTCGTTACCGGCAGCTCTTCGAGAATGCCGTCGAGGGGGTCTTCCAGAGCACCCCCCAGGGGACGTATGTGTCTGTCAACCCCGCCTTTGCGAGGATGTACGGCTATGCATCCCCCGAGGAAATGATCGTTGCGGTGACGGATATTGGCTTACAGTTGTACGTGTACCAGGAAGAACGGCGGGAGATCAGCCGTCTTCTGGAAACGCAGGACTTTGTGGAGGACTTCGTGGCGGAGTTCCGTAGGAAAGACGGCGTGCGGATCTGGGGGACCATCAATGCCCGGGCCGTCCGGGATGACTGCGGGCAGATATGTTATTACGAGGGGACAATTGTCGATATCACGGAGCGGAAACGGGCGGAGGAAGAATTCCGCCGGCAATACCGTTTTCTCCGGACCCTCCTCGATTCCATTCCCGTTCCCATCTATTATCTCGATGCCCGGGGGACCTGCGGCGGTTGCAACCAGGCCTTTGCCGATTTCATTGCCCGGACAACCGAGGAAATTATCGGGGTCTCCTTGGACGAACTATGGCAGGAGGGCAGCGGCGCCTCCGGGCTACACCTGACTTGGGGTGACGAAGGCGCCCAAGAGGCAAGGGTTTACGAAACTGCCCTGACCCGCGCCGACGCCACCATCCGGAACGTCATCGTCTCCAAGGCCCCCTTCTTCAATCTCGACGGCTCCCGGGGCGGTGAAATCGGGTCTTTTATCGATATCACGGAACGCAAGGAGGCGGAAAAAGTCCTTTCCATAAGCGAGGAAAAATATCGAAACATCCTCGAGAGTATTGAAGACGGCTACTATGAAGTCGATCTGGCCGGTAACTTCACATTCTTCAACCCCTCAATGTGCACTATCCTCGGCTACGCCAGTGAAGAAATGACCGGCATGAACAACAGGGTCTATATGGACTCCGAAAATGCGAAAAAAGTATTCCGGGCTTTTAACGAGGTTTCTGTAACCGGAATTTCCACAAAGGGCTTTGATTGGGAGATTATTCAAAAGAGCGGTGCGAGAAGGAATATCGAGGTTTCTGTATCTCTTATTGTAAATCAAGGGGAGAAACCGACCGGGTTTCGTGGAATTGCCCGCGACATCACAGAAAAACGCCGGGCGGAGGTTAAGATCCGGGAGAGCGAGGAGAAATACCGTGACATCTTCGAAAACGCCATCGAGGGGATCTATCAGAGTTCACCGGCGGGCAGATTCATGAGCGTGAACCCCTACCTGGCGTCCATCTGCGGTTATGACTCCCCCGAGGAGATGGTGCAGGGCATCAGGGACATGGCGACGCAGTTTTACTTCAATCATGAGGATCGAAAGGCCTTCTGCGAGTCCCTGGAGCGCGACGGACGCATCGAGAATTGCGAATACCGGATCCGCCGGAAAGACGGCGGCGTCATCTGGGTCTCCAACAATGCCCGCTGTGTCCGTGATGCCGCGGGGCGGGTCGTTTATTACGAAGGGGCCCTGGTGGACATCACGGATCGCAGGGAGGCGGAAAGGGAGCTGGAGATCCACCGTCACCACCTGGAGGATCTGGTCCGGGAGCGCACGGAAGGCCTGGAGCGGGAGATTGCGGAACATCGCCGCACCGAGCAGGCCCTGCGCCGAGCGAAGGAGGCCGCCGAATCGTCCAACCGTGCCAAAAGCGCCTTTCTGGCCAACATCAGCCACGAATTAAGGACGCCCCTAAACGCCGTCATCGGCTTCTCGGACGTCCTGATCAAGCAATACTTCGGTCCCCTCAACGATAAGCAGGTGGAATACGCCCAGGACATCGCCGCTAGCGGGCAGCACCTCCTGGACCTTATTAACGACGTCCTCGATCTGGCCAAGATTGAGGCAGGGAAGGATGATCTTTACTATGCCCCCGTTTCCTTGCCGGAACTACTTGAAAACAGCCTGTCCATGTTCAGGGAAAAGGCCCGGCGCCACGACATCGAGTTACGCCTGGAGGTGGAGGAGCGTCTCGCAGGGATACCGGTAACGGCGGACGTACGGAAGCTGAAACAGGTCTTGTATAACCTCCTGTCAAATGCAACAAAGTTCACCCCCGACGGCGGACGGATAATCGTCAGGGTCAGGGTGGTTGACGGGATAACACCGGGAGGAAAAGACAGCGGCCAGGGCATCGAGACCTCCGTGACGGATACGGGCATCGGGATAGCCCGGGAGGATCTGGAGAAGATCTTTGAGGAGTTTCATCAGGTTTATGACCCCGCTATGGGCAAGAACCCGGGGACGGGTCTGGGTCTTTCCCTGACGCGCCGAATCATCGCCATGCACGGAGGGAGTATCTGGGCCGAAAGCGCCGGGTTGGGGAAGGGCAGCGCCTTTATCTTCCGGATTCCCTGCGTCCCTCCCCAAGGCAATATGTCATAGTGTGGAACAAAAATAACGTTAATAATTCTAGTATTATGTAGAAGGAGAATATTTTATGGCAACGACCACTGCACGGATACTCTGCGTCGATGATGAACCCCTGGTCCTCAAATTGATGGAGGCCCAGCTTGTCCCCCGGGGATACGAGGTCTTTACCGCCCCCAACGGCGCCACGGCTTTGCGCCTCGTGAAGGAGATCCGCCCCCACATTGTCCTCCTCGATATCATGATGCCGGTCATGAGTGGTATCGAGACCCTCGTGGAAATCCGGAAGATCGATCCGAATGTGGGCGTCATCATGGTCACGGCCGTCACGGACGATGAAATCGCCCGGCAGGCAATTGAATTAGGGGCCTTCGACTATGTTACCAAGCCCATCAATTTCGATTACCTGGAAACGGCGCTCCTGGTAAAGTACATCATGCAGATCGGATAGACAGGAGGAGACAATGGGACAGCCCCTGCGGGTCTTAATTATTGAAGACTCGGAAGATGATGCCGAACTTTTGCTCCGCAAGCTTCGCCAGGGCGGCTATGAACCCTTGCACGTGCGGGTGGAGACCGCCGAGGACATGGGCGCCGCCCTTGGATCGGGGCCATGGGACTTAATTATAAGCGATTATAGGCTGCCACGGTTCAGCGGACTGCAGGCCCTGGCGCTCTTCAGGGAAACGGGGCTGGACATCCCCTTCCTGGTCGTTTCCGGAAACATCGGTGAAGATACCGCAGTTGAAGCGATGAGGGCCGGCGCCCATGACTATATAATGAAAGACAGATTGCAGCGCCTGATCCCGGCCATCAGGCGCGAGCTGAAAGACGCGGAGGAAAGAAAGCTGCGCCGGTTGTCGGACGAGGCGCTGCTGAAGAAGCACGAAGAACTGGAGGAAGCCCATGCGGAGCTGAAGCAGGTCCAGGCCCGGGTCATCCAGCAGGAGAAGATGGCCTCCATTGGCCAGCTTGCTGCGGGCATCACCCACGAAATAAACAACCCCATGTCTTTCATTACTGGCAATCTCGGTATTCTTAGGACCTATCTGGAAGGCATCGACAAAATCATCACAGTGCAGGAAGAAATCGCCAGGAAACATGCGCCGCCGGAGGCCATGGAGACCCTTCATGCCCTGAGAGAGAAGATGAAGATTGATTACATCCTCAAAGATGTCGGGCATCTCATCGATCAGTCCCTGGAGGGGGCCGACCGGGTCCGGAAGATCGTTTCCGATCTCAAGAATTTCTCCCGGATGGAGGAGGATGTGTATATGATCGAGGACATCAATGCGGCCCTCGACAGCACCATCAACATCGTCTGGAACGAGATCAAGTACAAGTCGGAACTGGTGAAGGAATTCGGGGAACTTCCCCTGACCCGCTGCAACATCAGCCATCTGAACCAGGTATTCATGAACCTGTTGGTGAATGCCGCGCAGGCTATCGAGAAGTGGGGGAAGATCACCGTAAGGACCCGGACAAAGGGAGATGATATTTATGTCTCGGTAACGGACACGGGAAGCGGCATCCCGGAGGAGAACCTCAAGAAGATTTTAGAACCCTTCTTCACAACGAAGGCAGCGGGCAAGGGAACGGGCCTGGGCTTGAGCATCTCCTATGACATTGTTAAGCGTCACAACGGTGATATCATAATGGAAAGCGAGGTCGGGAAAGGATCGACTTTCACCATCCGGATACCGGTTGTAGGGTAATAATAAAAGGAGTGTCATGACCAGCACAGCCGAAGAAAAGGAAATAATCCGCATCCTGGCGGTGGACGACGAGCCATTCGTGCTTGAGATCATCAAAAGGCTTCTGAAAGATGACCATTACGAGATATTCACGGCCTCTTCCGGCAAGGAAGGCCTTTCCCTCATGCACATTTTCCCTATTCAGATTGTCCTGTCGGATTATCGAATGCCGGAGATGAATGGCGTCGAATTTCTCAGGGAGGTCTGTCGGCTTTGGCCCGATACGATCCGCATCGTCATTTCCGGCTACGCGGATAGTCAAGCAGTGATTGCCGCCATAAATGAAGGGCAGATCTATAGGTTCATGGCGAAACCCTGGAACAACGAAGAGCTGAGGAGCACCATCGTCAATGCCGTCGATCGTTACCGGTTGCTAAAGGCGAATATGGAACTCACGGAAGACCTTAAATGGAAAAACGAGGCATTACAGAAATTCAATAAAATGCTCGAAGAAACCGTTGCCGAGCGGACTCATGAATTGAAGAAAAGCATGGAGAAAACGGAGCGGGCCTTCGAGGCAACTATTCGTGTCATCTCCAGCATAATCGAAGCAAGAGACCCCTACACGGCAGGGCACCAGCAGCGCACATCCTCCCTTGCCTCTTCCATCGGACGCGAACTCGGCCTTTCTGCTGAAATTATGGGGGGGCTGCGAATGGCGGCCACGATTCATGATATCGGCAAGATATCCGTTCCCGCCGAGATCCTCTGCAAGCCATCCCTCTTGACGGATACGGAACGATCCCTGATACAGGTTCATGTCCAGGCCGGTTGCGATATCCTCAAGGACATCGTTTTTCCATGGTCCATCGCGAAAATAATTCTTCAGCACCATGAACGGATGGACGGCTCCGGTTATCCGGTGGGTCTGAACGGTCGGGACATTTTGCCGGAAGCCAGGATCCTGGCCGTTGCCGATGTTGTCGAGGCTATGGCCTCTTATCGGCCGTACCGTATCGCTCTTGGCGTCGAAGCTGCACTTGACGAGATCCGAACATACAAAAACATCAGGTACGACGGTCCGGTGGTGGACGCATGTCTGAGGCTCTTTGAGGAACAAGATTATTGTTTGCCGGCCTGAAAGAGCAGCGATGATGGACGGAAAACTAGTGTAGATAATCTCTGTTATCTGTAGTTTCCGTCATTCCGGGCTTGACCAGGAATCCAGGAACCGCTTTCTAGGTTATACCATCCCCGATCTGTTATACGACAGGCTCTGGAGGGGAATGGCAATGTGTTAGCTCAGCGCCTATACTACTACATCGGCCGGTAGATTCGATGGGTGTTTTTTCCTGCCTCTTTGGCTTCACACAGGGCGACATCGGCGCAGCGGATCAGTTCCTCCGCCTGGTCACCGTTTTCCGGATAGCAGGCAATACCGGCGCAGGCGGTTATGTTTAACTGCTGTCCCTGGATGATAAAAGGTTCTGATTGCAGACCATCCAGCACCTTTGTTACGGAAGTGGCGGCATCGGGGATGCGGAGGATGCGGGGCAGGAGGATAAGAAACTCGTCCATGTCCATACGGGCTAGGGTGTCCCCCTTCCGCAGGAGATGGCGAAGGCCTGCCGCGACTTCCTTGATCAGCTCATCCCCGGCCCGGAGACCAAGGCTGTGAATGACGTTTTTGTATCCATCCAGGTTGAGGATGACGACCGCCGCCCGTTCCCGCTCCCGCTGGGCCTGGATGATGGCCATGGAAAGCCGGTCGATAAAGAGCATGCGGTTCGGCAGCCCCGTCAATGAGTCATGGGTTGCCCGCCAGGCCAGTTGTTTCTTCCATTTCAAGGCCTTTTCACGCCAGTCGGTCTGTTCATCAGTCATAAATAAAAACCCCATTCTCTGTAATTATTAACATTGACGCTCTCTCAAAAACTCAAAAATGCACACGTATCGTCATGACGGCGCGTCACCCCGGTGAAAACCGGGGCGGCATCCAGTATTTTGTTCATGGTTCTCGGCTGCTATTTACCCCGTACCACGATACGGGGCCGGGACGACGTCTGGACCCCGGCTTTTGCCGGGGTGACGGGAATGACGACTTTTTGCGAAGGTGTCATCCTTTGACTCCTTTCCCGGCGGTAGCATTTAAGGTGGCGTACCGGTCGAGGGTATCTAAAAATATCGCCTTTTTCAATGGTTTGGTCAGGTGAGCGTCGCAGCCGGCGTCAAGGCTTTTCTGGAGATCTTCCTTGAGGGCATGGGCGGTCAGGGCGATAATGGTGGTCCGCTCAAGCCCCTGCGCCTCTTCCCAAGACCGGATGGCCCGGGTTGCCTCATAGCCGTCCATGACGGGCATCTGGATGTCCATGAAGACAAGATCAAATCGACCGTCCCTGATGAACATATCCACGGCGAGCCGGCCGTTTTCCACCATCTGCATCTCATGGGGGGTGTTTTTCAGGTACATCCAGGTCAGGGTCCGGTTGTCCTCGTTATCTTCGGCAAGGAGGATGCGCAGTGCCCGCTGTGGCGAGGCGATGGGCGCCGCGGTCGCGGTGGGGATTCTGATTTCTCGACCTCCGGGTTCCAGGGCGCCCAGGGCTTTCGTTACGGCATCTTTCAGTTCCTCTCGTTTCACCGGTTTGTAGAGAACGCGGGCAAAACCGATTTCTCTGGCCCTTTCCATGTCATCCTTGCGCTGGAGCGAGGTCAGAAGGATCATGATTGTCCCCCGCAATTCCGGTTGCACCTTGATGAGACGGGCCGTCTCGAAACCGTCCAGGTCGGGCATCTGATAATCGAGGATGACCAGCCGGAAAGGTTTCCCCGCCTCACAGGCCCGGTGGAGCATAGCCAGTCCTTCCTCACCCCCGGCTGCCTCCCTCACCTTTGCCCCCCAGGAGGCGAGAGCTTCTCTAACGATCATCCGGTTCGTGGCATTGTCGTCCACGACGAGGATGCGGGCCTGTTGCAGATCGGGAGGGGAGGCTGTTTCTTCCTGAAACTGACCCTGATCCTGCAAGGGCAGGGTAACGGTGAAGGAAAAGACGCTTCCCCGGCCCGGGTTGCTCTTGACCGACAGGGTACCCCCCATGAGCTCAACAAAATGTCTGGTGATGGCCAGCCCCAACCCCGTACCGCCGTATCTCCGTGACGTCGAGGTGTCGGCCTGGGTAAACTTCTCGAAGATACTCTTCATCTGTCCCGCCGAAATGCCGATCCCCGTGTCGGTGACGGAGAAGACAAAGGTCGCCTCCCTGGCCTCCGGATAGATAGGGGCGCCTGCCTTCACCGCCAGGACAATCTCTCCCTTTTCCGTAAACTTGATGGCGTTGCCGATGAGGTTGGTGAGACTCTGCCGCAGGCGGAGGGGATCGCCGATGACCTCCATCGGGAGATCCGGCTGAATATGACAGATCAGATCAAGCCCCTTGTCACCGGCCCGCATGCCAAGGATTTCGCCCGTCTTTTCGATGAGCTCGCCAAGATGGAAGGGGAAGGCCTCTAACTGTATCTGTCCCGCTTCCACCTTGGAAAGGTCGAGAATATCATTGATCAGGGTTAGGAGGTTCTCCCCGGCGTCATGAAAGATCTGAACGTACTTTTCCTGGTCCCTGCTAAGGGGCGTCTCCGACAGGAGTTCCCCCATGCCGAGAATGGCGTTCATGGGCGTGCGGATTTCATGGCTCATGTTGGCCAGGAATTCACTTTTGGCCTGATTGGCAGCCTCTGCTTCCTCCTTGGCCCGGCGCAGGGCCGCCTCCGCACGCTTGAGGTCGGAAATGTCGATGAAGCTTTCGAGATAACAATCCCTTCCCTTGATCTTGATAGAATGAACGGTTTTTACGATGTCGATCAGATGTCCGTCGGCATGGATGAGCTTACGTTCCGAGTGATCGACGCTTTGGCCAAGATCCTTGACGGGGCATTTGCCTGCCTGGGCGGGACAAACCAGGGAGTTGCAGATCTGTCCGATAATCAATCCCTTGGGCAGTCCGATCATATCTATGGCCGTCTGATTGACTTCAATTATGACCTGTGTGTCCTTGTCGATGATTAGAATCCCTGTCCCTACGGTATTGAATATGGCCTGTAGTTTTGTCTCGCTCTCCCGGAGCGTCTCCGCCGCCTCGAATTTCTCCTCGTAGAAACGGGTGCGCTGCTGCCGCCAGATCATGATGACGCCCAGACCGGCTCCGGCAAGGAGGACAACGACGATAAAGATCGTCAGGTAGAGTCGTTCCTTAAGGGGTGCGTACACCTCCACGAGATCCATGCGGGCGGCAATAAACCAGGGCGAATCGGGGACGGGTTCTACCGCCGCCAGTGCCGGTTCTCCCCGATAGTCGCGACCTTCCACGATCCCCGTATGACCCAGGGCGGCCTGCACGGAGGGCAGGTCCGTCTTGTCCAGGGAGATCCGGAGCTTGAGGGCCGTATCCTTCTGAAACCGGAGCTCGTTGAGGAAAACCGCCTCATTTTCTTCCCGGCGAACGAGGAGTGTCTCCGCTGTCCGGCTCGGCGTAGGCCAGCGGCTGATCAAGGGATAGAGATAATTTTCCGGATCGATACGCAGGACGAGGACACCCAGCAGCCGTCCGCCCCTTTCTCCTTCAAAAATAGGGGCCAGGATCTTCAGATAGATCTTTTTGTTCACCTCATTCCAGTAGAAATCCTCGAAAGCGACTTTCCCCAATTTTAGAATTTCGGAGGTTAATGGAGAGATATAGGACCTGCTCCGTTCCGGGACTGCGGGGAAGACCATTTTCTTAGTATAGCCGGCGTCCAGAAGCATGACCATATCATACCGATATGCCGTCTGAATATGTTTGAGCCACTCCCGGAGCCTATCTTGCGCTTTTACATCCCGGGGCGCGGCCAAATATTGCCGGACCAGCTCTGAAAAATTTGTGTTCCCGTGAAAGACGGCGGCGTCCGCCAGCCGCTCCCGGCGCCATGCGACCAGTTCGTCCACCTTCAAGAGGGCGACGGCGGAGAGCTGCCTTTCCACTGCGGAGCGGTACTGCCGTTCGTAGCCCCGGTAGGATAGGTAGCCGATAGCTATAATCCCCGCCGCCAGGACCGCGAAGATCAGAATAAGCCTATTATAAGAGGATTTTTCCTTTTCATCGGACATGTATTGGATCTCCCTTCCCGGTGGTGTACTGGGCGATGGCATTTAAAAAAGTCGCTTTTTTCAGGGGTTTGGTAACATGTCCATCGCAGCCGGCATCGAGGCTCCGCTGGATGTCCTCCTTGAGGGCGTAGGCGGTGAGGGCGACGATGGGTGTGCGTTTCCGGCCCTGTTCTTCTTCCCAGAAACGGATGGCCCTGGTCGTGGTGTAGCCGTCCATGACGGGCATCTGGACATCCATGAAGACGAGATCAAAGGGACCGTTGTTGATGAATCTGTCTAGGGCAAGCTGACCGTTTTCCGCCATCTGCATCTCATGGGGGGTATTTTTCAGGTACATCCAGACCAGGGTCCGGTTGTCCTCATTGTCTTCGGCAAGGAGGATGCGCAGGGGCCGCTGTGGTAACGGGGCTATGGTGGTTGCAGGGGGCCGTGTTTTCTCTTCTGTTTCCGGAAGGTCGCCGGTGAGTTTCCGGCGCCCCAGGGCCTGAGCAACAGCCTCGCGCAGATCTGCCCGCTTAACTGGTTTGAAGAGTGTCTGGACAAAACCGAGTTGTTTGGCCTTTTCGCTGTCTTCCTTGCGCTGGAGGGAGGTCAGGAGGATCAGGACGGCGGTGCGCAGGTCCGGATCGTTCTTGATGCGGCGGGCGGCCTCCAGCCCATCCATAACCGGCATCTGGTGATCGAGGATCACGAGGTGGTATGGTTCCCCGGCCTTGGCGGCCTCGTGCATAAGGTGCAATCCATTTTCGCCGTCCGTCGCTTCTGCTATCGTCGCCCCAAGGGGGGCAAGAAATTCTCTCACGATCAACCGGTTGGTGGCATTGTCGTCTACCACGAGGATACGGACATTCACCAGGTCAATGAGAACGCTATCTGTCCGGGGCCTCACCTCAAGCTGTCTGGGCAGGCGGATAGTGAAGGAAAAGACGCTTCCCTTACCGGGTTCGCTCCGGACGGTCAACTTCCCCCCCATGAGTTCCACCAGATACCTGGTAATGGCCAGCCCCAGACCCGTACCGCCGTATTTACGGGAGGTGGAGGTGTCCGCCTGGGTGAACTTCTCGAAGATATGCCCCACCTTATCTACGGGGATGCCGATCCCCGTATCGGTTACGGTAAAGACAAGGTCGATTCCTTCGGCGCTGATTGCATCCGCCTGGGGCGCCGCTTTAACCTCTAAAAGGATTTCTCCCGCTTCGGTGAACTTGACGGCGTTGCCGATGAGATTGGTGATGATCTGCCGCAGCCGGAGGGGATCGCCGACGACGTCCATGGGGATGTCGGGCTGGATGTGGCAAACCAGATCGAGGCCCTTGTCTCCCGCCCGCATGCCGAGGATTTCACCGGTTCTTTCGATGGTTTCGCCCAGGTCGAAGGGTACGGCCTCCAGGGTGACCTGCCCCGCTTCGACCTTGGAGAGATCGAGGATGTCATTGATCAGGGTGAGGAGATTCTCCCCCGCATCCCGGAAGATCTGGACGTATTTCTGTTGGTCCCGGGTGAGAGGCGTTTCCGACAGCAGCTCCGCCATGCCGAGGATGGCGTTCATAGGTGTCCGGATTTCGTGGCTCATGTTGGCCAGGAATTCGCTTTTCGCCCGATTGGCCGACTCTGCCGCCTCCTTCGCCCGATGCAGGGCCTCCTCCACCATTTTCCGCTCCGTGACATCCTGGGAATTACCGAGGATTGCCGGTCGGCCGTTGAAGACGATGGGGGCCACGGTTTCCATTATCCAGCGGGTTCCTCCATCCTTGGTCTTGATCCGGAATTCGTAAGGGACGGTGCTGACCCCGGCCATCATGGCCTTGGACAATGTTTTCTCCTTGCCCGTGTCCTCCGGGTGGAGGAGGGCGGTTGCCCCTTTCCCGATAAGTTCTGCGGGGGTATAACCGGCAAAGGCGGCGGCGTTGTCGTTTAAGTACTGGAAGACGCCGTCCTGAACCACATAGACCCCGGCGAAGGATCGCTCCGTAAGGGTCCGGTAGAGGGCTTCCGCCTCCCGGAGCTGAGTATCCCGCTCTGCCAGGCGTTTTACCATCTCCCGGAAGGCCAGGGCAAGCTGTCCGATCTCCCCCGTTCCGGTGACCGTAATGTCCGGGGCGGTGTCAGTCTGCGCCTCCTGTCCGATCCCCTGGATCTGCCGCGTTAGTTCGGACAGGGGTGAGAGGAAACGGTTCATGACCAGCCAGACGACAAAGATAGAGAGGGCAATGCCGATAATGATGAACAGGATCAGGTACTCTCGCGCCTTGGTCACCGACGCGTAGGCCTCTGCCAACGGATAGTTGGCCGATAGAATCCAATCGGTGGTCTTCAGCCTCTTGAAGGAGGCGATGAGCGGTAGTCCCTTGGAGCTGACCGTTTCTCCGGATCCCTCGAAACCGGCGATGGCCTGGTCAAAGAGTTTGTTGGCCCCCGGCGGGACATCCTGCTTGAGGATCCGCTGTTTATTCGGATGGATAAGGAGCGTCCGGTCTGCGCTGAAAAGATACATGTAACCGGTCTTGCCAATTTTCACCGTCCCGATATCTCCCAGGATGCCCTCGCTCGTGAGGGTAACGCTCCCGCCCAGAATCGCTACGAGACGACCCCTTCGGTCAAAGACGGGCACAGTCAGCATCACCGCCGGCGGAGTGCCGGGTCTGGTAGAAAAGTAAGGTTTTGAAATATAAGGATTTTTAGTTTCAATGGTCCGTTTAATGTATTCACGAAAGGAAAAGTCCTTTCCTTCCTGTTCATGGTGGGGCAGGGCGGCCAGCATTACCCCCGTGGGAGAAAAAAGGATGATCCCGTTGTCGAAGATATTACTGAGCATGAGGTGCCCTTGCGTCACTTCGGAGAGGAAAGTGTCCGCAGCACCGGTTCTCATGATGGTGGCCGCGTCAAGGTGGGCTGACGCCTCGAAGAGGCTACGCTGGGCCCCCTGGAGATTCTTGTCTGTTCCCCGGGCGACTTCGGAAAGGAAATCGAACTGCTGGCGGCCGATGATATCCTTGATCTGATTCTGGAATAAGGACAGGACAACGAAAGTGCTGACCAGATAAAGTACCAGAATCAAGATGGACACGGATAAAGCGATTTTTGTTTTAACACTCACAGGCTGCACGGCCGCTCTCCTCTAATCACGGGACATTGTACCAGTTTTTTCGTTATAAAGGCATAAATAATTTATATCTCCAAGTGGTTATGAGAAAGTGAAGCCCTTCTCCAGGAAAAGCCGCAGACATGCATCCACAACGGCCGGATCGTAGAAGACGCCCCTGTTTTTTTTGATTTCCCCCAGGGCGACGTCAATGCCGAGACCCGGTCGGTAGGGGCGGTGAGAACTCATGGCTTCGACGACGTCGGAGACGGCAATTATCATCGCCTCCAGCGAGATTTCCTCCCCCTTGAGACCACGGGGATAACCGGCGCCGTCAAGGCGCTCATGGTGCTGATAGACGATCTCGGCAATGGGCCAGGGGAATTCCATGTCCTTGAGGATGTCGTAAGCTGCCTGGGGGTGGTTCTTGATAAGGCTGAATTCAATGTTTGTCAGTTTCGTCGGCTTACTGAGGATCTCGGCGGGAATGGATATCTTGCCGATGTCATGGATAACGGCAGCCAGGCCCAGACCGAGAATCCTGTCGTTATCCAGAGACATTTCCCGGGCGATACGCCGCGCCAGACCGGCGACGCGCTGCTGATGTCCCGCCGTATAGGGGTCCCGCATCTCAACGGTCGCGGCCAGGGTTCTGATGGCAGCTCCGATGGTTTTGCGGAGCTTGTCAAAACTGTCCTGGAGGGCCCCTTCCGCCAACTTGCGGTCGGTAATGTCCTGGAGGGCGCCCTGCAAGCTGATGATCGTTCCGGCGTCGTCCCGGATCGCCTCCCCGATGATGCGTACCCAGATGCGCCGACCCCGGGCGGTAATAATTTCCATCTCTTCGTCATAAGGGGCGCCCTCCCGGGCGCAGGCGCCATAAACTGTTTCGATTTTCTCGCGCCACTCCGGGGTATAGAAGTTAATCTCCTCCTCCAGACGGGGAGAATAACCCGGCGGCATGTCGTGAATGGACGCAACTTCCTCCGACCAGATTAACCGGTTTTCATGCAGGTTCGCAATCCATCCGCCCAGGCGCGCCATCCGTCCGGCTATCCGGAGCAGGTTTGCGCCTTCGTGCAGGGCCTCTGTCGCTGCGAGGCGCTCCCGGCG
This sequence comes from Syntrophus sp. (in: bacteria), assembly GCA_025355725.1. GTDB lineage: Bacteria > Desulfobacterota > Syntrophia > Syntrophales > UBA8958 > UBA8958. Next base: position 30,829 of record JANXZC010000120.1, read on the forward strand.
TACCTGTTTCTGTTCTAGGGCGGCGATAACCGCCGGTCCGAGCCGTCGGATGTGTTCCTTGATGACGTAGTCCCAGGCCCCGGCCTTCATGCAGGCCACCGCAGTTTCCTCGTTCGTGGAGCCGGTCAGGATGATGAAGGGCGTCTCGGGCGCGTGTTGCTGGGCGAGGGCCAACGCCTTCATGCCGTCGAACCGGGGCAGGCTGTAGTCGGATAGAATAAGGTCGGGAGCAAATGAGGCGAGGGCCGCGATGAACTCTTCCCGCGTCTCGACGCGCAGGAATGCGCTCTGGGGAAGCGCCCGTCTTACCTCCCGCTCGCACAGCTCCGCGTCGGTGGGCAAATCTTCGACAATCAAAATACGTATCATATCGTTCATGCTAATATCATATCTGTTTTGCCAAGGGTAAAAAACAACGCCGCCCCTTTTCCGACTTCCCCCTCCGCCCAGATTTGGCCGCCATGACGGTGGATGATCCGCTGGGCGAAGGCCAGGCCTGCTCCCAGGCCTTCGAATTCCCCCGGGGTGTGGAGGCTGTGGAACACGCGAAAAAGCTTGCCAGCGTAAGCCATATCAAAGCCTGCGCCGTTGTCCCGGACAAAGTAAGCTGTCTCGGCTTTCGGATCGGGGGTTGGGTATGACGGATGTTCCACCGCACCATCGAACCCATGCCCTCCTGCTGCTGGCTGTCTGCCACCCTCCATAAGGCAGCCCACCTCGATCACGGCCTGCTCCTTTTTCGCGGAGAACTTGACCGCATTGCTGATCAAGTTTTCCCAAACCTGCCGGATCAGCACGAGGTCGCCCTGGGCCGGGGGCAGGGTGCCGACGTGAAAATTGATGCGCTTCCGTTCCTCATGGGACGTCAGTGCGAAGAAGATCGAGTTTGCCAGGGTAGCCATGTCGATGGACGAACGCTGCAGCTCGGTCCGGCCGATCCGGGAGAAGGCGAGGAGGCTGTCGATAAGCTTTCCCATGGTCCGGCCGTTCATGCTGATGACGGTGCAGAGACGCCTGCCTTCTGCTTCGATACGGGACCCGAAGTCCTCCAGCAGGATCCGTGCGTATCCTTCCACGGCCCGCAGTGGCGATCGCAGGTCGTGAGAAACGGAATAGGTAAATGCCTCCAATTCCTTGTTTGACGCCTCCAACTGAGCGGTCCGCTCGCGGACTCGCTGTTCCAGCTCGGCGTTGAGCGTCCGGATCCTCTCCTCAGCCCGCTTGCGCTCGACGATTTCCCCGTTCAGATTTTCTATGGAAGTATAGGATTCCTTCAGGCTGGCGGCCATTTGATTACTTTCCCCGGCCAGCTCCGCCAGTTCATCGTCCCCTTCCACGGCGATGCGGTAATCCAGGTTGCCGCCGCCGATGATTTGCACCCCCTTATGAAGGGCCCTCAGGCGCTTCGCGGCGATTCTTCCCGTCAGGAATGAATTGACGACGATGGCCATGCCGCCGCCCAGGACGAGAATGATGATCAGAAGGCCCCCTCTGTTCTGCGCCGTCCGCAAGGCCTTTCCCGATGACTCAACCAGCTCGCTGATATTGTCCTGTAGGGCATAGGACTTCAGAAAGGTTTGGGTGATCAACTGCGAGTCCCCATCATCAATAGCAAGTTTCTTGCCTGTGGCGCCTTCCGCCCGCCCCTGCCTCGCTACTATCCTGGCGAACAGGGATAAGGTTGCCTCGAAGTTCTGCTGCGCCTCCTCCAGGACGGCCCGGTCCGCATCGCCCGTAAAATGCCCCTTTGCCGATTCCAGGAGTCCCCGCATGGTTCCGGACTTGGTCTGCCATTGCAGCCGTGCCCTTTCTTCCCGACGGAGGAGATAATCGTCGCGCAGCAAGATCCGCTCCGCGGCGACTCTGCCCATTATATTTGCCAGATTTACATTCCGTTCCACTCTGCTGATCTCCCGGAAGGTCCATGTCAGGGAAAGGGCCATGAGGACGACCACGCCCAGGGCAAACCAGGTGCTGAGTTCCAGCCTTGTCCTGATCTTCATAATATTCTCTCCTACCGGATGATCCGAACCGCCTCGGGCTTGACGGCCTGGAGACCGTCCACATAGATGAAATCGAGATAGTTGGGCATGTCCTTGCCCGACGTCAACAGGTTTTTCATGGCCCACCGCGTCTGGTCCTCGAGATTCACGAGGAGGGACTGGTCCAGGGTCACCCGGAAAGTGAAAATACCCCAGGTCTCATCAAGAAAAGTCTTGTCTGCCTTGATGAAATCGGCCACCAGACGACGTGATGTCTCGGGATACTGTTTTACAAAGTTCTCGGCCTTGATCAGGGCCCGGAGGACTTTCTTGATTACCTCCGGGTGCTTTTTGACGAAATCCTGCGCCATGGCAACGCAGAAGTTCTCTGTATAAACCGTCTCATCGAAAAAAATCCGTCCTTTATCTCCTAATGCCTTTTGCAGTTGTAACAGCGTTGGATTCCATGTGGAAACGGCATCCACCCTTCCCGAGGCGAGGGCGGCGGCCATCTCATCGGGTTTCAAGTCGATGATCGTGACCTGTTTCCTTTCTATGCCATGGACCAGGAAGAACGAATTCGCAAAGAAATCACCCGTTGTGCCAACGGTAAGACCGATTTTTTTCCCCTTGAGGTCCGAGGGTTTCATAATGCCCCGGTCCTGCCGGACGATAATCGCTTCATTCCTGTTTGCCGTCTGGATCGTGGCAAGAACAAAGATCTTCTTGCCACCCATGACGGCAAATACTAAGGGGGTGTCTCCCACGGTCGCCAGGTCCGCTTTGCCGTTAATCACCGACGCGAGCGCCGGCTTCCCGAAGGCATGGGGCTGCGGCGTTGCATCCAGTCCCTCCTCCTTAAAATAACCCTTCGCAAAGGCTATATACATGAGCATGGCGTTGGACGCAGTTGAATACGCAATGGTGATCTTCTCCGGCGGGCCGGTCTGTTGCGGTGGCGGCTCTTGCCGGCAGGCGTTTCCGGTCAGAATGACGATCGCCAGCAGGGCGAGGCTCAGGGATGCAAATCGAAACGGCGTTTTTGTGCGACTCATAGGGTCACCTCCACAACTTCCAAATGGTTCAAGGCTACGCCTTCTCGTCTAAGGTAAAATGGAATATCGCCCCTTTGCCCGGCTCCCCCTCCGCCCAGATTCGGCCGCCGTGGCGCTGGACGATCCGCTGGACGATGGCCAAGCCCACACCCGTCCCCTCATACTCCTTCGCGCTATGGAGACGCTGGAAAACGGCGAAAAGTTTGCCCACGTAGGCCATGTCGAAACCGGCGCCGTTGTCCCGGATGAAGTACACTACCGCTGGTTTTCCTTTTATGATTTCCGATGAAACGGAGGTAGCCATTGTTGTGGGGGGCGTCACGGCGCAACCCACCTCGATGACGGCCCGCTCCTTTTTCGCGGAGAACTTGACGGCGTTGCCGAGGAGGTTCATCCAGACCTGCCGGAGGAGCGTCGGGTCACCGATGGCTCGAGGCAGGGGGGCGACGTGAAAATCGATCCGCTCCCGTTCCTCCGGGGTCGTCAGTTCAAAGAAGATGGAATTCGCCAGGGTCGCCATGTCCACAGACACAGGATTTATCTCTGCCCGGCCCGTCCGGGAGAAGGCCAGTAGATCGTCTATGAGCTTGCCCATCCTCCGGGCGTTGTTGGTGATAACCTCGCAGACCCGTCTTCCTTCGTCATCCAGACGGACGGCATGGTCTTCGATGAGAATCTGTGCATAACCGTCCACAGCCCTAAGCGGTGCCTTGAGGTCATGGGAGATGGAGTAGGCAAAGGCCTCCAGCTCCTTGTTGGCAATTTCCAGTTGGGCGGTCCGCTCCACCACCCGCTGTTCGAGTTCGGCGTTGAGCTTTCGGATCTCTTCCTCCACCCGTTTGCTCTCGGTGACGTTAATTGCGATGCCGATGAATTGCTCAGGGGGCTCCGTGGGGATGAGATTCACGAGTTTGCCTCTGGTGAAGACCCAGCTCCATGTCCCTGCTTTGTTACGGATACGATGCTCGCTCTCGTAAAAAGGGCTATCGCCCCGTAAATATGCCTTGGCTTTGGGCATCCATACCGGTATGTCTTCCGGGTGGTGGTATGATAACCATTCCGGCAGCGTATTTGGCAGTTCCCCCGGCGTATAGCCCAGCATTGTATGGAACCGATCATCTAAGCGGACCTCGTCGTCCTTGAGATCCCATTCCCATATTCCTGCATTGCCCACTTCCAGTGCCAAAGAAAGCCGTTCATTTGTCTCCCTTAGCGCCGCTTCCGCCCGGATACGTTCCGTAATATCGGTAAGTATCCCCATCCTGCCGATGATCCGGCCCTCGGCATTCGTGATCGGGGCGATGGAGATATCCACAGCGACCAGGGAACCATCCTTCTTCCGGCGGTGCGACCGTTCGATGAAAGCAGTCTCCTTTCCGTCGACGATTGCCCGGATCTTCTCGAACTCGTCCTTTTTGTCGTCCGGGAGAATTGGCAGGGGATGCCCGATGACTTCCTGCTGCGGCCAACCGAACAGCCGCTCGGCCGCCGGATTCCAGACGGTAACGATGTCGTCGTGATCGACGGCAATGATGGTCAGGGGAGAGGAATTTATCGTCATTTCCAGCAACCGGGCCGTTTCCCGTAGAATTATTTCTACTTGCCGGCGCTCGGTGATTTCCCGGTTCAGGATTTCTATGGAAGTATGGGATTCTTTCAGACTAACGGCCATTTGATTGCTCTCACCGGCCAGATCCGCCAGCTCGTCGTCCCCTTCCACGGCGATGCGATAATCCAGGTTGCCGCCGCCGATAATCATGACGCCCTTGTGAAGGGTCGTCAGGCGCTTTTCAACTATTCTTCTCGTCAGGAATGAATTTGTGACGATAGCCATGCCGCCGCCCAAGACGAAGAAGATGATGACCAGAACGACCCCTCTGTTCCGCGCTGCTCGCGACGCCTTTTCCGCCGATTCATACAGTTCATCGATATTGTGCTGAAAGGCGTGAGTCTTCAAAAAGATCTGGCCGATCAGCCGCGACTCTCTTTCATCAAAGGCAGGTTTCTTGCCTGCGGTGCCTTCCTCCGGCCCCGGCCTCGCTATTATCGTTGAGAATAGGGAGAAGGTTGCCTCGAAGTTCTGCCGCGCCTCCTGCAGGACGGCCCGGTCCGCAGCGCCTGTAAAAATCTCCTTTGCCGATTCCAGGAGCCTCCGCATGGTTTCGGATTTGGCCTGCCATTGCATCCGCGCCTGTTTTCCTCGCAGGAGAAGATAATCGTCGCGTAACAAGATCTTCTCGAAGGCGACTTTCCTCATTTCACTTGCCATATTTTCATTCCGGTCCATCCTGCTGACTTCCCGGAAGGTCCAGGTCAGGGAAAGCATCATGAGGGCGATCACGCCCATAGCGAACCAGGTATTTAGTTTCAGCCTTGTCCTGATTTTCATACCTTTTCCCCAATTCATTATTTACCCGGCAACTGATTTACCAGGAGCCAATAAAGCCCCAGGTTGCTCATGACCTCCAGAAAGGCGTCGAACCCCACCGGCTTTACCACATAGCTGTTGGCGCCCAGGGCATAGGCCGCCTGGATGTCCGGGTTCTCCCGCGAGGAGGACACGACCACCACCGGGATGGCTCGGGTCCGCTCGTCCAACTTGATCGCCTTAAGGACCTCCAGGCCGTCCATCTTCGGAAGCTTTAGATCCAGAAAGACCACCTTCGGAGGCCTTGAAAAATCCCGTCCCCCATGGGCGCCGCGACAGAAGATTAAGTCCAGGGCCTCCGCCCCGTCCTCCACCACATGCAAAGTATTGGTGATGTTGCTCCTCCGAAGCGCTCGGATCGCCAGCTCCGCGTCTTGCGGATTGTCCTCTATGAGCAGGATGTCAATGACTGTATCATTTTCCATGTTCATTGCCTTCGTTTATGTCGATATTGTCTGTGCTTCTATGCCGTTACGTATACGCGACGAAACAGCTACCGGATCAAAACCCCTTGGAGCGGTCAAGCTCTCTCCTCACCGCCAGTCCCAGCTTCTCTTTGATATAGGGCTTTCTCACATAGGCCCCCGCGCCGAGGCCGCGGGCGGCACGCACCCGATCGGACTCCGAAAAACCGCTGACGATAATCGCCTGCTGTTGCGGACGGATCGCCAGAACTCCCCGGTAGGTGTCCAGTCCGTCCATGCCGGGGTCCATGATCATGTCCAGGATCATGAGATCCACCTTGCGCGATCTAATATAAGCCACCGCTTCTTCACCACTCGAAACGATCGCTACATTGTAATTCAGAGTCATTAGCATACTGGCCGCCAGCTCACGCTGTTCTTTTACATCATCCACTACCAGAATTGCTTCGCCTTTTCCCGTGTATTCGGAAATGGGCACGGCAACACCATCAGCAGTGGTTTCTTCCCTCGTCACGGGAAAATAAAGGGTAAAGGTGCTTCCCTTTCCGGCTTCAGTCTCCACGTTTATGTAGCCATGATGATCCTTTACAGTACCCCAGACCACTGCCAGCCCCAGTCCCGTGCCGCTTCTCCCCATGACCTTCTTCGTATAAAACGGCTCA